>NZ_BPES01000005.1:0-262976 GCF_019654895.1 Roseobacter sp. OBYS 0001
CTTACTTGGAGAACAGGCTAACTCAAAACACCGGACTTTTCAGGGGAGCAGGTCAACACGACTAGAGCGTCTGACGAAATACCTGAAACATCGAGTATCACGTAACGCGTTGAAATATTTGGTTTCAGGCAGCGTTACGTGATTCAGGTTTTTCGCATGACGCTTTAGTCTTAATTATTGAATTCAAGCTCGGTCAGAAGTCCTTCCAAAGCCAATCTTGCATTTGCACTCGCAGCTAACGCTCGGTTGCTGTTGTCTATCATTCTATTGTCTTGTGGTATTTTGTCGACGGCTTCGTTTGCCAGCGCACGCACTTGCCCAAACGTCTGATCTTCCTCGGTCAAAAGGTTGTTCCAATCGTCTGACAGCCAAGCCATATCTCTGGCGACTGTTTCAGCTTCCGCCAATGAAAAGTACTGAGCGGCGATTTCGGGCTTGCCCAGACCCTGCATCGCCTGCCCCTTAATGAGTGCTGCTTCCGGACCGTCTATGTCACTGATCAGGTCGTAGCTTCGCTGATAGTTGTTCTGAAAAAGCGAGATTCTTGATCTGAGCATTCTCACGTCTTGTGAAAGAAGCTGACCAGGAAGGTTTAAAAGCACTGCTTCAGCCTCATTTTGAAAGCCCAGGTCGAACAGTCTTTCGGCAGTCGCTAGTATTGCTTTTTGGTTCAAAGCTTCTTTGCTAGTCGGAAACTGCTCGAAGTAGCCTGCCAAAAAGTCCACATCCCTTGCGCCATTGGCAAATTCGGTGAAAGCAAAACTCGTAAGTTCGGTTACAGTCTCAGCATTAAGTTTTGATTTCTGTTCTTCTATAGATGCGAACGCTTTGCCATATTGCCCTGAACTGGCAGCCGCTAAAACGAAGGAACGAAACATTTTTGGTCCTTGTTCTGAGTTCCTTAGTTCGAATGCATAGGTTTCAGCGAGCAAAGCTAAGTCTGCTTGCACCGGCTTTCTTGTAGCCACTTGTCGTTCTATGAGCTCAATGATGGCCTCAGGCGTTTCGTTCGTTTCGCTATTTACTATTTCGTTTATGATCGCGTCGGCTTTCGTGGACTCGTTACGAAGGTCCGACAACTCTGCTTGAACCATTTTGGGCTGCGCATCGTTGTCAGCTAGCCTTTGAAAGCTCCGAATTGCGATGCTGGCATTTGCCACATCGCCGCGCGCTGACAAACGCTCACTTACTTTTTGAGCAAAATGAGGCTTGAGGTGGTTTGGCAATTTTTCTAACCCGCGTAAAGCTGCGAGCGCATTGACTGTTCGGTCCATTGGAATTTCCGACGCTGCCAAAAGGGCCCAAAGCGCTAAATCTGAGTCACAATCTGCAAAGCGGTGCAAACTGCGGGGGTTGTGAGCGTGGCCAAACTCTAAAATGTTAGCTATGTCCAACAATTCCGGATACTCGGCCTTCAGGTTTGGAGCCATTTCCAGTGTCTGTTTCGCTTCTTGACCTAGTCCGAAGAAAAGCTGCAAGCGCGCGTGATGCAGAACTTTTTCCGGCACCAAACGACCTGACGGATCATAGAGATCAAGAACCGAAGCACCAATCTGCTTTCCCATGTCCTCTTCAGCGCCCCAAGATGCAAAGTCAACTATCGACGGATCCGCACAAACAGGGCTGGACGCAACAATGTCCTGCTCTCGCCCGCTTTCGGGTATGTCACTGCTATTGGAAATCCTCATGTTTCCAGTTGAAGGAATAGCAGCAACTGGTATCTGCTCTGACGTATCGAATATTTCCGCAGGCGGTGCTTCAGAACTTTCTGCTGAACTGGCTATCGAAATATCAGGCTTCGGCCTCAATATTCCTCTGGACGCCGCAGACGAAAACGCTGCCAAGAGCCTTTCTTGAGTCTCTGAAACAAGTTCGTTTTCCGTCCGGTTCGTTTGTTCGCCGTTCGAATTGACCGCTTCGCTTGATCCTTCCTGCATGAGGTCTACAGAGTCTTGATCACTTTGCCGATCAGCTTGCGACCAAAGCAATTCACCATAAGTAAAGCCGGATACTGGAACCCCAAGGGCCTCCGGTCTGTTGTCAACGTCCGTTAGAACTTCGGACACAGGTGCCTCTGAGTTCGTGATATCAATGACCAAAAAACTGTTTTGTTCTAGGAAAGCATTCACAGTGCAATTGCACGCCAGTTGAAGCTCCAATTGTGAGGCTTTCGCCACCAAAGCCTGCAAGCGCGTTCTGGGGATAATTTCAAAAGCGACGCTTAGATCAAAGCCCTCGTTATGATTTATCAAACGGAGAACTGGGGTGTTAGTTTCTTGTTCCATGCTCCATTGAACGCCGGCCGGCAGTTGCATTACCAATCTGGTAAAGGAAGCGTGTTCGCCCGAACGGACTACGATTGGTTCCGCGGCCAACGGCATCGGAAGTAAAATCGCAAAAACTATGGACAGTAACTTTAGCTTTTTCATGCAGCATTCTGCTTGACTGATTTCAGAGCTTCTTCCAGTTCCGCAAAGCTGGGGCGATGGTGTGATGGTGTATTCTGCCGGCCAACTTCAATACAGATATTCGTTGCATGTGCATGCAAGTTCGCCACCAGAACTTCTCTAATAAGCTGATAAAAGTGACCATCTTCTTCTGTGACGCTTTTTACTTTCGCAGCGAATGGGCCCACGAAGCCATATGCCAGGAACACTCCTAAGAAAGTACCGACAAGAGCGCCGCCGATGAGTTTACCCAATACTTCAGGCGGTTGATCAATCGAGCCCATCGTCTTGATGATGCCCAGAACAGCAGCAACAATACCGAGTGCAGGAAGCCCGTCGGCTACGGTTTGCAGCGCGTGGCTGGAGTGCATTGCATGGTGCATGTTTGCCTCCATGCGCTTTTCAAGAACTTCTTCGACTTGGTGAGGATCATCGTAATTCATAGAAGCAGACCGAAGGGTGTCACAAATCAGAGCCACTGCTTCCTTATCTTTCACGATTTTCTCGTACTTCGAAAAGATCGACGACTCTTCGGGGGATTCAATATGCTCTTCGATTGCAACCGGGTTTTGACGCGCCAATCTGATCAGTTCGAACAGTAAACAGAGGAGGTCTTTGTAGTCTGAATGTGACCATTTCGGTCCTTTGAAGACCCTACCAAGATCGCGCATCGTGTGCTTGATCGCTGACATATCGTTGCTTATCAGAAAAGCACCGACGGCTGCGCCTCCAATCATTGTCATCTCGAATGGTAGCGCTTTAAAGATGATGCCCATCTTGCCGCCAGCGGCGAGGTAGCCCCCAAAGACCATTGCAAATACGGTGATTATGCCGATGATTCCGATCATGCCGTTCCCCAAAAAATCGTTACTTCGGTATATTTGCAAAAGGAGGTTAAAAAACCTTCACGAGAGTCAGCCTTTTGGCGCGTCTGCGTTTCTTCCTGCGAGGATTACGCTGATTGTGTAGGCCTTGTTTGGAGTCAAACCGGACATTATCCCTGCCGCTGCATCAGGACGCATGCGCCCCAAAAAACCCGCGGCGAAAGCTGGCTCCATTTCTTCGAACAATGCGGCCGCAACCTTTGGTTTCATGTTCTCATAAACTGAAGTGAGTCTGACGACGTCATCTTCTGCAGCCGTGTCGGCAATGGCCAGCATCGACCTCAAAGCGTTTTCCGCGTCTTGAAGCACTTGCAACCGTTTCTCAATCTCAGCATCTGCGACCTCCAGGGCCTTCTGTCTCATGTCGATTTGACCTTCGAGCCGTTCAATACGTGCTTCACGCTCTTGAAATGCGAGCAACATCTGAGCAAAGTCAGCCTTGCTTCCTTCTGAAACGGCCGGTTCACCCGTTGCTTCCGAGCTTGCAGGCACGGGAAAAGGACTCTCTGTTGCGACCGCTTTCCCCGCCTCGCTGCCAATCCGTATAGCTGCCGAGCCGATCAGCAAACAACAAATCAAAAGTATAGAGCCGCGCCCATTGCGGCGGAACATAGGAATCTTCATGAGGCCAATCCTTAAGCGCGGTGTCTGATGAACATTGGTTCGCTTGCGGTTTGCTGCGCTTTGCCAGTCTCAACAGCAGCCACTGTACTCTCCTGAGGTGGAATATCATGCAACGATGCCATCTGAAGCTCGAGCCGCTGTGACATTGCCTCCGCTCGAACGGTGAGTTGGGTGAGCGTTTCTGCCGAAACTGATGCTGTACTTTGAGCCGCTGCAAGCGTTTTGGTTAAATCGTCAACCTGCGCAGACAGGACCGCGACCGCCCCGCCGACACCTTTTTCCAGATCGTTAAACCTATTGAGACGCCGGCCCAAAATATAACAGTAAATTCCGGCGCCAAAAGCTCCGGCGGCTAGAAGAATGTCAGCAATAATGTCCATATCGCTCTCCTTAGTTTAAAACAAATTCCATGATCAGCAGGTCGTTAACGCGTCCGGGACCTGCAACTATCTGTATGCGACGAAGCATTTGCGATCGCAGTCTTGTCAGCGATGCTGGCTCCTCAATGTCTGAGACCTGCAGGGCGCGTAGATACCCGTTCAACACGTCTATGACGCGCGGCGTTACCTTTTTAACATCTTCGGCGTACTCCTTGGGTACTTCCAATTCGCCGCGAAACCGAAGGTGTTTGTACGCGCTGCCACGCGGCATGGAGATCGTCATTGGCTCGAGTGGCAAAAACGAAATATCGCTGAATTCGCTGGAAGATTTCTTTTCCTCTTCCACCACTTCTTCCTTTGATTCGGTAGCGAAGATCATGCCGCTGCTGGCAGCGTAAAACCCACCACCGCCGCCAATTAACGCCAGAACAGCACCAATGATTAAAGGCAGCTTGCCCGATTTTGGTGGTTCAGTGCTTTCTTCATTGGTTGCGTCAGTCATACTCGTCCCGTCAATGTTTACGAAACTTGTTATAGACGCATTTGCACTAACCGATTGTTAAGGCAGATGGTTCATTGCTGATGTCACCGTTGAACAGAAAGTTCATCTGACCGGAGGCGAAAGTGCAGCAAATTGTGACGGCTTGGACAGGCTTGCCATTGCGGCGACAAGTGATTGTTGCCTTGGCAACTGGTGCGATGTTTTTTGCCATTCTGGCCATGTCCAGAATGGCGACCGCGCCAAATATGACATTGCTGTATGCCGGGTTGGAAAATGGCGCGGCAGGCGATGTTGTGACAGCGTTGGAACAGCGCGGTGCGGTGTTTGAAGTGCGCGGGGGCTCAATATTTGTTGATTCGAGCCAAAGAGATGAATTGCGCATGACCCTCGCAAGCGAAGGATTACCTGCGAATTCGACACGTGGGTATGAGTTGCTTGATACGTTGTCCGGTTTCGGCACGACATCGCAAATGTTTGATGCAGCATATTGGCGTGCAAAAGAGGGTGAGTTGGCACGTACCATCGTGTCCAGCCCCCATATCGCGATGGCTCGCGTGCATATTGCAAGTACAGGATCCAACCCTTTCCAACGTGGGGTTACACCCAAGGCATCCATTTCAGTCACCCCAAGTGGTGCAGCGATAACGCCGCAGCAGGGCAAGGCAATTCGGTTTCTTGTTTCCTCAGCCGTAGCAGGTCTGGCGTCTGAAGATGTCGCAGTGATTGATGCCAACGGCGCTTTGATTGGTAATGCGGACGAAGTAGCGCCGACGATTGGTGGTGAAGATAAGGCTGATGTTCTAAAAGCGAGGGTTCAGCGTTTGCTGGAAGCCCGGGTTGGCTTCGGCAATTCGGTCGTCGAAGTGAGCGTCGATACGGTGACTGAAAGTGAATCGATTCGAGAACGAACATTTGACCCCGAGAGCCGCGTGGCGATCAGCACTGACACAGAGGAACGAAACACATCTTCATCCGAAGCGGGTGGCGGCGATGTAACGGTCGCGTCCAATTTGCCAGATGAAGATGGCGCTGGTGGAGAAAACAGCTCGTCTCAAAATAATGAAACACGAGAGCGCGTTAACTACGAAGTTTCTGAGACTGAGAGGGAAGTTCTACGTGAGCCTGGGGCCATAAAACGCGTCACTGTCGCCGTTCTTGTAAACGAGATGACACTTACGGATGAAGCCGGAGAGCAAACTGTTGCGCCAAGAGACGAAAATGAGTTGGAAGCGCTACGCGATCTTGTTGCCTCGGCCGTAGGTTTTGACGAGGCGCGTGGGGATATTATTACAATCAAGTCAATGGGATTGCAGAGCGTGCCGCTGCAAGGAACTGCGGCGGGAACATCCTTGATGAGCAATTTCAACATTGATGTTATGTCGGCCGTGCAGATGGCGATTTTGGCTCTGGTTACGCTTATACTCGGCCTCTTTGTCGTGCGACCTTTGCTCTCCCGCAATGGTTTGAACGACGCGCCTGCTATCGCTGCTTTACCTGCTGCTGAGGGCCAAACGGACGGCCAGGGCCTTGATGGGGAAATTGACGGCGATGATTTTCAACTGCCGGATCTCCCCGTCATTTCTGATTTCGGAGACGCAGGCGGCGAGTTGCCCGATTTAAACATCGGCTCAGGAATGTCGGATGATCCAGTAGACCGGCTCAGAACAATGATCGGTGAGCGGCAAGATGAGACCGTTGAGATTTTGCGCAGCTGGTTGGAAGACAAAGAGGAGAGCGTGTAATGGCCGTTTCACATCGATACAAGAATTTTGCCGGTACCAAACAAACATCAACCGAAAAATCGAACTCACATTCAGAGGCGACCGAAGATCAAAAGCTGCAGGCGTTTGAGACCGGGTATCAAGCTGGCTGGGACGATGCGACAAAAGCGCAGACCGATGAAAAGGAGCGGATCACGGCAGAGTTGGGACAGAACCTGATCGATATGAAATTTACATATCAGGAAGCGCTATCTGAACTAACGGTGTCCATTGAGCCGATTATGAAGGTCATCGTCGAAAAGCTATTACCGGAAGCTATGCGCGCCGCTCTGAGTGCGCATATTCTTGATCAGGTGGCATCGTTGGTTGACGCACAAACGGACCGGCCGATTGAGGTGGTTGTGAGCACGGATAACGTCGAGCGCGTTACAAGTCTTATCGCGACGACCTCTCAAGATTCAATAAATGTTGTCGCAGAGGCGTCTTTGGGTGAAGGGCAAGCATTTGTTCGTTTGGGCACGACGGAACGACAAATCGATCTTAATACGTTGATAGAAGGTGTGTCCAAAGCTGTTGAAGCCTTCTTCCACGAAGCGCATAGGGAGATCGAAAATGGATGAAGTTCCTATGGATAGTGTCGGCGGTCTCGACGCCAATAACCCTTTTACATCGGTTCCTATTGAGGTGACTGTTTGCGTTGGCAAAGCGCGCCCACTCATCCGCGATTTGGTGACGCTTGGTGAAAACGCGGTGTTGTCCTTGGATAAATCGGTTGACGATCCCGTCGATCTCTATATCGGCGACCGGCTCATTGCCCGCGGTATGCTTGAAGAAAAAGAAGGAGATCAAAGTGGTCAGCTCATTGTCCGATTGACGGAAGTGATTGATCTCAAATCTGGCCTCTAAAATGACACGTGTAGTTCTACTGGCAGTTTTTCTGACCGGAGTATTCATCCCGTCGGTAAGTTTTGCGCAAGACCTCTCGATCTCTCTTGGCGATGATGGTTCGTTAAGTGCGCGAACCATTCAGCTGTTTATTCTGATTACTGTACTGAGCCTGGCGCCGGGGCTGGCGATAATGATCACCTGTTTTCCTTTCTTGGTGACGGTGCTGTCGATATTGCGCCAGGCAATCGGATTGCAGCAATCGCCCCCCAATATGCTGATCGTCAGTCTCGCATTGTTTCTGACGTATTTCATAATGGAACCTGTTTTTCAGGCCGCATGGCAAAACGGTATTCAACCGTTAACTGACAATGCAATTGACGCAGAAACTGCATTCGTCCGCACGCTTGAGCCTTTTCGGAGCTTTATGGCAGCTCGTCTGGACCCTGATACATTCTTTGCAATGGCCGAACTGAGATCAGAAACAATTGACGCGACCCCGACGGCAGAGGCGCCTTTGTCCGTGCTCGTTCCGAGTTTTCTGCTTTCCGAAATTTCAAGGGCTTTTCAGATCGGTTTTTTGGTGTTTTTGCCATTCCTGATAATTGACCTTGTTGTCGCTGCTGTTCTTATGTCGATGGGTATGATGATGGTCCCGCCTGTCATTGTATCTTTACCTTTCAAACTCGCCTTTTTCGTGCTGGCCGACGGATGGAATTTGATTGCCGGAAGTCTGGTTCAAAGCTACTTTTAAGTGGCTGAAAAGCCGAAGGCGTAGGCTTTAATCTCTCCTGCGAAACGGATCAGCCTTTGCCCTAACGCGCAAAGCACAGGTTGGTAGCTCACTCAAGGGCTGCTGATTGGTATGCTGAAAAGCCTGAGCAACGACTGCACCCTTTCGCCAGAACTGAAACGTTCAATCCCACACAACCAAATGTGATGCTGCAACTCTGTCAACTCGAACGGAATTTCACCGTTCGAATAGCCGTCGCGAGACTGTTGAAACAACGTCAACCTGACAACGTGGCGACAATGATCAATCCAATACGTGCTGTGTCCTTCTTCGCCTCTGGTTTACTTTGAGAAGACTGGCTGCCCAGAACGCAGCAGCTTGGGTTAGTGTATCTGCCGTCAACACCTGTGTGGTAGGTTTGCGGGTTTGGACGACGCAGGTTTTTTGGTTCATCCCATCGATTGCGAAACGGGAATGGGCAGGAGACCCCTGACGCCGCCAAGAAAGTGGTCAAGAACATTCACCGTAGGACGCGGCAAACCCATTCCGCGGGAGAGAGGTTCTGTATTGATCTAGCGAGACTGCGCGGCGAAGAGCGCATCGCGGGAAGTGAAAGACCTTCGTTCAGACTCGCTGGTATTGAATGAGCGTGAGGCGGACCTGGCGGCTGAGAACCGCCTACTCCAAAAAAAGCATGACAGGGGCTGGGGAGTTCGAAGACTTAGATACACCGCGTCCGAGAAACTGAAGATCGTTCGAACGGTTGAGGGATCGCATTTTCCGGTCAAACAGACGCTCGGCATGTTGGGCATCCAGTGCAGCACGTTTTATCGGTTGGGCAAACAGATTTTACCGACTTCGAAATCATTGGCCGGGGCTGGTGTTACTCAGCCCTCTACTTACCGAGTGACCACGAACGCCAAAGAGGGGCAGCGATCATATCGCGAAGTTCGCTGACATCTTCGCTCACCACAAGACAAGCGCTTGAACCATTGAAACATGGATCCTCGAAGTCGCCGGTATTTTGGCGGCTTCAGGTGCAATCCGGGCATTTTTGGCCTGCAATGCAGCGCTCATCGCGCTCCATTCTGTGGGTTACCCGTTTACCCAGCAGGGCATTGAGCGAAGCCATTGTCCCGAGGAGGAGAGGTTTTATCAGGCTTCAACATACGTTTCAGTACCAAAAAGCAAGGTCAGATCGCCATGTAAAAAACGTAAATACGGACGCGAAACCACCCAACACGTGCAGGCGATACGCCCCATTAAAGACAACGTCGATTGATCCTCTCCCACAGCATCAAAAGCTGCGGGCAGGACAGATGGGCAGAGCAATCTTTGGCGCTCGGCCATGAAAACCGGCTCTATTGTAAAACTCTGTAAATCAGGCAGAAGCCTTGGCCATCCCAATGTAGCAGTTTGGTCCGACCGTCGCGTTTGCCCGAGAACGCAAATACCGCCCCGATGGTCGGTCTTCCAGTGCAGGACATGCTGACTCAATGTCGCCAACACCACAGTCCTTTTGGACGATAGCCGTCACTCGAGAGGTCAAATGTCGTTGAACCCCGGTGTCTTGCCCGATTATGCTCTTTTCACCGCGTGCATCAGCCGCTTCAACACAATCTTGTCCTTGGCCCTGTCAAACCCAAGACCGCGCCCGTTTTGACAAGCAAAGCTTGACCGGAGTAGGCCGCTCTGCTTTCGGATCAGGTGGCGCGATGTCGGCAAGCTGGAAATCGACTGGCGCGGATGCCGTGCCTTGCTCCGGCGACCAAAGTCCCTACTGCTTCGGACCAAGCCGCGATGCGTAAAGTTGCTGGCGCGTCACGTCGTTCCTTTGAGCAAGCCTAATGGCTGCTGCCCATCAAACCCGACGAATGATATAATCAACGGCGTCTCGTATCACTCCATTGCCACCGTCTTTAGCTCCCCAGAACTCTGGCTCGCGTTACACCCTCCGCTCAAAACGCATCTTAACCCCGTCGTTATGCATGTCTCTTACATTTCTAATCGGCAGTCAGGCAAGCGGTCTCATTCGGGTGGTTTCACTCAATTGGAACCGCTGTATCGCGCAGATAGAGGTAGCCTCAGTTTTTAGCCGTGTTAACTTGAATGATGGCTTACACTTTGGTTGCGAGTCCTATTGATGATGGATGGCCTCACTGCTTTTTTCAAAGCGCTTCCCTGCGAAAAGAGCGTTGCCGGCTCTTCTAGGTAAATTTTTTTGAGCCGCTTGCCTTCTTCATTGAGTGCTTTCGCCGGCGTTATCGGGCTCGCACCTATCCTACTGTATTTGAACCGACATTTGTGAAAGCGTTTACAGCTTATGTTGTGTTCACGGTACAAATCAGCAACTGAGACGCCGCTTTCAGCCTCGCTTAGTATCTTCGCCATCTGCACATTGCCGTAGTTTGACCTCTTTACGAGTAACTTCTCCGAAATCATTCGAGAAAATTCGATATGTAGTTGTGCCCAAATTTCGGAGCGATCACCCAGCGGCCAGCTTGAATTCGTTCTAGGCGAGAAGTTTCTGCGTGCTGTAAGATTAGTCACTGAAGAGGTTGGGTGCCGCTTTAGACACGTGATTTACTTTGGTGTTTGTGACTGAAGGTCAAGTGCCGAGCGCTGCGCTTTACTGTATTGAATTCTGTTCCATTTTTAGTGCTGGCTTTTTATGCCTCGGTCAAAGCGCGATCCGAAATTATACGTAAAGGTTTGAGCAGGAAGGATAAAATTGTTCTACCCTCAGATTTTATGTCAGCCACTACGGTCATTCCGGGCGTTACCTTGCGCCCGTCTGGCATCTGACCGACATTGGTAATTGTCAGAGATTGAAAGCCAAGCCGGACGCGAAATACAGTTTGACCATTCTCCTTTGTAAAGCTCGAGGGTGAGATATGCTCAACTACGGCTTCCAGCGAGCCATATCTGGTAAAATCATATGTCAGAACTTTGACGCTGGCAGAACTGCCAGGTGTTACCCCACCAATTCTATCGGCGGCGATTTCGATCTCTGCGAAAGTCTGGCCTGTCGAGGGGATGATCTCGACAATGACTTCGCCTGGCTGAACCACCTCTCCGAGGTTTTGAACCGAAATCGCGTTCACCATACCAGAGACGGGGCTCACAATTCGGCTTCGCTGTATTTGAAAGTTCAGCGCTGTGCGGGTTTCCAGCAACCCAGCTAGTTCTGTACGCTTTTCGTCCAGTTGAAGCGCTGCATCTCTTCGAAACTGTGCAATCAGTTCCCTCTCGCTGGATTCCAGCTGATCGATCCTTGCATCCAAAATGCGTACCTCACCGGACAATTGCGCGATACTGCTTTCCAACCTCAAATTCTCGCGCTGCAATTCTTCGCGACGGTTCAGGGACACGCTTCCATTGAATCCGGCGCGTTGGTAGCGGTCAAATTGTGCTTGTTGGATTGCTAGTTCTTGACGCAGGCTCTCCATATTAGCATGGATGGCGTGTTGTTCGGTGCTTGCAACCGATTTTTGCGAGCGGATCGTTTGTATTTGCGACAGACGGTAGTTGACTTCGCTGATGATCGAGATTGACGTCATTTGTCTTAACTCCGCGTCATCAAGCGTAACGAAACTAATGGCGCTGATCGTCTCATAACGAGCAATACTCTCCTGTACTTGTGTCAAAAGCGTGTCGATTTGCGCTAACTCGGATTGGATGATCTGCGTGTCCAGTTGCAGTATGAGCTGCCCAGGCTGCACGATATCCCCGTCCTGCACAGCAATTTCGTTAACGATGCCTCCTTCAAGGTGTTCAATCCGGGTGGATAAACCTTCGGGCTTGATGGTCCCCTCCCCGGTCACAACTTCGTAAACAGGCGTCATAGATGACCAATAGAAAAAAGCTCCAACGGCGAGAACGATTGTCCAGATTACGGACCTGGCATAGCCGCCATCATGTGTCTCGCTCAAATGTGGGCTCGCAGTGACATTGGAAGAACTGGCGATGGCGGACGATGGAACATTGCCCAGTTTTTCGCTTTTTGTGCGGCGGGAGAATCTGTTCAGCATGTTAAGCGCTCCTCGATTGGAGTTTTTCGGGCCCGCCAAAAAACGCAATTTGGCCAGCATTGAGAAGCAAGACCTTATCGGCTTGGCGCATGATACTGGGTCGATGGGTAACCAGCAGACAGGTTACCTGGCCTGCCCGCCTCCTGATTGCATTCAGGATCGCGGTTTCATCCTCGTCTGACAGGCCTGCTTCTGGCTCATCGAGCAAGAGAACCTTGGGGGAATTCAGGAGAATTTGAGCGACTGCAAATTTGGTGCGGAAAGCAGGAGAAAACCGATGCCGATCTGCGTGACTGAATCTGGTGTCAAAGCCATCGGCAAGATCTTCAATACTCTGCAGAAGTGATAGTTCTTGCGTGATGGCACGCAGTTCTGCGTCCGTAGCATCAGGCTTTGTAAGGCGAAGGTTTTGAGCCAGTGAGCCATGTATTTGCAAGGATTGATGGCCAAGGTAACTGATCAATTTGGCCCGCATTCGCGTGTCAAACTGGTTTACATTAGATTGCCCAATCATCACGGTCCCGTTTTGTGCAGAATACTGTCCCGTGATCGCGCGCAGCAGAGATGACTTACCCGATCCTGCCTCTCCGGTGATGCAGGTGAATGACCCGCCATCAAATTTTACGCTTATCCCTTTGAGTGCTGCCGTGACCGACCGTGGGTATCTCAAGACCAGGCTGTCAATGTGAATATCAGGTGCGATGCGACCGTGGTCCAATCCGACCGCCAACTGTGAATGACCCGATTGGTGCCGACCTTTGATACGCATCATGACATCGATCTGTTTGAAGAGGTTCAAAAGATCAGGTGCACGAACCGCGAGCAGCAATGCTTGTTGCACCGGGCTCAGCAGTCGGGCGGATATGATTGTACAGGCGATCAGAACGCCTGCGGTTAAATCGGAGGATATCACACGCAGCGCACCAACGAAGATTACGCAGCCAATTGCCAGTGGCGTTGCAACTGTAATCAGGCTGTTGAGTATGCGCCAGATCGCGTCCAGTCGGTGCCGCGCCTGGCTCAAAGCGCTAAAACGTGGCGTGATCCGCGCGCTCCATACCGCACCCAAACCGCGTGCGACGATCTGATGGCGTTGGCTGAGAGTTTCCTCCTGCAGACGCATACATTCGTTGTGCAGCTGACCCAGTTCTCTGGAACCGCGCGAAATTTTTGGGTAAAAAACGACGCCCACCACTGCATAGAGCGCGACAAAGCTGAGCAGAATCGTCCCAATGACCGGATCCAGAAAGAACATCGCAGCCAATAAAATCGCCACAAATGGCAATTCAAAGATAACGGCGACAAATGGTCCTGCGTAGAAATCACGTACCGTTTCGAAATGTTTGAGACGGTTCATCTGATCGCTTGCAGAGGACCCGGTCACCATCTCCAGCGGAAAGGCCATCAGACGTTCAAACAGGGTGCTGCTGACAATATACTCTATGCGTCCAGATACCTGTGCGATTATCCTCGATTTGATCCGACGCAGACGCAGATCGACGCAAAGTAATATGCCGATACCAACCAGCAAAGCCACGAGGGTATCGAATGCTTTGGCAGGCAGGACCTTATCGAAAATGAATCCGACAGAAAGTGACGCAATGACGACAAGTGTATTGGACAGGAAAATAATGAGCAGAATTGTCCGGTTCTCGGGCGCGAACCGATGGATCGTGTTGCTGATCCAACTGCCTGACCAAGATGTGGCGTTGGGTTTCAAGGCGGATTCTTTTATGCGCAAGCAGCGATAGAGGCGCCGTTGCCGGATAGGTCGCTCTTGTCCGGTCGCAGGGTCGCGTAACACAAATCGACCATCGTCGCCGGCGGCAACAAACCAGATATCCTCACTGGCAGAGACGACGAAAGATCCGTTCGGCAAGTGCTGCAAGTTGCGTCCGCGTAGGCTGTCTTCACTCGTTTCGAAACCGAGATGGCGCAGGATGCCGCGGGCTGAGTTTAGATTGAGCTCAGGCGAAAAATGCGGGATGGCCGCAGCAAAGTCTCGGAAATCAACCGGCCAGTTGCAGCGGCGCAAGACTTCAACGACCGCTTCGCCAGCATTTGTGTGCGACGGTAATCCGCCAAATCGTCCGGTTTGCAAACCGGTACTCAATGCATCGTAATTGCTATCATTTTCCCATTTCACAGTGGCCGAAGCGATCAGGTCGCTGTCAGACACTGAGACAGAGGCAGTGCCTTGAGCGTCGGGTGCTGCTTTGAGAGGAGCGGTGTGTGTCATCCAGCCATCGACCTCTCTGAGGGCGCGACTTCATCCTCGATGAGGTGACCATCTTTGATGCGCAGGACACGGTTCGCGAGAGCCATGTATGAGGGTCTGTGGGTGACCATGACGATTATCGCGTCGGGTATCCGTCGACGTAGGACTTGCAACATGTTTTGATCGATGCTGCGGTCAAGACCCACATTCGCTTCATCGAAGAGGATGACATCAGGACACCGGACCAATCCTGAAATCAGGACGACACCGTCGTGAATCGCCTTGGGCAGGCTATTGGCATTGCGGGCGGCAACTTGCAGGGACAGCCCGTCGGCATGATGGGAAATGAAGCTCGATATTCCAAGCTCTTCGGCGAGTTTGAAGGCTTGTGTCTGATGTCGCGGCACATCGAATGCAGTGAGGTTTTCCAGCAAGGTACCGTCGAGCATTGTATAATCTGGTGACAAGGTACTGATCCGGTCGCACAGAGCCTCCGGATTGATATCGTCGAGCGTCAACCCATTGATGTGCACTGTTCCCGAGGTCGGGCGAATTCTGCCCGCCAAGACTGACAGCAGAGTGCTTCGACCGCATCCGTCAGCGCCGACCAATGCTATGCAGTCGCCGCGTCGCAGACTGAGCGAGACGTTTTCGAAAAGAGGCTTTTGGTTGGGATGAGGGGCGATCGTCACGTCGTGCAGAACGATATCGTCAATTTGATCTATCTTTTTGACGCCCGAAGAACCAGCATCTGTCTGCAACAGTTCATTGGTTTGTTTTTCAGACCTTTTAACATCTGCTTCACCGGCCAGCAGGGCTTCTATGCGCAGCATTGGCTGTATGACGCGCCCGGTGAGCAATACCGAGGCGGCGACCCCGCCAACAGACATCTGCCCGCCAATGACCAGAAACGATCCGACCCCGGCCATAAGAACTGGCGCCATCAACCCGATCGAAGACGTAATGCCTTGCGTGAGCGTCACGCGGCGACTGAGATCATGGGTGATGATGGCGTTGACCGACATCAGCCGCTCGTAACGGCGTTGCATCAAATCCTCGATCCCGAGGCTCTTGATCATCTCGACACCGTCAATCACCTCCATCAGAAAGGAATGGCGTTGTTGGTCCCTGTTCTGCCGAAAAGTGTTGAGTTCCAGAATCTTGCGCCGCTGAAACCAGACAATGCCCATCGACAGAAGTGCGAGTACACAGACACTTACCCCTAAAAGAGGCGATATCAGAGCCATCACCGCAATGAAAAGCACAATGAATGGCAGATCAAGCATTGCTGCGGCGGCTTCACTCGCGTGGTGTTTGCGCACGCGCTCAATGCTTTCCACGTGGTCGTGCAGCACACCGGGGCCGACGTTTTTAAGGCGTGTACTGTTCTCCAGAAGGTTGCGAAAGGCGCGGTGGTATGCCTCAGTCTCGAACCGGTTGCTGGCGGTGGCCATCAATCTGCCACGTGCCAGTCGGATCATGAAGTCGGCGAGTGCCGCCGTCGCGAGGCCTGCGGCCAACACGGCCAATGTCGCATAGCCTTCTCTTGGGATGATCCGGTCATAGACGTGAATCATCGCCAAAGGCAGCGCAAGACCAAGAAAATTTGCGCACAAGGAAGCGACCACGATATGTGGGTTGCGCCGCAGGCGGCGTAAGTCCAATCCACGTTCCATGCGCCAGTAAACTCCTAATTCGAGGGGCTTACGGTACGCACAAACAGATAATTTTGGGTTACCCGCTACCAGGTTATCTTGTCGATCTCCGTGAACTCCACGATCCCACCGGCATCAAAGGTGATCACCCCGGCGGCATCCTCGGAAAGCGCCAATGCCTCAGCGCTTTGGCCTTCAACACTTGATCCTGCATCCAGAACCATTGTCCATCCATTGCCAGTTACGGTGTTGCCCGCGACATTTGCACCGCCGGAGGTGTCCAGAAGTTCGATGGTTTGTGTCCAGCCAGACGCACCGCCAGCAACAATGTCAGACCCTTCGGATGCGGCAACCAGAAACGTGTTTTCGCCTGCCCCCCCGTACAAGACATCGTCGCCAAGCCCCCCCGACAGGATATCGTCGCCACCGTCACCGTAGAGGGTATCGTTCCCCGCACCGCCAGAGAGCACATCATTCCCGCCCCCGCCTTTCAGATAGTCATTCCCATCGCCCCCGAAGAGGTTGTCATGACCGCCCATGGTTATGCCGCCACTTTCGATTGCCGCAACCTCTGATGTCTCAAGCTGGTAGTCGAAGACGGCGAATTCATCGATGGCACCGTCAAAGAAATGCTGCAGATTGTCAGCGGCTCCATCGCTGCTTTTCCATTGGGATGCCCCCAACGTCCAAGGCTCGTTGTTGCCGGTGATGCCGCCTGTATAGCTGTCCGTATCAACCCGGGCACCGTCAAGAAATAGTGCGGCACCTTCCGGGCCAAAGCTGACTGCGACATGGGACCAGTCGCCGGCTGTCACTGTGCCGGAGTCGGACTGCATGAAGGTGTTGCCGCTGTCAGATTGCAGACGAACTTCAATCGAGCCATCGGTATTGAGCCAGGCTGTCAGGTGGCCGCCCCCGTCAAAATGAGTGGAATCGCGCGAAAAAATGGTCTGCTTGTCGTCAAGGTTATTCGCATTGAACCGAATAGAAACCGTCCCTGCATCAAGGGCATAGGCGGAGTCGGGCGGAACTTCGACGTAGTCATCAGTCCCATCGAGGGCCACGGCCGTTCCTGTACCGTCCCAACCTGTCGCGCCGGGCGTGGCTCCGCCACGGTAAAGGCCATCCCGGGCATTGCCGCTACTGTCAGCTGACGTGCCTCCAACGTCTTCGAAGTGCATTAAGACAACGGCGTCGGCACCGACCTCGTCACCCCCGTACAGCCTGTCATCGCCAGCACCGCCTTTGATCGTGTCGTCACCGGCATCGCCATATAGTCGCTCATCACCCGCACCACCGATCAGTTGGTCATCGCCCGCACCGCCGGAAATCTGGTAGCGTTCGAACGATGTTACGCCTTCGCTTTCCAACTCCGCCATTTCTGCGGTATCGAACTGCCGATCAAAAAGGGCGAATTCATCAATTGACCCTTCAAAGTGGTCTCTGAGATTAGTTGCAACGCCGTCGCCGCTCCGGTTTTGCGAAGCGCCAAGTGTCCAGGGTTCGTCGTTGCCGACAAGGCCGCCTGTATAACTGTCTGTATCAACCTGCACGCCGTCAAGGAACAGCGCAGCACCTTCGGGACCAAAGCTAAAGGCGACATGCGCCCAGTCGCCAGCCTCCACGGTGCCCGGTTCAGAGCGCAGGTAGGTATTGCTGCTGTCGGACTGCAGCCTGACTTCGACGGAACCGTCCGACTTAAGCCACGCAGAAATATGGCCGCCGCCATCGTAATGCGTTGAATCGCGAGAGAAGATCGACTGCTGGTCGTTCAGGTTATCCGCATTGAACCGGATCGAAATAGTACCTGCGTCGAGTGCGTAAGCGGTATTCGGGGGCACTTCGACGTAGTCGTTGTCTCCGTCGAGCGTGACGGCTGTGCCGGTACCGTCCCAACCCGTCGCGCCAGGCGTTGCATCGCCGCGGTAAACGCCATCCCGCTCGTTGCCGCTGCTGTCTGCTGCCGTTGTTCCGGTATCGGTGAAATTCATCAACAGCACCGCATCTGTTCCGTCTTTGGCCTCAGGGCCATCGGCATTCGCAGTGATCACATCATCGCCGCTGCCGCCCAAAATCATTGTTTCTGCGGTCCCGGTATCTGCGAAGGTGACACCGTTGTCGGCCAACTGAACCGTCTCTGCTACATCGCCGATGGTGACCGATACCGTCTGAGTGGAACTGGCACCTTCACTGTCTGTGGCGGTTACCGCGACATTAACCACAGCCCCATCGGTTTCGTAGTCAAGATCGACGCCATCTTTCAGCTTCAACTGATTTCCAATAACCTCGAAACGTGCGTCATCGACGTGATAAGTCACGGCGTCGCTTGGGTCGGCTGCCACTCCAACAGCGGTGCCAACAACGGCGCCCGCGACGTTTTCGTCAACTGTGCCGCCCACTGCGGACAGGGCAGGCGTGTCGTCGACCTCTACAGTCTGGGCTGTGGGTTCAGTCTCCGTTTCTGTGGAAAGTTGAGGCGTTTCCTGCCCGGTGGCCGTCCGCGACGCGGTGGGCTGAGGTTTCGCAGAGCCGTCTGATCCTCCTTCGGGCAACCCGTTCCGGACGCCCGGGCTTGCGGGTGCAGGGGCGTCGGTGATCTGATCTGCTGCCGTGTCAAACCTTGGCGCAGTTTGCGCGGGCTGCTCCAGATCCAAAGAGGCCGGGGTGCGGCCAGAGCCTGCGGAGGCGGCCGACCCTTCGCTGAGGTTGACGGAATCGCTTTGAGGGGGCGCAGTCGGTTCTGATGAACCCTCTGAGACCGGCTGCTGTGGCGTTGCGGTTGCGGTGCCCCCCCCGGAGGCAGGCGCGGATGTCTCGGTAACGGGCGCTTGCGCCTCGGCCTGTTGGGGGCGCATGTAGCCGGTCAAGGCGGCCAGCGTTACAGATGCGCCACCAACGGCAGTTCCGCTCCCTGACGCCTCAGCGCCTTGGATCGCATCAAGATGTGCCTGATCTGCTTTGGAGGGGCCTGCGTTTTCCGCCGGTTCGTTCTTACGCCCAACCTTGAACCGAAACCCTGAAAATATGGACCCCATAACCCTCACACCTCACTCGTGGGCACCCCTACCCGAGAGTGGTTATGACAGGCATTCGTTAACAGATCGTGTTTGTTTTCGGATCAGATAACGCGAGAGGCCTCCAATTCTGGATGCCTCTCGCGCGCTGTTATTCGGCTGCTTGTGTTGCGCTGTCTCGTTTTGGCAGCACCCAGTCAGCGCGCGGGAAGTGGCAGGTATACCCGTTTGGAAAACGTTCCAGATAATTCTGATGCTCAGGCTCGGCTTCCCAAAAGTCACCCACTGGTTCGACTTCCGTCACGACTTTTCCCGGCCAGATGCCAGAGGCGTTCACGTCTTCAATCGTATCGAGCGCCACGCGCTGTTGGTTTTCATCCACGTAGTAGATCGCAGAGCGATAGCTGAGACCGACGTCATTGCCCTGCCGGTTCAGTGTGGTCGGGTCGTGTATCTGAAAGAACAATTCCAGCACGTCACGGTAACTCAGCACGGCGGGGTCAAACATGATCTCAATGCCTTCGGCGTGGGTGCCGTGATTACGGTATGTTGCGTGTGCCACATCGCCGCCGGTATATCCAACGCGGGTCGAGATGACGCCCTTTCGCTTGCGGATCAAATCCTCCATGCCCCAAAAGCACCCACCGGCCAGTACTGCGCGTTCCTGTGTCATATTACGTCCTCCACCTGATTGATGTAGTCCCCATAGCCTTCAGCCTCCATGTCATCGCGATGCACAAACCGCAGCGATGCTGAGTTAATGCAGTACCGCAGTCCACCCCGATCACGCGGCCCATCGGGAAAGACGTGGCCAAGATGGCTGTCACCATGCAGGGATCGGACCTCAGTGCGTACCATGCCGAGGCTCGCATCTTTCAGTTCATTTACGTTTGCAGGCTCAATGGGTTTGGTGAAGCTGGGCCATCCGCACCCGCTTTCATATTTGTCAGCGGAGGCAAAAAGTGGTTCGCCTGAAACGATATCGACATAAATACCGGGTTCCTTGTTTCCAAGTAACGGACCCGTGCCCGGACGCTCCGTCCCATCCTGCTGGGTAACGCGATATTCCTCGGGGGACAGACGGTCTATCGCCTCCTGCGTTTTGGCATATTTGGCCATGGAATACTCCTTTTGATTGTTGCCTTAATAAATGGGCGTAAAACCCGTAAAGAAAAGGGGGGAACTGACACAAGCGGCCCGACGTGCCTTTTTGTCGGGGCACCCTATATTCCAGATAACACTGGAGGAGGCGACGATGAGGACTTCGAAAAGAGCAATGGCGGCAGTCGTATCCGCCGTATTTGCCGCAGGCTCGGTTTGGGCCGGCGCGCGTGATCACCAGTTTGCATCCATCGACGGCGGCTATTTGGAAATGGCGGATTGGGCGGGACAGCCCGTGCTGGTCGTCAATACCGCATCGCAATGTGGGTTTACGGGCCAATACGCAGGGCTGCAGAAGCTCTACGACACCTACCGCGACGCGGGTCTTGTGGTTTTCGCGATTCCATCAGATGATTTCAACCAAGAGCTTGGTAGTGCACAAGAGGTCAAGGAGTTCTGCGAGATGAACTATGGACTGGACATGCCGATGGCGGACATCACGCGCATCCGGGGTAAGAACGCACATCCGTTTTATCAGGAAGTACGCGCGGAAACCGGGTTTGTGCCGCGCTGGAACTTCAATAAGGTTTTGATCGGGCTGGACGGGGAAGTCGTGGAAACCTGGGGTTCGCAGACCAAACCGATGTCACGTGAAATAACCGAGACGGTTGAGGGGCTTCTGGAAAAAGCAGGTCGGGGGTGAGTTTTGACGCAGGAAATAGAAGACGAACGCTTGGATCTTGAAGCTGCGTACTCCGTCCGGACCCCGGCGGAGAATGCAGCACTTTATGCGTCCTGGGCCAAGACATATGACGAGAGCTTTGCCGCAGCGAGCGACTATGTATTCCCCCAGCAGGTCGCGCAGGTTTTCCACGAACAAGGTGGTCATGGTCCGGTTCTGGATGCAGGGGCAGGGACTGGTTTGGTGGCTGAGGCCATCGCCGCGCGCAAGACCTGTTTGATAGATGCGTTCGATATCTCCTCTGCGATGCTGTCTGTTGCGAGGTCCAAAGGTGTCTACCGTAAACTGGTTCAGGGTGATTTGACGGGAAAGCTCCCTTTTGCCAACGGTAGCTATGGGTCAGTTGTCAGCGCCGGGACGTTTACCCATGGGCATGTCGGCCCCGAAGCGCTTGGCGAATTGATGCGTGTGGCCGCAAGTGGGGCGCTGTTTGTGTTGACCATCAAGGCGGAGCTTTACGAGACACGTGGCTTTGGCGCGAAATTCGGCGGGCTCGGCGCTCAAATCTACGATTTTCAAACGCAAGAAGTGCCGATTTACGGCGCAGGGGCGCAGATATCCCATGCGCTGGATGCGGGGGTAATTGCCTGTTTTCGCAAGGTCTAGAGGCCGCCGCGCCAGACCAGTTTGGCACTTCCATCTTCAAGGCCGGGGCTGATGCCATAGGCTGTGCGGTAGCTTTTTGAAAAATGTGACAGGGATTTGAACCCGCAGGCCACGCAGACATCCGTGACCGAGAGGTCCGTTTGGCGCAACAGGTCGCGCGCTTTCTCAAGCCGCAGTTTCAGATAGTACCGCTTGGGGGACACGTTGATGTACTTTGAAAACAATCGTTCCAACTGGCGGGTGGACAACTCAACAATGGTTGCGATTTCTTCGGGGGTCAGCGGGTCTTCGATGTTGTTTTCCATGACTTGCAACGCCATTGCCAGCTTGCCGTTACGCACCTGTGACCTTGTATGCAGTGCCGCGCGCTGGGTGTGGTTTGGCAGGCGCGGATCGGTATAGACCATCTGGTCAGCAACCCATGTCGCCAACTCAACACCATGATCTGCCTGAATGCGTTGCAACATCATATCCATGGATGCGGCCCCACCCGCCGTGGTAAATGTCGACCCATCAACGGAAAAGATCGCATCTTCGACAATCACATCTGGCAGGCTTTCGGTGAGGGCGGCGCGGTACTCCCAATGGGTTGTCACGCGTTTGCCTGATAACAACCCGGCAAGGGCCAGCACATAGGTGCCGGAGGATAAGGCACCGTAGTCCATGCCGCGTCGTGTCTCGCGCCGCAGCCAGTTGATCAGCCTTTTTGATGTTGCGTTACCAACATCCTCACCTGCGCAAATGACGATGGTTTCATGTCGGTCCAACTCAGTGAGCGCGCCGTCTACGCTGATTTTCACCCCGTTGTAAGCTGCAACGGGTTCACCTGTTTCGCTCAGCAATCGCCACCTGTAATACGGGCCACCTGCGGGATAGCGATTGGCAAGGCTCAGTGCTTCGAGTGCGCAGGCAAACCCAAGTTGCGAATACCCCGGGATTAGGACGAATGCATAGGCTCTGGTGCTGCTGGGTTCAGGCATCTCGGTGACTTTCAAAAGATCACAGAGAAGGCTAACGAGATTTTTCGCAGCCTGAAAAGGTTTTTATGTTTTTTGCTGTCGCGACAGTTGGACCGCCAAAATTCCAAGCGTGATAACCACAACGCCCAGTATGTCTTGCTGGCCCAGTGGCTCGCTCAGCAACAGCGCGGCGGTTGCGACGCCAAGGAACGGGTTGAGAAAGTGGAACGTCGCCGCGCGGGTTGCCCCGATCCGGTTCACCAGCCAGAACCAGACGAATGTGGCCGCCAGCCCGGGGATGAGTGTCGTGTAGCTGAATGCCGCCAGAAGCCGCCAGCTTGGTGTGACATGCGGGGTTTCGAAAATCGCGGTCGCAAGGGCCAGCACCAGACAGCCCACGAGCATCTGCAACCCGACGATCATCAAGAAATTACCGCCAGACGTGGCACCGCGCACCGATAGGGTCGCGATTGTCAGGGCCACAACGCCAATACAACACAGGACAAGGCCAAAGGGGTCCACACCGCTTGTGATGCGCGCGCCCATGATCAGCCCGACGCCGACAATGCCCGCCGCCAGCCCCGCGATACCCAGCGGACGCAACCGTTCACCCAGCACAATCCAAAGCGCCATGGCAACCAAAAGCGGCATGGTGGACGCGATGATGGCAGCGACCGAGGCCTGCACGGTTTGCATCGCCACAAAATTCAGGCCCAGATAAACGCCGTTTTGCAGCACTCCGAAAATGATCGTGGCGCGCCATTGTGCGGGGGTGAGGTGCCATGACTGACCCAAGGCACGGGCAATTGCGACGCCCAACAGCCCTGAAATCAGGTAGCGCAGGGTCAAGGCCGCCAGTGGCGAAGCGTCGGCGACGATGATGCGCGCGGATGTGAAGGCCGATGACCACATCAGCGAAAAAGCCAGCCCCATCAGTATTGCGCGGATGTCCATTTTTGTTCGTTACACCGATGAGTGACTTTCCAGCGGACCATTTCCGAAAAAGCACCGGGATACAAGCAGGCGGGGCTGCCCTTGACATCAGCTGCAGATCAAAGTTTCACCGCTGATGTGTAAACGAAAGGCCGCCATGCTGATACCCCCTGACACAGTCCTGATATTCGCAGCGGCCAGCGTGGCTCTGGCGCTTGCTCCGGGGCCGGATAATATCTTTGTACTGACTCAATCCGCGCTTTACGGGCGGATGGCGGGCGTCATGGTCACGCTGGGGCTGATGACAGGCGTGATGGTGCATACGACATTGGTCGCATTGGGCGTTGCCGTGATCTTTCAGACGTCAGTGATTGCCTTTACCGTGCTCAAGCTCGTGGGGGCGGGCTATCTGGTCTATCTGGCGATCATGGCCTTTCGCGCCCCCGCAACACCTGTTGATCAGACGCAGGCACCGAGGACGCCCCTGGCGCGCTTATATTGGCGCGGTGTGGTGATGAACCTGACGAACCCCAAGGTTGCGATCTTTTTCCTCGCATTCCTGCCGCAATTCGCAGACCCGCTGCGCGGTGCGGTCACGGCTCAGATTTTCCTGTTCGGGGCAATCTTCGTGCTGTGTGCCTTTGTCGTGTTTTGCACAATTGCCGGGGCGGCAGGTTTTCTTGGCACGTGGCTCTCAAACAGCCCGAGGGCGCAGGTCGCGCTGAACCGGGTGGCGGGTGTGGTGTTTCTGGGGCTCGCGCTGCGTCTGGTTCTGGCTGAGCGCTAAGGCTCTTTGCGTTCAATTTGAATCACAAGTCGCTGCCCGTTTCTTTGGTCGGAGGCGTCTTGCGATGCTCGTGCCTCAGATAAAACGCAAGATGCTGCAGGCATAAAAAAGGGCCACCCGCAGGTGACCCTTCAAGAGTTCGCGTGTTTGGCGATTAGCCGTTCACGCTGTCTTTCAGCGCTTTTGCAATGGTCATCTTGACCACTTTGTCAGCGTCTTTCTTGAACTGTTCGCCGGTTGCCGGGTTGCGAACCATACGCTCTGGACGCTCGCGGCAATAGATTTTGCCAACACCGGGAAGCGTCACAGCACCACCGCCGGACACTTCTTTGGTGATGAGGTTGCAAACTGCGTCCAGTGCTGCGCCTGCAGATTTCTTGTCTGTGTCCATCTCTTCTGCCAGTGCGGCAACGAGTTGGGTCTTTGTCATTGGTTTCGCCATTTTATTCTCCTTCGCTGCCCGATGAGTAGGGCCTCATTTCGCGAATCTACCCGTATGTTGTGGACGAACACAACGATTAGGTGCCAAAATTAACGAAAAACATGCCGATTTTCGTTGTTTTTAACGGTTTGCCCCCCTCAGAGGAACGCTGTTTCCTCAAATGAGCGTAGTTTCCGGCTGTGAATGCGTTCCAGCGGCATCGAACGAAGCTGTTCCATCGCGTGGATACCGATCATCAGATGGCGCACAACTTGCGTTTTATAGAAGTCTGACGCCATGCCGGGCAGTTTCAACTCTCCATGCAGCGGCTTGTCTGACACACATAAAAGCGTGCCGTAGGGCACCCGGAAGCGAAACCCATTCGCCGCAATCGTGGCACTTTCCATATCAAGTGCGACCGCGCGCGACTGGCTGAGCCGTTGCACCGGGCCGGATTGGTCGCGCAATTCCCAATTGCGGTTATCAAGGCTGGCCACGGTGCCGGTGCGCATCAGGCGCTTCAGCTCATAGCCTTCGAGTTCGGTGACCTTGGCCACCGCCTGCTCCAAAGCGATCTGTATCTCCGCCAGCGCGGGCACCGGGACCCAGACCGGCAGGTCATCGTCCAGCACCTTGTCCTCGCGCAGATAGGCATGGGCGAGCACAAAATCCCCGAGCGCTTGCGAATTGCGCAAACCCGCGCAGTGACCGACCATGATCCACGCATGCGGACGCAACACGGCAATATGGTCCGTGGCGGTTTTCGCGTTGGAGGGTCCAACACCGATGTTGACCAGCGTGATCCCCGACCCATCCGCCCGCTTCAGGTGATAGGTCGGCATCTGGGGCGTTTTACTGCTGGGCGGCAGTACCCCATCGCAATCGGTGATTTCGGCATTGTCCGTGGATACAAACGCCGTGTAGCCGGAGGTTGCATCCTTGAGCTGCGCGCGGGCGTAGGCCTCAAATTCAGAGACATAGAACTGATAATTGGTAAACAGCACGTGGTTCTGAAAATGCTCAGCATCGGTGGCCGTGTAATGCGCCAGCCGCGCCAGCGAATAATCCACACGTTGCGCGGTAAAGGGCGCGAGCGGCGCGATCCCGTCGGTCGGAATATATGTGCCGTTGACGATATCGTCGTTCGTGGTGCTGAGGTCAGGGACATCAAAAACGTCGCGCAGCGTGAATTCGGCGGCCCCTTCTTGCGGGACGGTGATCGCTGCATCTCTTGCGACGGCGAAATGCACCGGCATTGCCGTTTCAGATGGGCCAATCGTGACTGGCTGCCCGTGGTTTTCAATCAACAGACCGATTTGCTGTGTCAGATAGCTGCGAAACAGATCAGGGCGCGTGATCGTCGCGCGATAGCGTCCGGGCGCAGAAACATGACCAAAGGACAATCGCGTGTCCACATGCGCATAACTTGAGGTTTCAAACTCCACTTGCGGATAAAAGGCCCGGACGCGGCACGCGGGTGCGCCTTCGCGCATGGCCTGCGCAAAATGCGTACAGAGAAAGCCGGTCGCCTGTGTGTAAAGTTCTTCCAGCCGGGCCACTGCGGCTGCAGCATCATGAAAGACCTCGGCGGCCGGGCTGTCGGGGGTGATGGTTTCGCTCATGTGGGGGACTCTATCACAGGTATGAACTCAAAGGTGCGCACATCCACAAGGCCGAGATCGGAAATCCGAAGCTCAGGGATCACAACAAGCGCCAAGAGGGAATGTTGCATATACGCGTTGTTCAGGGTGCAGCCACAGTCGCGCATGGCCTGCATCATCTTGTCGGCCTTTGCGGCGACTTCAGCAGCGGGGCGATCTGACATCAGACCTGCGATGGGCAATTCGACCAGCGCCAGTTCAACACCGTCCTTGAACAGCACAATGCCGCCGCCGACCTCGCCCAGCCGGTTGGCCGCGCGCGCCATATCCTCGGCATCGGTACCGACAACAATCATGTGGTGGCTGTCATGGGCCACAGTCGAGGCCATGGCCATCCGGCCCTCATACCCAAAGCCCGACACAAAGGCATTGGTCACAGACCCGGTGGCGCGGTGCCGCTCAACCAATGCGATCTGTGCGACGTCACCGGTGGCTTGCACCCGCCCCTCGGTCACTGGCAGTTCGAATTTCAACGCCTTGGTCGGCGCTTGGTTTTCCACCACCCCGATAACGTTCGCGGTCACCGCATTGGCGCCTTTGGGCGCGTTGATCGTGAAATCATCCGGCCCCAGCGTCTTGCCCATATGCACGGTTTGGCGGGCCGCAGCGGGCCAGTCGAAGTGCGGACATTCGACAAGACAGTGACCATCTTCCGCCACGACCTGTCCACGGGCAATGACCGTTTCGATCGGCAGGGTTCTCAGATCTGAGGTCAAGATAATATCCGCGCGCCGCCCCGGCGTGATAGACCCGATCTCGCGTTCCAGCCCAAAATGGGTGGCGGTGTTGATCGTCGCCATCTGAAGCGCCACCAGCGGGTCACAACCGCATTCAATAGCGTGGCGCACGACCCGGTTCATATGACCGTCATTGACCAGCGTGCCGGAATGGCAATCGTCCGTGCACAGGATCATGTTGCGCGGATCGAGACCCTTTTCGGTGATCGCCGTGATCTGGCTTTCCACGTCATACCACGCAGAGCCAAGCCGGATCATCGACCGCATCCCCTGCCGCATGCGCGCGATGGCGTCCGCCTCGCAGGTCCCTTCGTGATCGTCGGCGGGTCCCCCCGCGACGTAACCTGCAAACGCTGGTCCAAGGTCTGGTGACGCATAGTGTCCACCCACCGTCTTGCCCGCGCGCTGCGTTGCCGCAATTTCCGCCAGCATTTTCGGATCGGCATTCGACACGCCCGGAAAATTCATCATCTCACCCAAACCGACGATACCGGGCCATGTCATGGCATCGGCCACATCGGCGGCGGTGATCTCAAACCCGGTGGTTTCCATCCCCGGTGCCGAGGGCGCGCAGGATGGCATCTGGGTGAAAATGTTGACGGGTTGCATCAGCGCCTCGTCATGCATCATCCGCACACCTTCAAGTCCCAGAACATTGGCGATCTCATGGGGGTCCGTGAACATGGATGTGGTGCCATGCGGGATTACCGCGCGGGCAAATTCAGCGGGCGTCAGCATCCCGGACTCGATATGCATATGACCATCGCACAGGCCGGGGATCATGTAGCGCCCGTTTGCCCGGATGATCTGCGTGTCTGGCCCTGTGCAGTTCGTGGCATCCGGAACCACGCAGGCGATGCGCCCGTGGATGATGGCAATGTCATATCCATCCAGCACTTCGCGGGTATGGACATTGACCCATTTGCCGCCCCTAATGAGCATATCGGCAGCCATTCTGCCGGTCGCGACGGCAATCAGATCTGCCGCTGTGTCGGGCCAGGAGGAAAAAATGTGATGCGTCATGTCCTTCCGTGCCATGGCTTATGACGATGTTCAAGACGGGAGGCCCAAAGATGGACTATGAAACAGTGTCAGCGGAGGATTTCGGCAAATCCTTGCGCGGCATCGGACTGAACTTGCTGGTGCGCGATGTGCGGGTGACCAGCGCGTTTCTTGTGGATATCTTTGACGTCGGCATTCACCGCCTGAGCGATGATTTTGCGATTGTGACCTATGGGAGCAACGTATTTCAGCTCCATAGTGATGCCACTTATTCTGCCAATCCCTTGCTGGGTCTGCTGCCCGAAAACCCCCCGCGCGGTGCAGGTGTCGAGATCAGGTTTTACGACACCGACCCTGATGCGGCGGTTGCGCGGGCCTCGGCGCGCGGCGCGATGGTTTTGCAAGAGCCTGCGGACAAGCCGCACGGCCTGCGCGAGGCTTACATCCTGTGCGACGACGGTTATGCCTGGGTGCCCAGCCGGCCGCTTTGAGCGATCTGTTCCATCGCCAATGCGTCGCGCAGCCAGTGGGTAAAGGCCTGCGCGGCGGGCATGGTCTGAGCCTGGGGCGATTGGATGAGGTAATAGGCCTCCTGCATCCGGGCGCGATGTGCAAAGGGCGCAATCAGCGCGCCGGTGTCGATCAGTCTTTTGGCGATCAGGTCATGGGCCAAAGCCATGCCACCCCCTGCCTGTGCCACCGCCAACGGCAATAAATAGGTTGAGGCATAGGTGACCGGCGCGTTCGGCCAGTCCATCCCGCACTCCTCTACCCAGACCGCCCATGTGCCCATCATGTTCAGACAGTCATAAAGCGGCTGTTCGTGCAGCGTTTCCAAGTGAGCAGGGAAATCGGGCCGACAGACCGGATAGTAATAATCGGTTGCCAAAAGCTCAGCATAGACTTGGTCCGATGGGCGCAAGGAATAGCGGATTTCCACATCCGCCCCGTCGGCCATATCGCGCGGCTCCCATAATTCGGTGGAAATACTGAGCTGCACCTCGGGATGCTTTGCCCGAAAGGTCGAAAGTCGCGGTGACAGCCAGTTCACCGCAAACGTCAGGTTGCTCTGAACATGAAGCACGTTTGTTTCGTTTCGTGTCAGCGCACGGGTGCCATGCGCCAAAGTGCGGAACGCATCCCTGACAACTGGCAGATAGCTCTGGCCGGTTTGGGTGAGTTCAAGTGATCTTGCGTGACGGTGAAAAAGCGGGCGGCCCAGAAACCCCTCAAGGGATTTGATCTGCTGGCTGACCGCGCTTTGCGTCATGTTCAGATCGCGCGCAGCCCCGGTAAAGCTGAGGTTGCGTGCTGAAGCCTCAAAGGCCCGCAGCCAGTTTAAGGGCGGCAGATCAGTCATATAACGCATCCATTAGTTTAACTTATGAATGGTGTACGTTTTTTTCGTTGGTCAAACAAGGCGTCTGGGTGTTGTCATATGTCCGACCCGATCAAAGGACTTGACCCATGTCTGTAACTGAACTGCACCCCAATATGGACAACTGGCAGGAGCGCGTAGACCTTGCGGCGGCCTTTCGCTGGACCGTACGGCTGAACATGCATGAAGCCGTCGCCAACCATTTCAGCCTTGCGATCAACGACAGTGGCACGAAATTTCTGATGAATCCCAATCAGATGCATTTTTCACGTATCAAGGCGTCGGATCTGTTGGTTGTGGATGTCGATGATCCCGAAGCGATGAACGGGCCGGATGCACCCGACCCCACGGCTTGGGGGCTGCATGGCGGAATGCACCGGCACTGTGCCCACGCGCGCTGCGCGATGCATGTGCATTCGCCCTATGCGACCGCGCTTGCAGCACTGGCTGACAGCCGATTGCCGCCCGTCGATCAGAACGCCTGCATGTTCTTTGATCGCGTTGTTGTCGATGAAAATTACGGCGGGCTGGCCTTTGAAGAAGAGGGCGTGCGCTGTGCGCAGATGTTTGATGACCTAAGGAAAAAGGTCATGGTCATGGGCAACCACGGCATCATGGTGATTGGCGATACGGTGGCCGATACCTTCAACCGGATGTTCTATTTTGAGCGCGCCTGCCAGACCTATCTGCTCGCCTTGCAAACAGGGCGGCCGTTGCGGGTGCTGCCCGATGATGTCGCCGAGAAAACCGCGCGCGAGATCGAAGAATACCCCGAACAGGATCTGCGGCATCTGGCGGAACTCAAGGCCATTCTGGATGAGGAGGGATCGACCTATGCCCAGTGATCCAGAGAACCGCGAGGCGGGGCGCTGGAACTTTCGACCGCAAGTCCCGCTGGCGCAGAATCCCCTGTTTCAGTGGCCGCCCAAACCAGCGGCCATCTTTCGGTGGTATGCGGCTTTCTGGCTTGAGGTGTCGACCACGACGCTCTGTCTGGTTTTTGCGCTGATCGCCTATTTCCTCGTTCTGCCTGACCTTGCTGAGATGCAGGTGCTGGCATGGGGTTGGGTGGCCAAGGTCTGGCTTGCCAATCTGATCCCGCAGGTCATTTGCGCGAGCACGTTGCATTATTGGTTGATCATGCGCAAAGGACAGGGCGACAAAACCAAATACGATCCCCGCGATCAGGCGCGCAGCAACGGCACCTTCACCTTTGGCAATCAGGTCCATGACAATATGTTCTGGCATATTGCCAGCGGCATCACCCTCTGGACCGCGGCGCAGGTGCTGGTGTTCTGGGCGATGGCGAATGGCTATGCGCCTGCCATGCTGTTTCCGGGTAACCCGCTGTGGTTTGTTGCGTTTTTCGTGCTGATCCCGATCTGGTCGAGCTTTCATTTTTACTGGATACACCGCGCGCTACATTGGCCGCCGCTCTATAAACTGGCCCATTCCCTGCACCACCGGAACGTCAATGTCGGGCCGTGGTCTGGGATTTCGATGCACCCGGTCGAACATCTGCTGTTTTACACAAACTTCCTGATCCATTTCGTCGTGCCCAGCCATCCGTTGCACGTTCTGTTTCATGGCTATGTCCAATCCACGCACCCTGTCTTTTCCCATTCCGGGTTTGAAGAGATTGTCGTGAACGACAAACGTCAGGCCAAGGCAGGTGTGTTTTTCCACCAGCTGCATCACCGGTATTTTGAATGCAACTATGGCACGGTTGAGATGCCCTGGGATCGTTGGTTCGGCAGTTATCATGATGGATCAGCCCAAGCCACGGATGACACACGCGCACGCAAAAAGCAGATGTACATCTGATGGCGCTTGCATTTTACGAGGACTTGAAACGCTGGACCAGCACACGGCGGTTGGGAAGAAAGGCATGCGGTCGCCCGTCCCTTTCCCAACCAAAAGACAAATATCATGACAACTTACGGCTTAACCGACGAACATACGATGATTGCGGAGTCCGTCCGCAGCTTTGTTGAAAAAGAGATTTACCCCCACGAGGAACTGGTCGAGCGGACAGGCGAAGTGCCTGCAGAGATCGCGGATGAGATCAAACGCAAAACCATTGATCTGGGCTTTTACGCCTGTAATTTCCCGGAAAGCGTGGGCTGTGCCGGGCTGAACCATCTTGAATTTGCACTGGTGGAACGTGAATTGGGGCGCGGCTCGATGGCGCTCAACCATTTCTTTGGCCGCCCTCAGAACATCCTGATGGCCTGTGAAGGGGATCAGATCGAACGCTATCTCATGCCCGCCGTGCGCGGTGAGCGGATGGATGCGCTGGCCATGACCGAACCGGGTGCGGGATCGGACGTGCGCGGCATGAAATGTGCTGCGGTGCGGAAAGGTGGTGACTGGGTGGTGAATGGGACCAAGCATTTCATCTCGGGTGCGGATCATGCGGATTTCATCATCGTGTTCATCGCAACTGGCGAAGATCAGACGGCCAAGGGCCCCAAAAAGCGGATCACGGCGTTTCTGGTGGATCGCGGCACGCCCGGTTTCACCATCCGCGACGGATATAAATCGGTCAGTCATCGGGGATATAAAAACATGATCCTTGATTTCGATGACTGCCGCCTGCCCGATGCGCAGGTCCTCGGCGACGTTGATGGCGGTTTTGAGGTCATGAACACCTGGCTTTACGCCACCCGTATTACGGTGGCCACAATGTCGGTGGGGCGCGCCCGGCGTGTCTTTGATTATGCGCTGAACTATGCGGCGGAACGGGAACAGTTCGGACAAAAGATCGGTAAATTTCAGGGCGTGAGTTTCCAGCTGGCCGATATGGTGACGGAAATCGACGCGGCGGATTTGCTGACGCTGGCCGCGGCGGATCGGCTGGACAAAGGGCTGCCTGCCAACCGCGAGATTGCCTCCGCCAAGCTATATGCCTCGGAGATGCTGGCGCGGGTCACCGATGCCGCGATCCAAATACATGGGGGCATGGGCCTGATGGATGACTACCCGCTGGAACGGTTCTGGCGCGATGCCCGGGTCGAGCGGATTTGGGACGGCACGTCTGAAATCCAGCGCCACATCATCAGCCGTGATCTGTTGCGGGCTTTGGGGGCCTAACGACGATGTCGCCCCTTGAAAGTAGCAGGGCCAAAAAAGGTGCAACGCGCGATCTGTCGCGCTTGCTGCGACCCCGATCCATCGCGGTCGTCGGCGGTGGATATTGGTGCCAGCAAGTCGTGCGCCAGTCCCGTGCGATGGGATTTACAGGTGATATTTGGCGTGTGCATCCCAGATCGGATGTCGTCGAAGGGATCACGGCGGTGGCCCGTGTCCGCGACCTTCCCCATGTGCCTGATGCTGTATTTCTGGGCATAAACCGTCACAGCACGGCTGCGGCCGTGTCAGAGCTTGCCGCGATGGGGGCAGGGGGTGCCGTTTGTTTCGCCTCGGGCTTTGCTGAAGCAGATGCCGAGGACCCCGCAAGTGCGGGTTTGCAAGCGGATCTTGTGGCAGCGGCGGGCGATATGCCGATCCTTGGACCGAACTGCTACGGCTTTGTGAATGCGGTGGATGGCGCACTGCTTTGGCCTGATCAACATGGCTGTGCGCGCGTGGATCGCGGTGTCGCAATCCTGACGCAAAGCTCCAATATTGCGATCAATCTGACAATGCAGCGGCGCGCCTTGCCCATCGCCTATACGGTGACGTGCGGGAACATGGCGCAAACCACGCAGGCAGATATCGCCATGGCCCTGCTGGATGATCCGCGCGTCACGGCCCTTGGTCTGCATGTGGAGGGGTTTGGCGACACGCATCTGTGGCACGCACTGGCGCAAAAGGCATATGACAAATCCGTACCGATCATCGTTCTCAAGATCGGGGTGTCCGATCAGGCGCAGCAGGCGACCGTGTCACATACAGCATCGCTCGCAGGGAGTGACGCGGGCGCTTCCGCGTTTCTGCGCTATCTCGGTATCCCGCGGATGCAGGATTTGCCGACCTTTCTGGAAACCCTCAAGCTGCTGCACTGCCACGGGGTTCTGCCGGGCAGCAGGCTTTCATCGATCAGTTGCTCCGGCGGGGAAGCTTCGCTCGTTGCCGATATGGCCGCACAGCACGCGGTTTCCTTTCCACCCTTGAGTGACGCGCAACGTAACGCCTTGTCCAGCGCCCTGGGGCCGATGGTCGCGCTGTCTAACCCGCTGGATTATCACACATATGTTTGGGGTGATGCGGACAAGATGGCAGCGGCATGGTTGCCGATGGCGGCGCCGCATATCGATCTGGTGATGATCATTCTGGACTATCCGCACACGGATGCGACCGCGTGGGACTGTGCGACACAAGCAGCGATCGTTGTTCACAAACGCAGCGGGCGGCCCGTGGCCGTGGTTGCGACCTTGCCCGAATTGCTCCCCCCGGATGTGTCGGCACGCCTTATGGCGGCGGGGGTGACGCCCTTGCATGGGGTGCGTGAAGCGCTCGGCGCGGTTGAGGCCGCAGCGGGGTGCATCGCCCCGCAGGATGCACCTCCGTTGCGTGCCGGACCCAGCGGCAAAACCGAAATGCTGTCAGAGGCGGAGGCCAAACAAAGCCTTGCGCGTTTTGGCATAACTGTCCCGCGTGGGCTAGTTGTGAAACGGGCTGATCTTGGAGGCATGGCATCTGCGCTCGTCGCGCCCTTGGCCCTCAAGGCCATAGGGCTGGCGCATAAATCCGAGGCAGGCGCGCTCAAGCTGAATATGCGGGCGGAGACCCTCGCCACGGCGGTGCGAGACATGCCCGGCGACCAGTTTCTGATCGAGGAAATGGTTGCGGGCAGTGTCGCAGAACTTCTCATAGGTGTGACACGCGACGCGGCGCATGGATTTGTGCTGACCTTGGCGGCAGGCGGCGTGCTCACCGAGTTGTGGGACGATCAAAGGTCATTACTGGTGCCGGCATCGCGTGACGATGTTGCGCAGGTTTTGGCGGAGTTGCGGATTTATCCGATGCTGCGCGGGTATCGCGGCGCTAAGGCGGCGTGTTTGCCTGCAGTCATTGACGCGGTGATGGGCTTGCAGGATTATGTCATAAACAATGCGGCCCATGTGCAAGAAGTTGAAATCAACCCGTTGATGTGTACCCCTGATGCGGCAATAGCGGCGGATGCCCTCATCGTGCGGTGCACACCTTTAATCCCGGCAGGAGAGCCAAATGGACCCGATTAGAACCCGTACAAAGGGCATGATTTTAGAGATTACGCTCGACCGCCCCAAAGCCAATGCGATTGACTTGGCGACCTCGCGCGTGATGGGAGAGGTTTTTCGCAGCTTCAGAGACGATCCGGATCTGCGCGTGGCGATTTTGACCGGGGCGGGTGAAAAGTTCTTTTGCCCGGGCTGGGATCTCAAAGCGGCAGCGGAGGGTGATGCGGTTGATGGCGATTATGGTGTCGGTGGTTTTGGCGGTCTGCAGGAATTGCGCGCGATGAACAAACCGGTGATTGCAGCTGTCAACGGGATTGCCTGCGGGGGCGGATTGGAACTGGCCCTGAGTGCGGATATGATTCTGGCCGCTGATCACGCCAGCTTTGCCCTGCCGGAAATCCGCTCTGGCACCATCGCGGATGCGGCTTCGATCAAGCTGCCCAAACGTATCCCCTACCATATCGCCATGGAATTGCTGCTGACCGGGCGCTGGTTCGACCCGCAAGAAGCCAAAGGCTGGGGGCTGGTCAATGAAATCCTGCCCTCCGCTGATCTGTTGCCCCGCGCATGGGAGCTGGCGGAGTTGCTGGCCTCCGGTCCACCGCTGGTCTACGCCGCAATCAAAGAGGTGGTGCGCGAGGCTGAAGACGCCAAGTTTCAGGACATCATGAACCGGATTACCAAACGGCAGCTTGAAACCATCGATGTGCTCTATAGTTCTGAGGATCAGCTTGAGGGCGCAACGGCTTTCGCCGAAAAACGCGACCCGGTTTGGAAAGGCCGATAGCGGTCGGGCAGTCCGGGGTTGTCTCTGCCGGATCAAGGCGTCATTTTGGTAAGATGACGCAGAAAACACTTCTATCCTTTGGGCATGGCTATAGTGCGCGGGCGCTCGCCGCCCTGTTGATGCCGGCAGGTTGGCGCGTGATTGGCACAACACGTAGCGCCGACAAAGCCGCAGGCATTGCGCAAACGGGTGTTGAGCCGCTGATCTGGCCCGGGTCGGACGTCAGTGGCACGATAAGGAACGCCACAGCGCTGCTGATTTCTGCCGGACCTGACAAGGATGGTGATCCCGTTTTGCGCCGGTTGCACGCTCAAATTGCCGACCATGCCCGGCAGTTGAAATGGGTCGGCTATCTTTCGACCACGGGTGTTTATGGTGATCACGATGGCGCATGGGTGGATGAAGACACACCGCTGACACCATCGACGGCGCGCGGTCAGGCGCGTGTCGCGGCAGAAGCCGCATGGCAGGCCATCCCCGATTTGCCGTTACATATCTTTCGATTGGCGGGCATCTACGGCCCGGGCCGTGGTCCGTTCTCCAAGGTGCGCGCGGGAACTGCCCGGCGGGTCATCAAAAAGGGTCAGGTTTTTTCACGCACCCATGTGGAGGATATCGCGCAGGTGTTGATGGCCTCGATCCAGCAGCCGCGTCCGGGTGCGATCTATAACGTCTGCGATGATGATCCTGCCCCACCGCAGGATGTGATCGGTCATGCGGCGGAGCTTTTGGGTCTGCCCCTGCCGCCGGAGGTTGACTTTGAAACTGCGGATATGACCCCGATGGCGCGCAGCTTTTATGCCGAGAGCAAGAAGGTGCGCAACGATCTGATCAAACGCGAGTTGGGCGTCGTTTTGAAATACCCCAACTATCGAACGGGGCTTGAGGCGATGCTGTAAAGCAAAACAGGCCAATCAACCGCGTTGGTTCCCTGAAACCCAGCCTTTGATTGCCGTTGCGTTTCACAGTTGAGCATGACGCTTTGTTTGTGACGGGTCCAACCCTTCATAAACGAAAAATGGCGGCACCGAAATGCCGCCATCTTAACGTAGATCATTCACACCATTAAGATGCTTTTTTGCGCCGTTTCATAGCGGCAAGGCCACCGATGCCCGCCAGCAACATGAACCCGGCGGCAGGAAGCGGGACTGGTGCAATATCAATCCGCATGCCGATATCGTCAAAGTCGCGGTCGCCCGATGCGATGTCGTCGAACAACACGTAATACGATGTCGCGCTTATTGCCTTGTAACCGATAGCATAGTCACTCGATGCAGGATTGGCGCCCGCATTGTTGAAAATCTCGCCTTGGCTGCCAACAGGTGCGGTTGTGCCGAAGGAGAAGGCAACGAGCCCGTCCAGCAATTGATTTACCGACACGCTTGCGTTTTGCGCAGATGCGCCGGGACCTTTGTTGGTAAAGATCGTTCCGCCCACATTGGCAGAGAAATTGGTGTTTCCGGCCTCGAAGCCCAAGTAAGTGAAGGTTATTTTGGCAGGGCCACCGACGATTGACAGGCCGTTTGACGTTGATTTTTGATCACCCGAAATAAAGTCAATCGTCTGACCGTTCAGTCCCAGGCCAAGGTCATTCTTCGCAATCACCTGCGTCTGGTTCGTCCCGACAAAGCTAAAGGACGCAGCACTCGCCGCGGAAACGCCCAGTGTGATAACAGCAGCCGTTGTGGCCATCAAATGTTTGAAGTTCATATTACTTACCTTTTAACAGTTGTTACATTTAACAGTTCGGACAATTTTATGCATCCGTTTCTATACCCTGTCGCGTATCGCAACAAAGCTCATCTGGCAACGTTTTCTTAACTTTTGAAGCCGTGATATTCCATTTTGCAACTCATGCGATTGTGCCTTGATCAGCGGCAATCTTTTGGTTGTGCTTCGCAACGGAGGTGAAACAAAAAAGCCCGCCGCTCAAAAGAACGACGGGCTTGTTCATTCAGGCTTTGGCCGGGTCACATCAGCTCGCGTACATCCGTTAGGCGGCCCGTGATGGCGGCGGCGGCTGCCATGGCTGGGGACATCAGATGCGTGCGTCCGCCACGGCCCTGACGGCCCTCAAAATTGCGGTTTGATGTCGCCGCACAGCGCTCACCCGGGGCGAGTTGATCGGGGTTCATCGCGAGGCACATGGAGCACCCGGCCAGCCGCCATTCGAAACCTGCATCCTTGAAAATGTCCGCAAGCCCTTCCTCTTCGGCCTGCGCGCGCACGAGTCCGGAACCGGGCACGACCATCGCGCGCAAGCCGTCCTTCTTTTTCTTGCCCTTCAGGATTTCGGCAGCGGCACGCAGATCCTCAATGCGACCATTGGTGCAGGACCCGATAAATACCGTGTCAATCTCCACCTCGGACAAGGGCGTGCCGGGTGTGAGGCCCATATAATCAAGCGACCGCTGGACCGCTCCGATTTTACCGCCTTTGAAATCCTCAGCCTTGGGAACGCTCGCCGTAATTGGCAACACATCCTCGGGTGAGGTGCCCCATGTGACGACGGGCGCGATTTCATCGCCTTTGATGGTAATGACCTTATCCCAATGCGCGTCATCGTCCGAATAGAGGGTTTTCCACCATGACATGGCCGCTTCCCACTGTGCGCCTTTGGGCGCGTGGGGCCGGCCCATGCAGTATTCATAGGTCTTTTCGTCCGGCGCAATCAGACCGGCGCGCGCGCCGCCTTCAATGGCCATGTTGCAAACGGTCATGCGGCCTTCCATCGACAGATCACGGATCGCCTCGCCACAGTATTCGATCACGTAGCCGGTGCCGCCAGCAGTACCGGTATGTCCGATCACTGACAGGGTGATGTCCTTGGCCGTGACGCCCGGGCGCAGTTTGCCGGTAATCTCGACCTTCATGTTCTTGGATTTCTTCTGGATCAACGTCTGCGTGGCCAGAACATGTTCGACCTCGGATGTACCGATCCCATGCGCCAAAGCGCCAAAGGCCCCATGTGTCGCCGTGTGACTGTCGCCACAAACGACGGTCATGCCGGGCAGCGTCCAGCCCTGTTCGGGCCCAACGATGTGCACGATGCCCTGACGAATATCCGAAACCGGGTAGTAGTGGATGCCGAATTCCTTGGCATTGGTATCAAGGGCCGCGACCTGTATGCGGCTGTCTTCGGTCATGTTGTCGGCATTTTCGCGCCCCAGCGTGGTGGGCACGTTGTGATCCGGAACGGCAATCGTCTTGTCCGGCGCGCGGACCGTCCGGCCCGTCATGCGCAACCCCTCGAAAGCCTGCGGGGAGGTCACCTCATGCACGAGGTGGCGGTCAATATAAAGCAGGGTCGTGCCGTCATCGGCCTCATGTGCCACATGGGCATCCCAGATTTTATCGTAAAGTGTCTTGGGGGACATTAGTCCTCTCCCATATTGTGGAAATGTTCAAACTCAACCGCGCGCTGCGCCTATTGGTGCGCCGGCACAGCGCGTATGAGGCACACAAAGCGGCCGGGCAGTCGCGCATGATCCGATATGTCAAACAGCTGTTTCATTGCGTTGAACCGATAGCGTGAAATGCGCCCTTCATCAAGCCTTGGGAATTGCACATCGCCTTGTGGGTGTTTGGCCGATATGTAACCCTGCCGCTTATGGAAAACCAGTCGCAGGACTTTGATCGTGTTCTGATGTCAGTCGATGAGATTTGGCATTTGATCACCAGCTTTGCCGTAAGCATTCTGAACCCGGGCTGGCGTCAAAACCAGATCATCATCCTGCTGGCACTTGTGCTTGTGGCCTGGGTCCTGCACCGCCTTTTGGGCCGCGAAATAGACCGCCGTGTGCGGGCGCGCGAAGGGTGGGAGAAATGGAAACTCCGGGTCATTGTTCAGATCAAGCGCCGTTTGGGTCTGATCTGTTTTGCACTCATGGCCGGTCTTTTGTATCAGATCATGCAGCAGATTACATGGCCCTCGCGATCCTATTTAATCGGTCTGGCTGCAACGCTGGCGGTCGCCTGGGCGGTGATCAGCTTTCTGGGGCGTTTTATCCAGAACCGTTTGCTGCGCCGGTTCGTGGTCTGGGGGATGTGGATCTATGCGACGCTGATCCTGATCGGCATCGGCGATGAGGCATCGGGATTTCTGGATGATGTCGGTCTGAACTTTGGTGATTATCGTATTTCATTGCTCTCCGTGCTCTCGGCGGCCGTGGTGGTTGGCGTGCTGTTCACCGGCGCGCGGTTCATCAGCCGCACCACCGCATCGCGCATCCGCAGCAACGAAGACATCAGCCCCTCCATGCAGGTGCTTGTGGTCAAGGCAGTGCAGGTTATCTTTTACGGGCTCGCGCTGTTCATGGGGATCAATGCGCTGGGTCTGGACCTCACCGGGCTGGCGGTCTTGTCCGGCGCCATTGGTGTGGGTTTGGGGTTCGGTCTGCAAAAGGTCGTCTCCAACCTTGTGTCGGGTGTGATTATCCTGCTCGACAAATCGATCAAGCCCGGCGACGTAATCAGCCTTGGTGAAACATTCGGCTGGATCAACAGTCTGGGCGCGCGCTACGTCAGCGTGGTGACGCGGGACGGGCGCGAATACCTGATCCCGAATGAGGATTTGATCACCGGGCAGGTGGTGAACTGGTCGCATTCGGATGAATATGTCCGGCTCGATATATTTTTCGGCACCTCCTACGGCTGTGATCCGCATGTGGTGCGCAAATTGGCGGTTGAGGCGGCCAGCGGGGTGTCCCGTGTTTTGGGGCCGCCAAAGACGCCTGTGTGTCATATCGTGGGTTTTGGCGACAGTTCGGTTGATTACATTCTCAGGTTCTGGATCAGGGACCCGACCGGCGGGCTGACCAATATCCGCGGCGGGGTTTATCTGGCGCTCTGGGATATTTTCAAGGCAAACAACATCTCCATTCCCTTCCCTCAGCGCGAGGTTCGGGTTCTTGAAGAACAGGATTAAGCCGAGGACTGCCTTGCCCCTGCCTGATCGGGGACTAGCTTTTGCACCTCTTGAACACAGGCGAGCGACGATTATGGCGCAACAAACAGACATTGTACTGATCCTCGGCAGCGGCCCCAATGCACCGCAGGCCAAAGCGTGGCCGCGCGCGTATTTTGACCGAATCGTGGCGATCAATAACGCCTGGCAGATCCGGGAAGACTGGGACGATCTGGTCTTTCCCGAGGACTTTCCAGCGGACCGGCGGCCACAAAACGTCCTGCCGTCCCAGCGGCTTGTTCAGGCAGATCAATTCGTACCGACGCAAAACGCCTATGGTGGGTTTGTCTATGCGGGCGGCACGATGGCCTTCACAACGGCCTATTGGGCCTTGCAGGCGCTGCGACCCAAGGTGATGGCGTTTCTGGGCTGTGACATGGTTTATCCCAAGGCAGGCCCGACCCATTTTTATGGAACAGGTGCCGCTGACCCGTTGCGCGCAGACATCACACTGCAGGATTTAGGTGCAAAATCAGCGCGTTTGGGGACGCTGGCGGCGGCGCAGGGGTGTTGCTGCGTGAACCTTTCTTCTGAGCCGAGCGAGTTGATGTTTCAAAGGGCAAAGGCTTCTGATCTGCGTGAAGCTGCGTTTGTCCTTCCGGAGATACGCGGTATGGATGCCGTGCTGAAGCGCGAAGATGATCTGGGCTATTTCGTGGCCACCGGGCGTTACTGGGAACGAGATTTCGGATTTGACGCCCAGGAATTGGCCGGGCTTGATGCCGCCTGGCGTGCGCTGTGGTCTGCGGGCTGCGGCATGACGTGCGCTGCGTAACAATGTGTTTCTCAAGCTGTTATTGAATTGTCGCAATCATATTGTTAGATTTAGCCTACACCCAGCGACCGGGGTCTGGCGGCGCATCCAAAGGAGGACAATGTCCTGTCAATCCATGCTGATGCAGCAAAAGCTGCGCACACCGAGGCTGCGGTAATGGCTGCCGCAACCGAGATAGCCACGAGCGAAAAACTGTTGGCGACAATCCTGACTTCCCTGAATGACGACAAGGCCGAAGATATCGTACAGATTGATCTGCGCGGTAAGACGGAAATTGGCGACTATATGGTGATCTGTTCAGGCCGGTCGACCCGTCAGGTGTCCTCGATTTCTGAAAAGCTTGTACAGAAGATAAAAGATGATTTCGGGCGTGTGTCAAAGACCGAAGGCAAAGAAACCGGCGACTGGGTTTTGATCGACACCGGCGATGTCATCGTCCATGTCTTTCGTCCCGAAGTCCGGGAATTCTACCAGCTTGAAAAGATGTGGCAGCCCATGGGTGGTCCCGAAACGGCGGCAAATTAATCTGACGCGGCCTCGATGCGTATCCACATCATCGCGGTTGGGCGCTTGCGTGCCGGACCTGAGAAAGATCTGATCGACGACTATCTGACGCGTTTTGCGCGGTCGGGGCGCCCGCTTGGCTTGGGCCCCGCACGCATTGTCGAAGTCGAGGACCGCAAGAACGGCGGTATGAGCAACGAAGCTGTATTGCTGCGCCGTGCGCTTCCAGATGGCGCGCTGATCGCAGTTCTTGACGAACGCGGGCGCGTCGAAAGCTCACCAGATTTCGCTGGCAGGCTAGGAGGCTGGCGGGATCAGGGTCGGGGTGATCTGGCCTTTGTGATCGGCGGCGCAGATGGGATCGACCCCGCGTTGCGCGCGGAGGCGGATTTCGCACTGTCATTCGGCAAGATGGTGTGGCCCCATATGCTTGTGCGCGTCATGCTGGCCGAACAGCTTTATCGCGCAGCGTCAATTATGGCTGGGGCACCTTACCATCGCAACTGACCAAGGCGCGCCAGTTCTAGAGTACTTGGTTCTCAATCAGTTTTCGCCGTGTGGCGAGCGTGCCGCGGCCCATCACGCGCATCAGTTTGACCGCCTGATGGGTGGGCAAGTCCAAGGATTGCACCCTGTCCAGTGTGACAATGGCCGTCGTTCCGGACCATGCTGAAGGCGAGCCGGGAATGAACAGAACAGCTTGCGTTTCGTCCCGCTCCGTCTCAAAGGCGATCTGGTCGTAGTCGTCGAACTTCACGACAACCGGTTTCATCAGTGCAGCGACGTCCTCGGACCCGCTCATGCTGCCCAGCATCCCTTTGAAAACCGCGTAAGTGGGAATCACATCAATCAGCAGATCGTCAATCTTGCGAACCCGCATTCTCATGAATTGGCTTCGGGCAACCAGACCCGCCAGAAAGCACACCACGAGTATCATGATAATGGCCAGTATATTCACCAGCGCGAGGCCACCGATTTGAGTGACCGGGATAAGCTGGTCAACCGGCGCGGCAACAAGCAGACCAATCTGATAGACTTTGCCCAACAGTATCGCGATCACCGCAAGTGGTGCCAAAAACAGAATGCCGCCCAAAATTGTCGTCTTCATGATACGTCCTTCACGTGCTGGTCGCATCGGGTGTGCACCGTTCTGCACGACTCTTCAAGCCGAGGAACGAATCGCATTACGGTTGCCCCGGTGCTTTGACGCTTTGCGGGCAGGCAGATCTATTTCAGCGTGATGATTTCGGTCTTTGGGTTCCACCCGCCGGGCTTGTCCCGTGCCTGCACTTGTACACGTTTTACACCTTCGGGGATGCGCACGTTCGACAGTGAACGCGTGAATGGTTGTTCATCCACATGAGGATGCGCAAGAGCACGCATGCCCAGTTCCTTGCCATCCATGTCCAGCACCCGCCAAGCATCCGCATAATGATCCCAGCCGGTGTCCGGGTGCGAAATAGTTACGCTAAAGCGCCATGTTCCGTTCTCTGCCTGACGGGCAGAGACGTGATCAATCTTCGGCGGCTCGGCCATTGCTGGCAGGCTCAAAAACAGCAACGCAACAATGAAATGTCGGACCATGTTCGGGAATCGGCTCATTTTTCTTCTTGGTTAAACATAGCCATCCAGCAGAATTTTGCGAGAGTTGGATGCAAATTCGCGCCGCCAGACGACTGTGAATGTGACAAATGCAGCCAGCGCCAAAGCCAGTGGACCCAAAAGCCAGGCCGCTGATGCGAGGGCAAAATAGATGGAACGCAAGCCTCGGTTAAAGCCCTTGGCTGCCGTTATGTTGATTTCGGCCGCCTGCGAGGCGCGGTGATATGCGTTGGAGGCATCCGGATCGTTCGGAACGGCTGCCATCAGCACCGCGCAATATCCAAAAAGTCTGTTTGACCAGACGAATTTCAAGAAAGCATTCGTCAGGAACAAGGCAAGCATCACAAGTTTGATTTCCCAAACGATTGCGGGGTAATTTGTGGCCGTGATGTCTTCGGCAACGCCTGCGAGTTGATCGGCGTTTCCGATCAACGCGAGTGTCCCGCCCAGAGCGATCATGCAGGTCGATGCGAAAAACGCGGTTCCCTGCCGCAGAGCCGATAGAATCTGTGCATCAAATACGCGGGGTTCGCGGGTGACCATCTGCTTCATCCACTCTTTGCGGTAATTTGCCATAAGCTGTGATGTCGACGGTCTGGTTTTGGGGGCGTGCTCAACCCACCATCCGATGACGAACCAAAGGCCAAAAAGCAGCACAACGGCTGCCATGTCAAAACGCGTAAACAGGGCCAAACGATCCATGATATCCATAGGCAGACGCATGGCAGGTAAGATAATTCTTGCCAATGGCCAAAATTGGTCATATTAATTTACCAAAAGGAGTATGTGGATGGAAATGCCGATACCTGATGCCGCGATCATGGCACGTAAGGCGCATCTGGTAGAGCGTTTGCAAGCCGTGCTGCCTGCCGATGCGGTTATTCATGACCCGCACCAGACGCGCGCCTACGAGTGTGATGCGTTGACGGCCTATAAATGTCCGCCGATGGCTGTCGTGCTGCCAACATCCACCAAAGAGGTGTCTGATGTGCTGCGCATTTGCCACGAGGATGGCGTGCCTGTCGTGCCACGTGGGTCTGGCACCTCTTTGGCGGGGGGCGCTTTGCCAACGGCAGACTGCGTGATTCTGGGCGTGGCGCGCATGAATGATGTGCTCGAAACCAACTACGATGATCGTTACATCCGCGTGGAAACCGGGCGCACCAACCTGAGCGTGACCGGCGCAGTGGAAGAAAACGGCTTTTTCTATGCGCCCGACCCGTCCAGCCAGCTGGCCTGCGCAATCGCGGGCAATATCGCGATGAACTCAGGGGGCGCGCATTGCCTGAAATACGGCGTGACCACCAATAACCTGATGGGCGTCACCATGGTGATGATGAATGGGGAAATCATTGAGGTGGGCGGCGCGCATATGGACCCGGCAGGACTGGACCTGCTCGGTCTGATCTGCGGCTCTGAAGGGCAATTGGGCGTTGTGACCGAAGCCACCTTGCGGATTTTGCCCAAACCGGAAGGCGCGCGCCCCGTGCTCATGGGATTCGATGACAGTGAGGTTGCGGGCGCTTGCGTCAGTGACATCATCAAGGCGGGCGTTCTGCCGGTCGCGATTGAGTTCATGGATCGTCTGTGCATTGAGACTAGCGAAAATTTCGCGCAGGCAGGTTATCCGATGTGCGAAGCCTTGCTGATCGTTGAGGTCGAAGGTTCGGAGGCTGAGATTGATCATCAACTGGACCTCATCATGGAAATCGCGCGCCGCCACGACCCTGTTGAATTGCGTCAAAGCACCTCCGCGGAGGAAAGCGCGTTGATCTGGCTGGGGCGCAAATCTGCCTTTGGTGCGATCGGTCAAATCAATGATTACATGTGTCTGGACGGGACGATCCCGGTGTCGTCGCTGCCCCATGTGCTGCGTCGGATCGGAGAGTTGTCAGAACAGTTCGGCCTGCAGGTCGGCAACGTATTCCATGCAGGTGACGGGAACATGCACCCGCTGATCCTTTTTGATGCGAACAAGCCCGGCGATCTGGAGCTCTGCGAAGAGATGGGGGCAGAAATTCTCAAGCTCTGTGTCGAAGTGGGCGGCTGTCTGACCGGCGAACATGGCGTGGGCATTGAAAAACGCGACCTGATGTCGTTCCAGTATGAGCCGGAGGATCTTGAAGCGCAGATGATCGTCAAGGATGTGTTTGACCCGAAATGGTTGCTGAATCCGGCCAAGGTCTTTCCTTTGGCCGTCTCCGAAAGTCGACGTGCGCTGCCTTTGGCCGCCGAATAGTCGAAGTATGAAATCCGCAGGAAAATCGAGCCCAAGACGATGATGACACCCGACAGCGAGGCGGCGGTTGCCGACATAATACGTGCAGCCACTGGCCCGATTTGCATTGAGGGTGGCAACACGCGCGGGTGCGCGGTGCCGGGCGAGAAGCTGTCTTTGAGCAAACTGTCGGGCATCACGATCTATGAGCCGGGTGCGCTGACACTCGTGGCCAAAGCCGGAACGCCGCTGAAGGAGATCGAAAAAACCCTTGCAGGTGAACGCCAAAGGCTGGCATTTGAGCCACATGATTTGACGGGATTGCTTGGCACGCACGGCCACTCCACCATCGGTGGCGTCATCGCCACCAACGCCAGTGGGCCGCGCCGGATACAGGGCGGAGCCGCGCGTGATTACGCTTTGGGCGTGCGTTTTGTCGATGGGGCAGGGCACATCACAAAGAACGGCGGGCGGGTCATGAAAAACGTGACGGGCTATGATCTGGTCAAGCTGATGTGTGGCGCACATGGCACTTTGGGCGTGCTGACGGAGGTGTCACTCAAGGTGTTGCCGGTACCCGAAACGCAAGGCACGCTGATGTTGCGCAACATCGACAAGGCTGCTGCCGTGGGCGCGATGTCCGCAGCACTCGGCTCTCCATATGAAATCACCGGCGCGGCGCATTGTGCGGAAGTGATGGGAGACGGTCCGGTAACGGCCCTCAGAGTAGAAGGTTTCGAGGCATCCGTGGCTTACCGCATTGAGCAGTTGAAATCCTTGTTGCGGCATACCGGGGCAGAGATGCAGGTCGCCAGTCAGGAACTGTCGGATTGGTTCTGGACTGGCGCGCGTGACGTTCTGCGGTATGCGGACAAGGCCGGCGATGTATGGCGCATCTCCTGCAAGCCAAGTGATGCACCTGCATTGACGGATGCGGCAAAACCCGAGGCTTGTTACTACGACTGGGGTGGCGCCCTGATGTGGATGCGTGTGCCTGCCGGGACAGATCTGCGCGCCCGGCTGGGCAGCTATGACGGTCATGCCATATTGGTCCGGGGAACAGCATCCGCAGACCTGCCACGGTTTCAACCGGAATCTGCCGGTGTCGCGCAACTGAGCGCCGGGTTGCGGCACCGTTTCGATCCGAAAGCTATGCTCAATCAGGGCCTGATGGGCCGCGCGCTGTCAGAGGGTGTGTAACACATGCAAACGAACTTTTCTGATGCGCAACTCGCGCAGCCTGCCATCAAGCGCAGCAATGAGATTCTGCGATCTTGCGTGCACTGCGGGTTTTGCACCGCCACTTGTCCCACATATCAGGTGTTGGGCGACGAACTCGACAGTCCGCGCGGGCGCATCTACCTGATCAAGGACATGCTGGAAAACGACCGTGACCCGGATGCCAAAACGGTCAAGCATATTGATCGTTGCCTGTCCTGCCTTGCCTGTATGACCACTTGCCCATCGGGTGTGCATTATATGCACTTGGTCGATCATGCGCGAGACTACATAGAAAAACGCTACAAGCGACCGTTCAGCGACCGTGCGCTGCGTTGGATATTGGCGCGTATTCTGCCTTACCCGATGCGGTTTCGTCTGGCCCTTCTGGCGGCCAAGATGGGGCGTCCGCTTGCGCGTTTTATGCCGGATGCGCGTTTGCAGGCGATGCTGGAAATGGCGCCCAAGACCATTCCACCCGTGAGCCGCAATGACGATCCGCAGACCTTTGCACCACAGATCGCGCGCAAAAAGCGGGTGGCGCTGATGACGGGATGTGCGCAAAAGGCGCTGAACACAGACATCAATGACGCGACGATCCGGGTGTTGCGGCGCTTGGGCTGCGAGGTTGTCGTGGCCGAAGGGGCCGGTTGTTGTGGTGCCTTGACCCATCACATGGGCAAGTCGGACGAAAGCCATGCGACCGCGGCGCGCAATATTCGGGCATGGGTGCGGGAGATGGACGCGGGCGGTCTGGATGCAATAGTTATCAATACGTCTGGCTGCGGCACCACCGTGAAAGACTACGGTCATATGTTCCGCAATGACCCTGCGCTGGCAGCGGATGCGGCGCGCGTTTCAGCGATTACCAAGGATGTGTCTGAAGTGCTGATCGATCTGGACATGCCCGCCGGTGACGATAAAGCCATGGTCGTGGGCTATCATGCGGCCTGCTCGCTGCAGCACGGACAGCAGATCAAGACCTTTCCCAAAGACCTTTTGAAACATGCAGGCTTCACCGTGGTCGAGCCACGGGATTCGCATTTGTGCTGCGGGTCCGCAGGCACATACAACCTGATGCAGCCAGAGATTTCCAAACAGCTCAAAGCGCGCAAAGTGCAAACGCTGGAGGCGAAAAACCCGGATGTCATCGCGGCAGGCAATATCGGGTGCATGATGCAAATCGGGTCCGGCACCAAAATCCCGGTTGTTCACAGCGTTGAACTGCTGGACTGGGCAACGGGCGGGCCGAGACCCCCGTCGCTGGATGCCGATGCGACGCCGAAATCCGACGTGCCGATCCTGCGCTGACCCCCGGTTGAAAATGAAATGGGCCGACCATATCCGGGTGGCCTCATTTTCGCCCCAACCCGTCTGTATTTCTGGCTCTGATCAGAGAGGGTGGGTATGTACGGGTGGATATACACAGCAGCGATTGCGGGATGTCTTGCAAGTGCGGCAGTCGCAGATGATGCAGAACTGCGCAGCTTGGAAACCGGTGTGGACGCCAGCGCATGGGAAGCTGTGGGGCGTCTGGATATCGACGGCACGGGCTTTTGCACAGGGGCTTTGATTGCACCTGATGTTGTGCTGACTGCTGCACATTGTCTGTTCGATAAACGAAGTGGCGCTCAGATTGACCCCACTGGGATCGAGTTTCTGGCCGGGTGGCGCAATGGTCGTGCCTCTGCGTACAGGCGGGTCAAGCACGCCGCTTTGCACCAGGATTATACATATGGTGACGTTGTGGCGCCGCACAGGGTGCGTCATGATTTGGCGTTGCTTCAGCTTGTACGCCCGATCCGCAACACCACAATCGAGCCATTTGAAACCGCCGCGCAACCTGCAAAGGGGGAAAAGGTTGGCGTGGTAAGCTATGGACGCGGTCGCGCCGAAGCTGCGTCACTGCAAGAGATTTGCGAGGTGCTTGGCCACCAGAACGGCGTGTTGATCACAACATGTTCGGTGGATTTCGGATCGTCTGGCGCGCCAATTTTCTCGTTCGAGGGCGGGGCGGCAGTCATCGTGTCTGTGATCTCCGCCAAAGCGGAGGTTGAGGGACAGAAAATCTCGCTCGGGACGGAGTTGAGCGGTGCGCTCGCGTCGCTGCATGATGCGCTTGCGCGGCAAAACCGCTCCTTCGTCAGCTCCGTGCCGCGCGTCCGGCAAACCACCGTTGAAGAAAGCCGCAGTACCATGGGTGCGAAGTTCATTCGGCCCACGCAGTGAACGATCGATCACTGAACCGCCCCACGTTTTTGCATCAGGATACGTCAAACCTGCCATAAGTTGAAGCTCGGGTTTCAGGGTCTTGAAACGCTAAAATCGATCCCCATCTCATGGTCGTGAGGATGCCTTTGTCTGGGTCCTTGCAGAAACCGAAACTGGATGTGTCTAAGGTTAGAGCATCCGATCTTATCGCTCAAAAAAGAGGATATACCTATGCGTACTTATGATTTTGCACCGCTTTACCGTGCAACTGTTGGCTTTGATCAGATCGCTGATTTGATGGACCGCGTGCTGACCAACGAGGGTGCTCAGCCAACTTACCCGCCCTACAACATCGAAAAACTTGAGGATGACGCCTACCGCATTTCGGTGGCTGTTGCTGGGTTTTCAGATCAGGACCTGAGTGTGGAAGTGCGTGAGAATGCACTGATCATTTCTGCACGCAAAGCTGAGGAAAAACCGGACCGTCCCTATCTGCATCGCGGGATCGCGACGCGTGCGTTTGAACGCCGCTTCCACCTTGCGGATCATGTGCATGTAACAGGCGCCAGTCATGTTGATGGGATGCTGCACATTGATCTGGTGCGTGAAGTGCCCGAAGCGCTCAAGCCACGCCAAATCTCGATCACCTCAGCCAAGCAGATCGAGAAAGATGTCGTGGACGCAAAGACTGTGAACTAGAGCGTCTGACGAAATACCAGAAACATGAAGTATCACGTAACGTGTTGAAATCTTTGATTTCAGGCAGCGTTACGTGATTCAGCTTTTTCGCATGACGCTTTAACCACGCACTTCTGACATCTTGTAGAGCGCGGCCAGACGGTCGCGCTCCTTTCGTTTTATATGCGCTTGGAATGCCACTCTTTCGCAGGCCCACAGTCACGCGCAAGCCAATGCGTCACGATGGAGCGGTTTCGGGGAAGTTTCGAAAGGCGGCTTTGATCAGATCATGCATGTAGTGGCGCGCGACCTCCGGTTTGATCATGACAATACTCGGGCGGCAGGCCAGTGACACCAGCCCGTGCACAGAGGCCCATAACAGCAGAAAGAACTGGCGGTGTTGTTCATTTCCGGGGTCCCCGTCGCCGGCGCGTATCAGCATCTCCAGCAGTCCTTCCTGCAACTCGGCGGTTTTGACATCCAGCTGCAGGTCGCTGTCGCGTTCAAAAAGCATGTACCAGCGTCTTGGCTCAGAGTAGGCAAAGTCAAAGTAGGCCTCTCCAATGGCGATGACGCGTGCGCGGGCCTCATCGTCCGCTGCTGCAAGTCCTGTGCGCAGGGCGAGGGCCAATCGGTCTGCGCAGCGGGCATTGACCGCGCGCACGACCCCTTCCAGATCGCCAAAGGCATTGTAGAGCGACCCGACAGAGATACCCAACTCCTTGGCAAGCCCCCGCGCGTTGAGCGCACCGCCCCCTTGTTCGAGGACGATGCGTTCTGCGATTTTCGTGGCCCGCTCACGGATATCCGCGAGGTTCTTGTCCCGCCGGGATGCTGTCTTTTCGTTTTTCATACCCCAGTGTCTTGTGGGACAACCGTGGTTTTGTCAATTTCTAGAACCTCTCGGCGCCGTTGGGCGTAAAGCGGTAGACCTGATCTGACAGATCATGCGTAACCATGAAGCGTGCGATTGATCCAAAGGTCGCCGTGCCAATCTGAGACGCATGATCCGCAGTCGTGAGGGTCGCGGACTTTGCGGGCGCAAGCAAGCGCTTGAATCCGCTGATCTTGATCGGTTGCGGCTCAAAGTGTGCGGCGATGTTTGCCTTGATCTGATCCTGATCCGATGTGTCGTAAAGGCTGGCCATCAGCACATCCAGGGTGTGTTCAGTGCAGTTCTGAAATTGCGGTGTTCTGGGGTTGGCGAGCACGGAATAGTCACTGTTGTGCAGGCTTGCATAGGTGGGGCTGCTGATCACGGAAAGTAGTTTCTTTTGCAGCCGAGGATCGGGCACAATCACCCCGGCATCTAATTGATAGACCCCTGCAAAGAACTCCGCCGGACTGTCCTGCACCAATGTGCTGATGGTCGGATCGTCTGCGGTCTGGTAGAGGTTGTATACGCGGTACCCTTTGGTTTTTGTGCCATCCGCCTTGGTGATCTGCGAATAGACCCAATATGCAACGTGGGTGTAATCTATACCCGCTGGCAACGTGTCCGGGTCCCGCCCGATCCGGCCGACAATGGCGATATTTGCGCCTCTCTGGGCCAGATCAAGTTCAAGCTGTTTTGCATAGCGTGCCACGTCCTCGCGCGGCAGGTGCGGGGTGCCGGTCTCGGCGCTGCCTGCCCAGGATAGGGACGGCAGCAGGGTTGCGAGGATGACGGCGATTGCGGTGAAAATACGTTTCATTTTATCTCTCCCGGTCTTGTGGTGTTCAGTCCAACGTGGGCGCTGCATTCGGCATCACGGTGATGTTGATCGTCTGCGGTGCGGGCTGGCTGGCGTGGCCGATGTCAGACCCAAGTTCGATGGCGCTGGTGCCAACTTCTTCGAGGGCCATGCCGGTGACCGCAATGGCTGAGCCAACGGCGACAATCGGAACCGACGCGACCGTGCCAGCGCCCGATACAACTGCGGCACCGGCATGGCTTGCAGCTTCGCCAGAGTGGTAAGCGGCCTCATTCGAGTGCTGTGCGCTGCCGCCTGCAAAAGCAGTCGTGGCTGTCAAAGCAAGAGCGAGAGCGGCGATTGTGGAGCGTATGAACATTTGATATTCCTTTTTTGTGAACAGTGTTCATATCAGATAGGAGGTCGGGTAATTTCTGTCAACACAAAAAATGAACAATGTTCACAAAAAGGCGATGTCCGGCTGTCTTGGCGCAGAACCTACGGGCCTGAACCCTGAATCCAAAAAGGACCACTGTGTCAGGGGTCCATCATTTTTGGCGGTCTCAGGCGACCCTCAGATACCGCAAATTATACAGGGACTTCTTGAAGGGCTGGAAAACGGCGTGTGCCCGGCGTCGCGGTACGTGCTGCAAAAACCGATGCGGTCAAGGCTCTATGCCCTGCGGCCCGTGACCTGATCCCTGGCTCCGCCTATGCGAAAATCATAGGGTGCGGATGGTTCTATCTCAGCATGATTCAGAACGATTATAGCCGCGCGATCATCGCGTGAGAAGTTTCCGCCAGTATGCGGACACAAGACGGGACGGTCACATGAAACCTCGCAATGCAGGCATCGGGTTGCAACCAACTTCACATCTTCCAAAAGCCAAGGCTGCTCAGCGATACCGGCTCCAGCTACGTTCGCGGGGAACTGGTCGAAAAGTTGCAAGACAAAGGCATGAAGCACGCTCGCGGTGCACTTTGCCATCACCAAACGCACAGAAACGGCGGCAGTACCCTTCGTTACCGGAGGGAGCCTTGCGAAAGATCACAATAGTTTCCGGTAGAGGGAACATTTTCTGGGTCTGTCCGTTTGTCTAGGTGCGGCGCGAATTAATCGTATGAGACCGCGCAGCATCAAGTCTTAGAAAGGACCTCTCATGAACCGTATTATTTATATCATTGGCCTTATTGTCGTGATCCTTGCCATCCTGTCCTTTTTGGGCCTGAGATGATCAGGTTGGCACTCAATTGCCCAACCGCAGGCCGCTGGTTTGCGACATGTTTCTCGGTATTTTGCGCATCGACATCAGCGGCAGAACAAGTGGGAAACGTGGACGTCGACTGGCTCGGCAATGACATCGTAATCGAAGCTTTCGCTGACCCAGACGTCGACGGGGTGACCTGTCACGTAGCCTATTTCGAACGGGGCCTCGTCGACCGTCTGCAAAAAGGGAACTGGTTCGAAGACCCGTCAAACGCATCCATTGCGTGCCGTCAGACCGGCCCTATCCAAGTGGGCGAAATCGACCGGTCCGATGAAGGTGAAAACGTTTTTTCCGAGCGACGGTCGATCATCTGGAAGAGCCTGAACGTCAAACGCATTTTGGATAGCGAAAATCAGACGCTCATTTATATTGCGCATGCACGCGAGGTTCAAAACGGATCCGCGAAGATGTCGATTTCTACCGTACCGCTGTACCAGCCCTAGGTCTTTCACAACGACTGGCGAGTTATCGCGATAGCGCGTTGTTTCAGCGGACCCAACCTCACAAAAACTCTATATCTGTCGGTGCCTGCAGCGTGATTTCCATGCTGCATCATTGATCATCCGTGCGACCAACGCGATGATCATTGTCGCAGTGGCCCCCCAACAAACATCATTTAACGGTCTCCCCCCGGACCAACATCGCGCGCAACTGTTCTAGGTGAACAGAAGGTTACGGGATTGGCGGAGACTGAGGCGACTGCCATGGCGGTCGGGCAGCCCCTATTAGCTGCCCACTGCTTCCATGCATTCTGGAATAGTATTGTTCCCGGCTGTAATGGATCATGAAAAACCGACAGTAGTTTTCTTGTCGGGACCGTCGCGGTCGGCCATCAAGTGGCCGAAGGCATGTTGATCCCAGGAACGAATGGGTGATCCCGCTTTCATTTCAATTGCGGCCACCAGCAGAAAGCAGATCTATCGTCACGCTTCTAGCTGTGCACTGGCCCATACTGGCGTATTCGCTACCAATGGCGGCGGAGACACACACCCGATGATGGCAAGCAGAAAACTGCAGCTGATCATGCCAGCTGCAGTTGAGTTTGTCTAAGGCGCTGGCTTTGCTTAGCGCCGGCTGTTCAGCGCCATGCCGAGTACCACGCCAACTGCCAACGCACCGGCAACGGTCACCAACGGCTGCTTCGCGGTGAAGTCGCGGGCGGCGTCGGATGCTTTGACGATGTTGTCACGCACTTCGGTCGCGGCAAGCTCGGCTACCTCGCTTGCGGCTTGCGTCTTCTGGACAGCAAATTCACGCGCCTTTTCGGCCGTTTCAGTTGCGACTTGTTTTGGCCCTTTTTCCACCTCTGAGGTGGATGCATTGGTCAGTGTGTCGGGGTCTGCGGAATGAATGGTGGTAGACATTTGTGTTCTCCTTAGTTTCGAATTGTCGGAAAAGAGCACTTAACTCTTACGTTCAGTGGTGGCGGACACGATCGTATCCAGCCTCGATGCCTTCGCGCAACGCGGCCTCGCCTGTAGCCGTAGCGGTGGCGATCTCGTCGCGCAGCGTCAGTTCTGCCTGTTGCATCAGCGCGTCACGCTTTGCACCCAGCAGATCGTCTTCGGTCCGCGTTCTTGGCAATAAGGCGGCAACGACAGCGCCGACACCTACCGCGATCGCAGCGGTCGAAAAGGGTTGGTTATGATGAAAGCTGCGCGCCTTTCGGGCTGCTATTGCCGCCTGACGGTCAAGCTTTTCCTGCACGTTGATCGCGGCCTTGCGGGCTGCGATGACCCGTTCACGCGCCGGCGCTGGCAGGTTGGCAAGACCTTTGTTCAGGGCCGCGCGCATTCCCGGCGCTTTGGACGCCTGCGTTTGCACCTCATCCGCAGCCTCAACGCGCCGGTCGAATTCGCCCGTCAGGACGTCTTTGTCGGACATGCCGGGTGCGACGGCGGCGGTGCGCACATCATATCCGGGCTTTCGTTGCGGGCGTTTCGGACCTGCCATCAGCGCTGCAAGGCCGACACCAACCAAAAGCGCACCGGCAGGGTTGGCGCGTGCGGCGTCTATGACCGTGTGGCCGATCGCACCGCCTTTCGATTGTACCTCGCGGGAAACCGTGGTCGATATTTGTTCCGGCGACAATGCGTTGGTCAGCTGTGTCAGCGTGCGACCCAGCATGCTCCGGTCAGCTTCGATGTTTCGTTCGAGATCTTGAACGTCGTTAGACATGAGCATTCTCCTTGATCGTATCGATGTTTTTGCGCAAGCTGCGCGCGGTTTTCTTGAGCTTCAGGTTGTCGGGGTCCAGTCGCGATTTGCCTGCCAGGAAAAGTCCGGCGGCGATCGCCAAGGCGATGCCGGCAACGACCAGCGAGGCCACGGATACGGGCAGACCTGCCTCAGCAAGCCCCGCAACTGCCGCCGCCGTAAGCACGTCGAGCGCGGAAAAGACCAGAAAAATCGCGGCCAATACCAACATGATACCGATGAAAGCTCTTCGCGCATTGTGCGCGAGTTCGCGCTTGGCAAGTTCGATCTCGTTCTGAACCAGTCGTGTGCTGCGCTGCACAATGTCGGTGAGCAATGCGGGCGCATCAGTCGGATCAGGTCGCGCCTGTGGCGTCGGGTGGATGTCGCTCATGACGACGCACTCCCATTGCTGAGGCCTGCTTCATGCGCAGGTTTTGTGCGGGGCGAACCTGTGACGTGGCCGGTCCACGGGTCGGTATCGCTGAGCAGTGCGCCGCGCCCCTCTGGATCGGAAGCTTTGAGGAAACGTGCGGCTGCGAACCCGAGCAAAACAGCGCCGCCGAGGAACAGCGCAGGGTTCTCGCGCGCAAACGTTTTGGCCTTGGCCGTTGCCGCAGCCAGATCAGTGTCGCTTATTGAACTTGCAACAGTCTGCAGCTGTGCTGCGATTTGGCCTGCTGCCTGAGCTTGCAAACTGCCGGGTTCGAATTCCTTGGACGCTGCGACCGCTGCATCTGCGGCACGCGTTACCTCAATCTCAGCTTGGTCGGTGGCTTGGTCAGCTGCCCTTTCGACCTGACGGTGCGCAAATTCCGACGCTGCGGTCACGGTGTTATCCAGTGTGTCCCGCAAGTCGCTTTCGTTGTTTTTCGTTGGATGGTCTGTCATCTGATCCTCCGTTGAAGTCTGTTACTGACACAACGGATAATCCGGCACATTGTTCCGAGAAATCCTGAAGAAACATAGCTGGCGTCTTCAGGCGTACCGATAAATTTTCACAGTTACAGCACCTTAAACCATCTCAACGGGGATTCCGGGCAACAGGGTTCCAAAGCTTTCCGCAGCACTGGCGGTATGCGGCAGCAGGAAGCCTGACCGATCTGCGGGCGCGCGACTTGCGTTTTGCTGCGCCAATTCGCGCCACTTTTTGACGGTCTCGGGGGCGGCGGCGCAAAAGCAATCATCGGCACCCTTGGGAAGCCATGCGCCCATAACGCGTTTGCGCAGCATGCGTACCTGATCAGGGTCGGATATCTCGATACCAAGTTCCGTGTCCCAGCGCATGCTGCGCCCGTTCAGATTGGCGGAAGTTACAAGCCCGGCGTGATCATCAAAGATCGACACTTTGGAATGCACAAAAATCATTGGAGCACCACAGAGCGTCGCGCGGTCGCCTGCCTCGCTTTTGCGGCAATGTGCGGGTGACGCGATGAATGCCCGCGACCCGAAAGCCTCTGTGATCCGTCCGATCGCTTTGGCCTGAAGATACTCACCAAACTTGTAATCCAGACCCTCCGCCCCTTCGAATGCGACCTCAAGCGGTGCGGCAGGCAGGAGAATGATCAATCCCAAATCCGGTGCCGTTTTGGCGCGGGCAACGAGCGCATCTGCAATCACCGGATCGCGCAAAAACTGGCTTTCCAGATATATCAGCCGTTCGGCCTGCTCAATCAGCTCCAGATGGCGATCCATGATTCCGGTGTCGCAAACATGTGGTGACAGCGATCCGGAGTTGCGTTTGCGTTTCACAGACAGGGTGCGCAACAGCCCCTCTGGCGAACGGATGCTGACCTCGCCCGCGCATTCAGCACTGAAGCTCTCAAGATGTTCACGCGCGGAGAGGGCGCGCTTCTTGTCCTGCAAAATGACATGCACATCGTGCCACGTCTTTTCTGCGGGAAGCGCGTGGTGCACCGTGTCCATACGGCGCGCATCCAGATCCAGGCCACCGACATAAAGCACCTCGTCATCGATAACCGCGAGCTTCTGGTGGTGCGTGACCGGCAACATCGGTGGGAACTCACGCCGTTTCGGGTGGATTTTACCGTCCTTTTCAAACGTAAATTGAGTGAATCGCGGCATGAAGCGGATCGCCTCGGCACGTGCGGCATCCTCCAACCCGTTGAGCCAATCGCAGGTCTGCGCGACTTGTGATTGCACCTTGGGCCACAAGGCGATGCGCGGCGCCCACCCGACACGAGCAGGATGATCTTCGACTGTGACGCGCAACCTGCCATGCCCAGTGACCATCTCGGCGATCCCCAGCAAGATGCTGAGCGATTTGAAACTACCGCGGTGCAGTTCAGGACGCACGACCGGATCAAAGTCCGACAGTGCAATCGTGATATCAACACCTTCATTCAGTTTTGCAAGTAACAGGTCAACCCAACGGGGACCGAACTCCCGGGCCTCACAAGACAGCAAATGCATACGCGGATCGAAAACGCGAAAGCCCATGTCGATGCGCGTTTTGGCGGCGACAACGGCTTTTTCGAAGGCACGGTATCCTTCGTCTGCGGTGACAAGTACTTCGAGATTATTCAGCAACGTCATATTGCATCTCCGGCTTTGAATTGCGTCCAGTTTTTGCGAGAAGATCACGGCTTTCGTCCCTGTCACCTTGAATTGGGTCGCGTCCATGCATCTCCTTGTTGATTTGCCGCAGCCAAACCAGCAGTGGGATCGCGATGATGCCTCCCACAGGTCCCCATATCCATAGCCAGAACACCAGCGAGGTGAAAATCAAAAGCGGATTCACCGACATTTGCTTACCGACAAAGGTCGGTGTGACGAACTGACCTTCGGTCATGTTCATCAGCATATAAGTCAGCGCGGGCAGAACGCTCATTGCCCCGTCGAATACGATCAACCCTCCGAGCAGCAGAACAATCGCAAAACTGATTGGCCCAAGGTAAAGCACATAGTTGACGAGAAAAGCGCCGAGTCCCCAATATGCGGCATTTGGCATGCCGTAGGCTGAGAGCATCAGGCTGACCAATGCGCCGAAGCAGGCGTTGATCGCGGTGATCGCAAGAAAGTAACGCGATACCTCTACTTCAGCGCGGCGCAAAACCTTCTCGGACAAATGCGTCGTGACAGAGGCGATGTATTTATAGAGTTCCAATTTCGTCAACAGAAAGAAATAGAGAATACCAACGAAAACCATGATCTGCGCGGCGAAAGAAGGCAGATAGCTCAATATTCCCGCGACCGTCGGAACGGCAACGGCCCCTGGTGCTTCCATCTCTGCGCTGCCTTCGGGAGCGAGCGTTATGGCGACCTGGTTTTGCACATTTTCGACGTTTTCCATGGTGGATTTGAGGCCGCTCAGCGATTGCTGCAGTTCGGTCCACATGAATGGCACACGGGTCATAAACTCAGCGACTACCGGGTAGAACAGGACAACGCCCAGGGTGATCACCGACAGCACCGTGATCAGAACCGCAAGAGCGCCCACCACTGGCGGCGCTCCGAGCCGGTCAAAGAAGTTGGATAGCGGCGCAAAGACCACACCAACAACCAGAGCAAAGACCAATGGCAGGAAAACAGGTGTACCGCTTTCGAGGAGCCACACAGTGGCCGAGGCACCGACAGCGACAAGCGCCAGCCGCGTCAGGTCAACTCTCCTGTTGTCTGGCGTCGTGGAAAGATCCTGCACGGTGCACTCCTGATTGTTTGAAATAGAAAAACCGGCCTCAGGTTTTGAGGCCGGCTTACTTGCGAGGATAGGGTTATACCGTAGCGTGACCTGAACCGCGCGGACCGGCGAAAAACCAGATGATGAAACCGACAACCGGCAGTACCAGGATCAAAAGCGTCCAGAGCAGTTTAGCCCCGAGGGACACACCGCTTGTCCAGATCTTCACGATTGCGTAAATGTTGAGGACCAGTACGAGCAGTCCGATAATACCATATTCCATTGTCTTGAACCTCCGTTTGTATGTGTTCGTCTGAGGAGGAAACACGCGTGCTCCCGAAATTGTTCCGAAAAGTATTCTGATCTTTTTGGGAACTTCTCCGGCCCTTACCGGTTTTGCCAACAGAAACCAGAACTTGAAGGAGACGGATAAATGAAAACCGGTATTACAATCGCCGCTGTAGCTGCTGCAATCGCCATAGGTGTTGGTGTCTATATGGTAGACATCGACGTGACTGAAAACGCTGAGCTTCCGGACGTCGATGTGTCCGTCGAAGCGGGTAACATGCCCGAATTTGATGTTGAGACGGGCGACATCGAAATGGGTACAAAAGAGGTTACTGTCGAAGTACCCACAATTGACGTCCAGACGCCGGAAGAAGACAGCCGTACGGCCAATAACCAGTAACAGCGTCGCATATGAGTTGAAAAAGCGCCGCCTCATTTTGGGGCGGCGTTCTTTTGTTGAATACTATGTGTATGCTTCCGAGGACCAGGATGTTCAGGCATAAAAAAACCATCAACATTCCATGCTGGTGGTCTCATTCTTTCAAAAGCTGACCAACGTCACGCAGATCGCACGGCGTATGGGCCGACTACCTCCGCGCGGAGTAGCTTGACGTTGCGACGATGGGACTTGAACTGCATATCGAACAAATCGCCAAGAACCGGGATACTGCCAACCAGAAAATCAACCGCCGTGTTGGCTCCCATGCGCAGCAGTGTCCGTCGCCGCGCACCCATTTTTGCACCCTCGTAAATCATGAAGGCGCTGGGCAGCGTCGTTGCGATGTCGCCAACCCCCGGGATCAGGCCAATCACGCTGTCCCATCCAAAACGCAGCCCGACCAGCGGCATGCGAAACCGATCATCAAGCCGGTGTGCAATACGCTCCAGCCGTGCCAGCCGGTTCATCCGTTGGCTGTGTGTGAGGTATTCGTCCATGCCTGATCTATTTGTCTGTCGCGAGATCGCGCAATTGGTCTGCAATCTGGGTATCCGCGTCGGTTTCTTTCACTTTTTTGGCCGTATCTCCGGTCAAAACTTCGTCACTTTTTGCATGATCGGAGTCGCCTTTTTCGCCGTCACGGTTTTTCAGCGGGTGGTGTTGTTCGGACCCTTTCAGGTCTGGATGGCTTACGGTTTGCGATGTTTTTTTCATGGCGTGTCCTTTCTGGAGTGGCAGGGTTTCGCCCCGCAGGTTGCTTCGATAGGCCAACGAATTACGCGCTCAATTGTTCCCTCGGCGCTGCGCGGTATGCGGTGTTTCACAAACCAAACTGAAATGTGTCCCCATTCGCGGGAACCTCACCCGGCCCAATTGCGTTGTGATTTCAACAGCGTTGAAAACTGTGCTCTGGATGCGCATTTTCAGCGATTTTGGCAGGCCGGAAAGAAATTCAGCCGGCGTCTGCTTGCCAAACAATTCAGCCGGCTGGCAAAGAATGGAGAGTTGATATGGATATCACCTACCTCGTCGCTTTGCTCTTTCTTGTAACGCTGAGCGCCGTGCTTGTGTTTGCCGTGGTCAGCAAGGCAAGAACCGAGAAACGAATGAAGGATGACGATGCTCGCAAATCCACTTTGGCAAAAGATGCGCCAGATAAATAACGCGCAGGCTCGAGCAAATGAAAACGCCGCTCTGATGCAAATCGGGGCGGCGTTTTTCCGTTTTGTGGTCGCGTCAGGCTTTTATGCCGCTCATAATCAAAAGTGAGCTGTCTGCATGATCGCGTGTGGAAGAATCTGCGGTGGTGAAAGTCGCCGCGCGTTACGCGCCACGGCTTTCATTTCTCAATTCATCCCGGCGGTTTTACTTCTTGAGGTCTTCGACCACCTCGGGCTGTACCTGTGCCCAAGTCAACATGGTGAAAATCACCGTGCCGCCAAGCACATTACCAATCAACACGGGAACGAAGAACCCGAACAGCGCTTCTCCCAACCCCAGCTCACCCTGCACCATCAGGAATGCCATCTCGACCGAGCCTGCGACGATGTGCGTGAAATCACCCAGCGCAATCAGCCACGTGAAAAGCACGATTACCGCGACTTCGCTGCCTTGGGACGACGGCAACATCCAGACCAGTGCGGCAATCAGAATACCGGCCGGAATACCCCGCATCATACCCTCAAACGGTGGCATACCTGTGGCATGGCGGCTCAGGTCCATCATTGCTGCGGCGACATCATCTGCAAGCACATTACCATAGGCAAAGAAGCCTGCGATCAGAAACGCGCCGATGACGTTGGCAGCCAGAACCGTTGCCCAAAGTCGAAACATGCGACCGAATGCGCGACCGGTCGGGTTCAGCGTCACTGGAATGACCGTCGTGATCGTGTTTTCGGTAAAAAGCTGCATGCGCCCCAGAATGACCAACAAAAAGCCAAGGCTGTAGCCTGCGTTCTCGACGATATAGCGCCATGGTGCGTCTGGCAGATAGGCACGTAAGACCGACTCTCCCAGTACTGAGAAAGAAATCAGAATACCGGCCGCGACTCCCGAAAACCACAGGGCGCGCGTGGGGCGTTCCAGCTCTTCTTCGCCATTTCTGCGAATTGTCTCAAACACAAGACGCGGGGAAAGGCCCACGGCTTCCGCAACCGCTTCGCTTTCTTCGCGTTCGCGTGTCAGGTCGTGCGATATTTCATTAGACTTGGTCATTCAGTGTCTCCGTTTGTCAAAAGACATACGCATTGGCGATGTGAATTGTTCCACGGCGGAACAAAACAGGTTGCTTGGCGGTTGTGGCTGCATGTCGACAAACACGTTTAAATCTTGCCGCCCTCGTCCCGCATGAAAGTGCCCGCGCTCCAGAAATCTGGTACAGAGATATTGATGCAACCCGCGCGCTTGCAACGAGTGGCGCTGGCCCTTGCCAAACATGGGGTTTTGCTTCCGCTTGTTTTCGTACCGCCTTTTGTCTGGGCGGTAGCCGAGGGCGCGTGGTCCTTTGCACTGTCACTTTTGATACCTGCGCTTGCAGGTGCAGTGCTTTGGGCAACGGTGATCCGCCTGCCACTGCCCAAAGATCTGCGGCAGGTCGAAGCCGTTGTGGTGTTGGCGCTTCTCTTTGTCGTGACCCCTCTGATGTCCGTACCTGCATTCACGGTGCTCGGCATGTCGCCACTTGATGCCCTGTTCGAGGCGATGAGCGCCCTGACGACAACGGGTCTGTCGATGGCGGGAAGCACAAACGACTGGCCCTTTGCCGCGTTTTTCCTGCGCAGTTGGATGCAGTGGTGTGGCGGATTGGCGATGGCTACAGCGGTGCTGGCGATGCTGATTGGCCCGGGAGCCACGGCGCGCAAGCTCGGCAAGGTGAGCTTGGATGAAGGTGACAGAATTGCCTCGACCCGCAGCCGCGCGCGCCAGCTTTTGGGCGCATACGCTGGCCTGACAGTGGTCTTTGGCCTTGCCATCTCCGCGAGCGTCGGTTCCGTGCCAGAGGGTATGTTGCTCACCTTTTCTGCGGTCTCAACGGGTGGCTTTGCCTACCGGGCGGATTCAGTTGCGGGATACTCGGGTCTGACCCAAACGTTGGTTATTCTGGCATCCCTGGCGGGGGCTGTGTCGTTGCTGGCAATCGCGCTGGCTTTTCGAGGCGCTGTGCGTGATGCATGGAATATAGGGTCTCTGCAGCGCTTGGGCCTTTGGTGCGTTGGCGCTGTCACCATTCTGGTGGTTCTCATGTATTCTCTGGGCCAAGATGGCTATGCGGTTCTCATGTGGAACCTGCTGAGCGCCATCAGCACAGCGGGTTTTTCCGTAGGTGACATGCCTGCAGCGCCTGCTCTGTTGGTGTTCTTTATTGTCGTGATGATGATCGGTGGCGATTTGGGTTCGACTGCCGGGGGCGTCAAACTGGCCCGCCTGTCCACGCTCATGCGTGCTGCCAAACATGCGACCCGTGCACCGCGCCTGCCGGACAACGCCATCGCGCCGCTTCGTGAGCATGGACAGGTGGTCAAGGACCGTCAGTTGATTGCACTGATTTCGTTCCTGCTATTTTATGTAACATCCGTGATGGTGTTGTGGGTTGCCTTTCTGGCCTATGGCTATGCGCCGCTCCCTGCGCTTTTTGACATCGTTTCCGCCTTCTCGACGGTGGGCCTGTCCACAGGTGTCATCGCGCCCGATATTCCCGCGCCGCTCAAAGCGGCCACTGTCCTTGCGATGTTGCTCGGGCGGTTGGAATTTGTCGCTGTCATTTTACTGATATTGCCCAACACATGGGTCACCCCACCGCAAAGGAGATAGCCATGCGCACCGTTATTGTCGGCGGTTCCAAATTCGGAGTCGCCACCGCAGAGCAGCTGATCGACAAAGGTCACGAAGTTGTACTGATTGATAAGAACCGCCAGAAACTCGAGGATCTGTCACAACGGCTCGATTGCGGCATGATTCATGGCGATGGGTCTTCTCCCAAAATTCTGCGCGAGGCTTTCGCCAGCGAGGAAGACGTTCTGATTGCGCTGACCAATGCTTCGGATGGCAATATCCTGACAGCGCTCACTGCGCGGTCCGTGGGTTTCGCCAGGGTGATCCCTCAAATCATCGAAGCGGAACTGTTGGAGGTTTGCGTCGAACTTGATTTGAAAGACACAATCACTCCGCATGTCACCGTTGCGCGCAGCCTGTGCCGCGCGCTCGAAGAAGAGACCGAGCTTGCCCGTGACACCAATCTCACAGGTGATCTGCGCCTCTTGCGGGTGACGGTGATGGTCAAACAAGAAGGCTGTGCGCTGAGCGACCTTGACCTGCCCGATGACTGCCGGCCGGTTGCTCTGTTGAAAGATGACCATGAGAAATTTGCCGACGCCGATGTTACCCTGTCCGAGGGCGAAGAAATTCTCTTTGCCGTGCGGTCAGAGAAAGTCCGCGAGCTAAAGGCGCTTTTCGCTGCAACCTGAGCCTTAAAAAAACCGGCCCGACAGAGGGCGGGCCGGTATCTCGAACAGTCAGACTTTTAAAGTCTCGGTAGACGAAAAGAACATCGCCTGGCTCACGGCGACTTTTACCTGTTCTTCCGTATAGGGTTTGGCGATCATGAACGCAGGCTCGTAGCGATCGCCAGTCAGAAGCCGCTCAGGGTAGGCGGTGATGAAAATGACCGGTCGGTCGCCCAAATCGCTCAGGATGTCTTTGACGGCGTCGATTCCGGATGAATTGTCGGCCAGATGAATGTCCGCGAGGATCAGATCGGGCGTTTTCTGCCCTGCCAGCGTTACGGCAGCTTTGCGTGTTCTGGCGATCCCTGTGACCTCATGGCCCATGTCACTGACCATGCTTTCCAGATCCATTGCGATGAGCGCTTCATCTTCGATGATCATGACCTTGCCGGTGACCGAGGCTTCCATCTCTTTGTAAGCTGCGTTCAGCAATTCGCCCACTTCGCCTTTGGACAATGACGTGATCTGCGCGATCTCGGCGGATGAAAACCCTTCAATTACCGACATCAGCAATGCCTCGCGGCTATTGGCGGTCAACTTTGCCAGATGTGCGTGTGCTGCGGCAGACAGCTGCGTGTCGCTTTCACCGGACGGGGCACCGCTTGAATGCCAGATGACATGAAATACCTTGAACAATGCAAGCTTGGGGTGCAACGTGCTGTCGTACACACTGGCATCGGTAAGCAGCGCCTCCAGCGTAGCGGCGGCATAGGTATCGCCACTTTCCTGACTGCCTGTCAAAGCCCGCGCATACCGGCGCAAGTACGGCAACTGCTTGCCTACTTCTTCTGCAAGATTGGTCGCATTTGCTTCGTATGGCATCAAAATCTCCGATTTTTTTGAATTCTTCTGGAACCAAACGCATCAGTTGTGCGTTTGGTTCCCGTGCACAACAAATTTTTTTGAAAGGACGTCTGTAAAATGGCCAAGGAAGAACAGACAGGCAAGTCGTCAGATTTAATCGACGAAAACCTGAAACAGATATTTCAGCAAGAAGTGGACCGCGAGCTTCCTGATCGTTTCACCAACCTGATTGAACAACTGCGCGCCAAAGACGCTGCGAATACACAAGAGACGCGTGGGAAACGAGCATGACAGACCCGAGAGAAGAAATCGTCGAGCATATCAAGACGCTGCGTGCCTTCGCGCTGAGCCTGACGCGCAATCCTGCTTTGGCTGATGACATGGTGCAGGACACCGTTGAAAAGGCATGGACGAACATCGACAAGTTTCAGCCCGGCACCAACATGCGCGCGTGGCTCTTCACGATCCTGCGCAACACATATTATTCCAACCGACGCCGGGCCAAACGCGAGGTCGCGGACCCCGAAGGTGTAATGGTTGAAAAGCTCGCCGAGAAACCGGCCCATGACGGCCGTCTGCAGATGACCGATTTCCGCGCTGCATTTTCCCAATTGCCAGATGAGCAGCGTGAAGTGCTGCTGTTGGTCGGCGCATCGGGCTTTTCCTATGAAGAAGCAGCGGACATGTGTGGCGTCGCCATCGGAACGATCAAAAGCCGGTTGAACCGTGGACGCGCGAACCTTTCAGCGCTCATGCAGTTGCACGACGATGAATCCATGGAATTGACGGACGCTTCCACGCTTGCAGTCATTGCAACCAATGGCGCTGCTGCGTGAGGTAATTTGTGATATTCCAAGACAGGTTTGCGCGTTTCGGTCTGGCACCGCGCGCAATGATACTCGTGACGGTTGCTTTGCTTCCGCTGGGGCTGATTGCGTTGTGGCAAACGGATCGGATCATGAAAGGCGAACGCGAGGCGGCCAGTCGCGTTCTACTGGTCGTGACCGAAAAGGCCGCCGCACGCGAGCGCCAGATCATTGAGCGTGCAATCGGCACCGCAGCGGCCTTGGGCAATACGGCGCAATCCTTGTCAGATCAGCCGCAGCTTTGTGCCCAGACGATGCGCAACTTCGAACGCGGCAGTGCTTTTTACAGCTTTGTGGGTTTTGTCGGCGCTGATGGCTACACTGGCTGCGGGTCCGTCCTGCGCACGGCGGTGTCCGACAATGACAGTCTGGTCATGCTTATGGACAGCGAACGTCCGGGCCTTTACGTCAAACGCAATCCAGAGATGCCGGAAGACTCCGTGCTGGTGGTGGCCACACCTGTTTTTCAGAATGGCACCTATGCCGGGCATTTGCGCCTGCACATACCCCACGTCGGGTTTGAGCCGACAGCAGACAACCTCGATGGCGAACGCCCGCTCGGTCTTGTCACGTTTAACGAGAACGGCGAGATACTCACCAGTGAACGCATCCTGAAACGCGCCCGCAGCCTGCTGCCGGACGGCGTATTATTGACGGATTTGATAAGCAACGATCCCTACACCTTTACCGCGCAATCCACCTTGGGGGAGGAGCGCGTCTATGCTGTCGTACCGCTGGTGGACGGCAACGCTTATGCGTTGGGCACCTGGGACATAGATACCAGTCTGTTGCAATCAGACGCCCCCTATTGGCGCACGATTATTCTGGCGGTATTGATGTGGAGTGCGAGCCTCTTGGTGATCTTTCTCATCATGCAGCTCTTGGTAATCCGCGGCATTCAGCGGCTTAGAGGGCAACTGCGAGATTTCCGAGACGACCGCTTTCTACCGATTGGAGATATCACTGCACGCGGCGAGCTTTATGAACTTGAGGCTGAGTTTCGCGAGATGTCCGGAATGATCCTTCGTGACGAAGCCCAATTGGAAAACGCGGTTCACGAAAAGAACGTGCTGCTCAAAGAAGTGCACCACCGGGTTAAAAACAATCTTCAGCTCATCAATTCGATCATCAACATGATCCTGCGGGGTGCCCGCAGTGACGAAACAAAGCTCGTCGTTCGCCGCCTGCAAGACCGCATTATGGCGTTGGCATCAGTACACAGGTCGATTTATCAGGCGCAGTCCATGGACCGCGTTGATGCCGCCGAGATCGTGCGTGAAATCGTCAACCAAGGTGTCGCAATAGGCCTGCCGCGTGATTCAAGTGTGGAGGTCGATGTCGATCTTTCGCCGGTTGCGCTGTACCCCGATCAGGCAATGCCCCTGTCGATGTTTGTGTCCGAAGCGGTCACAAATGCTCTTAAATACGTTGGCAGCGATACACCGCGTATCACCGTCAGTTTGAAGAATGGGGCAATTGGAGCCAGCGATGGTGACACCCATGTGACACTGATCGTGGCAAATACAACTGATGCCGCCATTGATGACGTCGAGGGAACCGGCCTTGGCTCCCGATTGCTGCGTGCCTTCGCCAGCCAACTCGAGGGAGAGCTGACCACTTCGGATGCCGACGGCACGTTTACGCTGCAGCTGGTCTTCGGGGTTTCACAGTTTGAGCCCGAAGATGAGGACATGGCGCAGGCTGCTGAATAACCCCCTATTACCCGGTCAAAATACGACCGAGCCGCGTGTCAGATACGCGGCTCGGGTGCTTGAAACGGGCAAAGGGAAACGTCACGCAACCTGCACCTCTGGTGTCTCGTCGCGCTGCAAAGCATCCCGATAGTCGATCGGCAAGGTGATCAGCGTCAAACCCGAGCGATAGTCCTCCAATGCGGTCCCGAGCGCGTCAAGGTTTTCGACCCGGACGTGTTTCCACCCGAACGACTGCGCCAGCGCCTGCCAGTCCGGATTGCCAAAGGACAGCGGGGTGTGATCGCCTGTGTCCGCTTCTTGCTTGGCTTTGATCAGGCCGTAGCCGCCGTCCTCCCACAGGAGGACAGTGAAAGACAGACCCAGCCGCGCCGCAGTTTCCATATCCTGCACATTCATCATGAACTCGCCATCCCCGCAAATGGCCAGCACATGGCCGTGACGGCCCAGACGGGCTGCCGCAATTGCGCCGGGCAGGGCGATACCCATCCCCGCCAGACCGTTGGGGATGATGATCTGCCGCGTGGTGCTGGCCGCCAGATATCGGGCAACTTCCATTTTATGGGTGCCGACACCCGACAACACCAAAGTATCGCGGGCCAGCGTGCGTTCGACAATGCGCAACACATCGGCAGGGTGCAGCCCGTTGTCATGCCCGCCACGTGGGCGGCCACGCGCCTCGGCGATCTGTTTGACACACTCGGCAACGCCCGGATCCTCTGGCCAGACGTGTCCCTTCATAGCTGCGCTCAACCCGCGCAGGCTTTGGCCGATGTCGCCGGCTACATCGCAGGCGATGGTCCAGTCATGCTCCAACGTCGCTGGTAATGCAGCGATATGCAAAACCGGCACGTCTCCGCCAGAGGTCAAAGCGGCGGGCGGCACCTCGATAGGATCAAAACCAACAGCAATGATGAGATCGCGTGTGTCGATTACATCATCAATGTGATCGTCAAAAGGTTGCCCGATACAATGCAGATGCAGCGGGTGATCTGCTGGCAATATGCCCTTGGCCATGAATGTGGTCGCAAGCGGTATATTCGCCTGAGTTGCAAACTGTGCCATGTCGCGCGCGGCGCGGGCGCGGACGACACCGTCACCCGCAATGATCAGCGGACGCTGCGACTTTTTCAACAGATCAAGTGCTGACGCCATCGCCTTGGGGGCTGCCGTAGCAGTTGCAGGATGCGGGGCCGGTACCGGTTTCATCGTCGTGTTCGCTTGCGCCAAGTCTTCCGGCAGGGACAGATGCACTGCGCCGGGGTTTGGCTCCTGCGCAATGCGGATCGCCTCGGCGAGCAGGCCGTTGACCTCTTCTGCGCACATCAGGGTGCGGCTGAACTTTGTGACTGGCTCGAACAAACGTTCCAGATCAATTAACTGGTGCGAGCTTGTCTTGTTGAGTCGCGCCCGCTCCCCTTGGCCTGTCACGACAATCATGGGCGCATGGTCTAAATGCGCATCGGCCACTCCTGTCATCAGGTTCGTGGCCCCCGGTCCAAGTGTCGCGAAACACAGCGCAGGATGCCCCGTAAGCCGGGCATGCACGCTCGCCATATATGCTGCGGCCTGTTCATGCCGGGTCAGAACCACATCGATGGACGACGTTTCCAGCGCCTGCATCAAATGGGTGTTTTCTTCGCCCGGAACGCCATAGGCGGTGGTGACACCGGCCTCTTCCAACCCTGCAACCAACAATTCTGCAACGTTCATCACATGGCCCCCATGGCAGATACCGCATCCGCGACCCGACGGTAGGCGGCGACATTGGCGCTGCGTGCATAATCAGTGATCGTGCTGCCGTCTTCCTCAGCAAGAATGCGGTCATGAATGCCCCGCATCAGCGACTTAAGCGATGCGTCCACTTCCTCGGCTGTGCTAAAGCGCCGATGTGCGTTCTGGCTCATCTCCAGACCGGAGATGGCAACCCCGCCCGCGTTGCTCGCCTTGCCGGGAGCGTAGATCAAGCCTGCTTTGCGGATCTGCGCCAGCGCTCGGGATTCCAGTGGCATGTTTGCCCCCTCCGCCAGCAGACATGCGCCTGCGTTGCAGATATCCTTGGCGGCCGCCTCGTCCACCTCGTTCTGCGTGGCGCAGGGCAATGCGATGTCGTAGTCCGTTGTGCTCCAGGGCAATGCGCCCTCAAAAAACTCAAGACCCAGATGTTGCGGTGGCTGCGCAATGTCCTCGCCCGCTGCCTTGCGCGCTTGAACCCAAGCGACTGCATCCAGCGACATGCCATCAAGAGCCAGCAGTGTGCCGGCTGTGTCGGACAGGGAAACCACATGCGCGCCCTCACAGATAGCCTTTTCGGCGGCATGTGATGCCACGTTCCCTTTGCCGGAAATTGCTATGCGCGTGCCCTCCAAGCTCCGGTTCGCCTGAGACAACATCGCCTGCACGAAATAGATCAGACCATAGCCTGTCGCCTCGGTGCGCATTGCGCTGCCGCCGAAGGACTGCGCCTTTCCGGTCAGCGCGCCGTGAAAGGCACCACTGATCTTTTTATACGCGCCGAACAGCCAGCCGATTTCTCGCGTGCCTACGTTGATATCACCTGCCGGTATGTCAATGTCCGGCCCGATGTAGCGGGCGAGTTCCGCCATGAACGCCTGACAAAATCGCATGATCTCAGCATCGCTGCGGCCCGCCGGATCAAAATCTGAGCCCCCTTTGGCACCGCCCAACGGTAGGCCGGTCAGTGCATTCTTGAACACCTGTTCAAAGCCGAGGAACTTCAGAATGGACGGGGTCACCGACGGATGAAACCGCAGACCGCCTTTGTAAGGGCCGATGACGTTGGATGTCTGTACCCGCCAACCCCGATTTATTCGCACCATGCCCGCGTCATCCATCCACGTGATCCGAAACGAGATCACACGGTCGGGTTCTGTCAACCTCTCCATCACCTTCGCAGCAGCCCAGTCAGAATTGTTTTTCTCAATGGTAATAACGTCCTGCGTCACATCTGAAACGGCTTGGAGGAATTCAGGCTCATTCGGGTTTCGGGCGGTGATCTGGCCGATGAATTCTTTGGTTAATTGATGGCGATCTGTCATACTTCCTCAAAAGTTGCTCAACCCCCCAACAACTGACGCGCTGTATATGTTCCGGACCTGCTTCGGAAATTTGGCGTCGGTACACCTGACCCCCGGCACGGGCCATAGCGAGATTGGGTGGAACAAATTCCTGTGTGACGCGTTTTGCACTGACTGAAATGAACGGAGAACACATGGTTACTGACTGCAAGGCATGTCCTTTAAGGCGGCATGAGATTTTCCAAAAGACGACGCGTGAAGAAACGGAGAAAACGCAGCGGTTCAAATCCGGCGAGCTGGCAGTTGATCCGGGTACGCCGATCTTGGCTGAGGGTTCTAACGCGCCTCAAATTTACACAGCACTGCGGGGCATGGGCCTGCGCTACAAAGTGCTGTCCAATGGCCGTCGCCAAGTTGTAAACTTCATTTTCCCCGGCGATTTTATTGGATTGCAGGCGGGTTTAATCGGAGAAATGGGCCATTCGGTCGAGGCATCAACACATATGACGTTGTGCGTTTTCGACCGCAAAGACTTCTATGACTTTTTTCGCAATTCGACTGAGCGGGCGTTCGATGTCACATGGCTTGCCGCCTCCCAGGAGCATTTTCTTGGCGAAGCACTGACGACTGTCGGCCAACGCTCCGCGATTGCAGGTGTGGCATGGGCACTTGTGCAGCTGTTCCGCAAGGGCGACGCGCTCAACATGGTGCAAAATGACACGATGCCGCTGCCCTTTAAACAGCAAGATCTGGCAGATGCATTGGGTCTTTCACTCGTGCACACCAACAAGACGCTCGCGCGTCTGCGAGAGCGGCAATTGGCCAGTTGGTCCGAGGGCAAGCTGGTGATCCACGACGTTGAGCAACTTGCCGATGTCGCTGGGATGGAGTTGGAACAGATGCGGGTGCGTCCCGTTATCTGAGCTTCCGGCGAGAGCCCGCCCAACGCATGAGAACCCGCAAGTTCGGGGTCGGGCAAACGGGAATTATGCCACGCCTCAGTGCTGCTTTGCGTTTCGTCTGATCGTCGGTATCGATCGCGAGGTGGAAAGACAAACCAAGTGGCGCGCGCATCGCCGGATCTCAACAGCGATCCCACCCGCGTGATCCAAGGTCTCAGCGGGGCCGCCATCTACGGCACTGGAGCCATCGGGATCGCCTGTGGTCTGGCGATGCCGTCTGTTGGGTTGCTCAACATCTGCGATTCCGTTGCCCTCACCCAGGATGCTGAATGACGCTCTTACTTGGTTGAGCGGAACAATTCCGACCGCCATGCGTTCCCACAGAAGCAAAAGGATACAATATGTCTTGGGAAGAAATGCTCACCACAGCGCAGGAAAGTCTGATCACCTATTGGGATGGTTTGGTCGGATCTTTGCCGAAACTTGGTGCCGCCTTGTTCTTGATATTCTTGACGTGGGGTGCGGTCACGCTCGCCCGCGCGTTCATCCGCAAGCTGGGCAGCAAGACGCGCATGCGCAAGAACCTGACGGACGTTCTGTCCATGCTGGCGGGCACCGGATTGTGGTTGATGGGAACGCTCATCGCGCTTGCAATCGTTTTTCCTTCCATAACGCCCGGTAAGGCTCTGACCACATTGGGACTGGGGTCTGTCGCCATTGGTTTCGCCTTCAAAGACACCTTCGAGAACTTTCTCGCCGGCATTCTCATTCTGTTGCGCGAACCATTTGCGATCGGGGACCACGTTGAATGTGACGACATCGAAGGCCAGATCGAAGAGATCACCATCCGCGACACGCACGTGCGCCAGACCGATGGCCAGCTTGTTGTTGTGCCCAACCATCTTCTTTTTCAAAACCCGGTTACTGTGCGTACCAACCGCGACCTGCGGCGCACCACCATCATTTGCGGCGTGGCGTACGGCGAAAACGTCGACGACGCCCGCTCTGTGATTGAGGCCGCCGTGCGCGAGGTGGATTCGGTTCGAAATGACGTCAAGGATGTTCAGGTTTTCGCACAAGAGTTTGCGGCCTCTTCGATCAATTTCGAGGTGACATGGTGGACAGGCTCGCAACCGCTCGACATCAGAACGTCGCGCGACCAAGTGGTCGCAGCCGTAAAACGCGCGCTTGATGACGCCGGTATCGAAATCCCGTTTCCCTATCGCACGCTCACGTTCAATGAGCCGATCCCGGTGCGCGAGCAAGGCGCACAGGATAAGGCTGCTTAACCTGAGTACACGGAAAGCAAGATACGGCCTGCGCATGGCTACACCGCCCTGTTGGCTGCTGAACTGAACGCAGCAGCCAATGCGCAAACCCCGGCTCCGACACTGTGATGGGCCGCGAGCACCCGATAGATCACGGCCGGACAGCCGGGAAAAAGATCCGCCGTCTGACGCAATACAAAAAAAACGGCGCCAAACGGAACAAAACCTGACGATCGAGCGTTCTATGGGTATCAAACACTTAGAAGGAACACATCATGTTTAGAATTGTAGCACTCGTTATCGCAGTATCAGCGCTGGCAGCCTGCGAAACCACCAAGGGCGTTGGCCAAGACATCCAGAGCGCTGGCGAAGAGCTTGACCAAGCGATCTAATGCCGGTGTGGTGCGTTTGAAAGGCGGCTTGCAAGGGCCGCCTTTTTTGCACCCGCAACAATAAACAACTCCACTGCCGCACACTCGCGACAGACACCGGAACCTTTGATCCTCGCAACGCCCACCCTTGGGATGCTTGGTCACAGGCCAATGCATGACGGTTTGCCCGAGCAGAAAACACGGGATACGTGCGCATTCGGCTCCAAGAGCCGCTAAAAGGTCAGAATGCCCAGACGGCTCCCGTCGCTGCAAGTCCGATCAGGCCCATCCCCCATGCCACCCACAGCCCGTCTCGCGTCAGCAGGGCCGCGCTGAAAAACGCGATTGTCCCCGCAACAATTGAGGCCGAAAAGGGGATAAACTCAAGTATGGGCATCATGAGACCGCCAACTAAAAACAGGCTTAAAAGCATCTTTCGGGCAGCGCCACGAACCAGCGGTCGGAACCGTGTTTGCGTCGCGCCATCAAGGTAGGCGGCGCCTTTGCCCAACCACGCCAGCGCATCCCCCAGTCGCTTATTGGGAACTTTCTTGCGCCGCAAGAAACCGGGCAGCCAGATTTTTTTACGACCCAAGAGGGCCTGTGCCGCACAAGTGGCTATGATGAGGCCACAAACGGTAGACAACCCAGGGACGCCGCTGAGCGGAGTAGCTGAAAGAGAGGCGGCAAACAGGATGGCCGTGAGGTGAGAAGTGCGCCCAACAGCGTCGGAGATTTCAGAAACCGTGGTTTCATCCCCTTGCTGGCTTGCCTCTACGATTGTCTCAACCGTCTCCGTCAAACTGCTGCGTTCAGAATTCTGTACCATACCGCTCTGCGTCTTCCACAAAATCAAGAATTGAGCCGGCTGATCTGGCCAGACCCCTTTTCTCGACAACGCGCAAGCTACGGCGCCTGTTCCATCCTTCGGTTGTCAAAAGTCCATCTGTTGGGAGTGTAATAATTTCTTACGGTGACGCGCCCTTGGCCGCGTGTGTTACAGAAGGCAGAAAGCTATCCCTCTCGCGACTGAGTATGGCGCGATCGGGGGCTGTTGTCCAAGGCGGCGCGCAGGCCGGATCTATCCATGCTTAAACATAATGGGATTGGTTCCATGACGCGGGATGTCATCAGCCAAACCGCACCCGATATCCAGATCGCACGATACGCCGCAGCATTCCGCCGTTGTAAGTGCTGATGCAGCCTTCGTAGGTGCCGCAAGGTCAACCGAATTTTGGCAGGTTTAGTCCACTTGCTATGTCATAGTTTAATGCAGGGCCTTTTCAGGCGCGCGATAGTCAGCGGCGCACAGAAAAGGGTATCGTCATGACGGATCAGCTTCATATTTACGTCGTTGAACGGAATCTGTTCGTGTCTCAGGACATGGTCCTGACGCTCAATGCTGTGTTGCCGTCGGCTGTTTGCTCCGTATTCACGAATGTCGCTGAGGCGCGGTCCGCGAGCAATCAAAAGCGTGATCCGCAGTTGGTCCTTGTTTCTGCAAATGTCGACGGTACTTTTTCTGTCTCACCCGAAGATGCCGAATGGCTCGTCAACCGGCGGGTCATTGCATTTGATGCGAACGACCAAGCGTCCACGTGGGGATGGGTGTATTTGAACAAACCCTTCAGTCAGGAAGAGCTCACGCAAGCTGTCGTATCGCTGCTATCTGATGAGCTGAACAAGCCGGGCGACGCAACATCTGGCCAACCCGCCGCGCGCACAGACTAATCACCCTATGATCTGGTGCGACCCGTCGCCTGACCCCAGGGAAGCCACCCCTTCGTGTGGCCAACATTTGGGATGCCCTGATCTGGCGCAGTGCAACACCTTTTTTACGGAGGCGCGTGCAAGTTCCATGCCACTGTTGGGCTGGGCGCGATGGCGGAAAACGACGTATGGGCCGGTCTGAGTACACCACCGACTGCATCGGATGTTCAACGGTTATCCAGCAAATCCGCTGGAGCCGCTTCCTGCGCGTCTGTGTCAACCGGGAGTTCATCGCTAAGCAGATCACCTTCGCCTTCGCTTGAGGTCGGTTCTGCGACGGGTCGGTCCGGCTGGGCAGTGGTCTGGGGCAAGGCGTCTTCACTGCGCCCCTCCAGCACGCGCACGCCTTGGGGAAAGATGACCTCGCGTGCTTCGTCGGGCATCGAAATCCCCTCAACAGTCAGGGCGGATTTGACGGCGCGCAGCAGCGCCGATTTCAGTTTGATCGGCGATATCATATGCCCATTGAACCAGTAGTAAGTACGGATGTTCACAGTCGACGCGCCTAGCACATCAACAAGGACCATCGGTTCAGGCTCCGCCAAGACGGCGTCATGGGCGTTGAGGGCATCGAGGATGATGCTTTGCGCATCGGCAATCCCCGCATCATATCCGATGCCCACGACAAATTCGCCCCGGCGATTGGGCGAGGACGTGAAGTTTTCGATAACGTTCTTGAAAACGGTGGAATTGGGGATGTGAATCTCATTGCCCTCAACAGACGTCAGCAGCGTACTGCGTGTCGTCATGCTTTTTACTGTGCCGCTGAGGCCGGCGACGCTTATGAAATCACCGCGTTGGAACGGACGACGGACACTGAGGATGAGACTGGAGAGGAAATTCTCGGCGATGTCGCGGAAAGCAAAACCGATCACGATGCCGATAACCCCGGCACCGCCCACCAGCGACAGAGCCAATTGGGTGAGGCCTGCAACCTGCAATACGATGTAGAGGCCCAAAAGAAACACCGGAAAGGCGATGGCACGTGACACGACCTGACGCAGGAAGGGTGATTGAATGCGGTCCTGCAGTAACCAGCGGGCCAGTTTTGACACGAAGCTCGCGACGTACCATGCCAGCGGCAGCACCAGGACGGCGAGCAATAGCAAAGGTAAAACGGTGACCGACTTCTCAGCCAGTCGTTCAAGCTCGGTGAGAGCGGGCGTAAGCGACCACACCGGCCCGTCGTCGACGGTGATACGGTTAACTACAGCCACGACGCCTGATGTTTTCTGCGCCAGATCGCGGGCCCATGTCCGATGCGCGCCCGACCCTGCGGAGCCATCAAGGAAGACGACCCCTTCATCCACTGCGGCGGACAGGTTCGTGTACCAGCCGGTCGCAGTAAGGATGCTTTCGATGCGGCGTTTGATGGCCGTGTCGGGGGCAACGGGCTCGATTTCTACCTGTTGTTCGGGGGCGACAGGGGTATCTTCGGCAGAGGGCTCGGTCGTCTGAGCCATAACAACGCCCTGACCTGCCCCGCATGCAAGGAAAACTGACAGTACCAGTGCCAAGCAAGCAGTTAAGCTATTGAATTTCATGTTTCTTTCATTTCGTTTTCCGCAGCGTGGCGAATGCTCAACACCCTTCACCTGTCTATCTTATACGGACAATGCGCCAAGAGGTTGAAATGTTCCCGCGGCGACCTCTGCGAAAACCATCGCGGAAAAAAGTTTGGAACAATGTCGGCTTGCCTCGTGTTGGTACAGTAATCGGCCCTGAGCCGGAAATGCAAACCACGGAGGAATAAAACCATGAAAAACCTCATGACAACAACAGCCCTTGTTCTCGCCACTGCGATGCCTGTCGCGGCCTATGACGCGAAGTCGGACAGCGTGTTTATGAACTACGAAGAAGGCAGCGCATCGTCTGCCGATCTGCTCGCATCTGACCTGATTGGTATGCGCGTGTACACCAGCACGGCAGATATCGAAACCGAACCTATGGCTGAAATCGACAGCGACTGGGATGACATTGGTGAGGTCAGCGACGTCATCATGTCCCGCGACGGGAAGACAAAATCCATTCTGCTCGATATTGGTGGGTTCCTCGGCATCGGCGAAAAGACTGTTGCCGTGAACTTCGACGAGTTGAAGTTTATCGCTGACGAAGACGACGCTGGCAGCTACTTCCTTGCCTTCTCCGCAAGTCAGGAGATGTTGGAAGAAGCAGAGCCGTTTGATTTCGACCAGATCGGCGCATGGACTTCGGCCAAGTGGAACGAAGCCAAAGCGACGGCCACGCAAACCGCAGGATCTGTCAAACAGTCCGTGACTGAGACCGCCAAGGACGTCAGCCAATCAGCTGAGGAAACAGCAGCTGACGCCAAGGAGTCCGCGCTGGCGACTGCCGCGTATATTGAACAGTCTGCAAACGAAGCGGCAGACGATGTGGAGCGCACGGCCAAGAACTTGACCGCGCCAGAGATTTCCCGCGACGGTTTTGAGCGTTTCGACGCGAGCGAGCTGACCACTGAGATGCTGGTCGGTGCACCGCTGTACGATACCAACGACGAGTGGATCGGCGAAGTGTCCGAGCTGATCGTCGACGAGAAGGGTGAGCTGCAACAAGCGGTACTGGACGTCGGCGGTTTCCTTGGCCTTGGCGAGAAATCGGTGGCGACGAATATGGACAGCCTAACCATCACGCGTGCGCGCGACGGCGGTGAACTGCGCGTCTACGTAGATGCCACGAAAGAACAGCTGGAAGAAATGCCGACTTATAACGGCAGCTAAGCCAAGCTGATCGCAGACATGAGGACCTGGGGCGGCTTGCCCCGGGTCTTTTGCTTGAACGGCGAGTTAGAGTCAGCAAAAGCTTAACAAGTTCGGGTCTGCGCTGAATAGGGATTTGCAGGCCTTGGCTAATCGTTGTGAACCAAGATCCACGTACCGCAGGGCGAGCGAGTAAGCCGTCCTTTTTTTCACATGGTCATGGGCAAATTTCCGGTCCGGCAGCTTGGCGAACGAATGATGACATCACCAGCGTCATTTCCTGCCCGGAGCGGCGCGCTGATCTCCACCGGCTGCTTTCGCCTGTGCTACCCCCGTTCATCGATGCTTTTGCCTTGGCCGTTGCCGGTTTGTTTTCAGATCAGGGAATGCGCCGTTATGCCGATAGCTGTGCAGACCTTCGTGCGATCCATGTCTTGCACAAGGCCCCCAGTTCTTATGTTGCTGGCCCGTACGGCCCGATTTGGCAGCTAACTACAGCGCCTGACACTCAACCCTGTTTTCGCTCCAAAAACCGTGCACCGAGTGTTTAGCAGCCGTCGGTAATGACGGCCTGCTTGCATGACATCAGTGAGACTGTTCTTGCGTTTGTGTATTTGAGAAAAACTCTTCCGCAAATGAGGGATGGACCGGTGTCGCGTCAGTGAACGCGTCTGCCGAAGCCTTGGCCGCGATAAGCGCACTGGCCATTGCGATGAGGTCTTCTGCCCCCTCTGCGGCGATTGCAGCACCTGTTAACGTTTTGTTTTTCTCGTAACGCTAAGCTGATAGAAATCGGGATCATGTGAGGACTGGCCCAGCACGTTCTGCGCGAGCGGAGTAACGGTGCCGCTCTTCCCTTTAGTGTTGTTCGTGCTGCCAACGAAAGCGGCTGGCGGGTAAACGAAGGCTGTCGTCGCCACCAGATCCAAGTTCGCAACAGTGGCACCCTGGCCGTGCAACATATGCGCCAACGTCGTACCATCCGCCGTGGCAACAGGGGTCAAAGGCAACCTGTCAGCCACATCACCAATAGCATAAACGCCAGCGCAGCTGGTTTGAAATTGGTCAGATATTGCCAGAGCACCACTTTCTGCGGTTTTCAGAGCTTTCACAAACTCGCCCAGCTGGTCAATGTTCGGGGAGCGCCCGGACGCCGCGACAACAACATCGGCAGTACCCATTCTACCAGATTTGCAAAAGTATTTTAGCGTGTCGTCTTTTTTGATGGCTGTTACGCTGTCATTCGTTTGAATCGAAATGCCAGTTTCGCGCAGTCCTGACTGCGCATGTAGGGCGAGGTCCTTCGGAAATTTATCAAGAATGTTTGGTCCGTTGTGGATCAGCGTCACCTCAGAACCAAGAGCTCTGAAAATTGCGGCAAACTCGCACCCGATGTAACCACCCCCGATGATTGCGAGGTGTTCTGGACGCGCCTCCCATGACAGCACATCATCGCTGTTCTGCAGATGCTCCGCGCCTTCAATCTCCATCCGGGCTGGACGTCCCCCGGTCGCCAAAACAAGATGCTGCGCGTGATAGGTTTCATCTCCAACCACAACAGTATTGGCGTTGCACACTGTTGCTTCGCCGCGTCTGACAGAAACGCCTTTTTCCGTAAGCTGGTCCGCGAAAGAGGCGCGAATATCGGCGATATGGGCGTCGCGTTTCCTGATTAGCGCCGGGAAGTTGATTGAACTTGATTCTGCGATCCCCTGATCGGCAGCTTGCGCGATGGACCGCGCGGTCCGTCCTGCGACCCATAGTATCTTTTTGGGGACGCAACCCCGGTTTACGCAAGTGCCACCGAGTGCATCACGTTCAATCAAAAGAACCCGTGCGCCAAGATCGGCAGCTGTCCGCGCAAACGCTAAGCCTGCCGAGCCCGCTCCTATTACAATCGTATCAAACGTGTCGTCCCGCATACTATCTGCCATCCCTAAGTGTCACCATGGACAACGATTTGCGAGGGAGTTGGTTCCACGCTCCAGAGCCATTTGTCACGCACAGAACCTGATAACCGCGCGTTAGTTTCGGGCAGGGCTGCGTGCGGATTTTTGACCGCAGCGCTCAACGCTCTTTCCGGGCTATGAAATAACTCAGATGCGGTACGCGAGCCGTTTCTGATCCGCGTACTGCAGTCACTTACCAGTGCTCTATTGGGGGAATTGAAATCACGATTTTCCCGACCGCATGACCGTCTTTCAGGTACGCGTAGGCATCGACCGTAGCCTCCATTGGATAGGTTTTGTCGATGACGGGCTTGACGATCCCGTCTTCGATAAGCTTGCTAAGGTCGGCCAGCATCACACCGTCCGGTTCCATAAAAAACCATTCGAAGCGTACATCATGCTCTTGCGCGAGGTTGTCTGTGTCCTGTCCCTTGATCGAGATAAGCGCACCGCCCTTTTTCAAAACTTGAAACGAGCGGTTCAGGATTTCGCCGCCCATCATATCCAATACGATGTCGTAGTCTGACAGCTCGTCCTCAAAGGACTGATCTCTGTAGTTGATGACAGTATCTGCGCCCAGTTTGCGAACCAAATCCGCGTTGCGTGGGCTGCACGTCGTCGCGACGTCCGCACCGAAGTGTTTGGCAATCTGAATGGCCAGGGTGCCGACACCGCCCGACCCGGCATGGATGAGAACCTTGTCGCCTTTCTTCAATCTCCCTTTGCTGATCAACGCCTGCCACGCTGTCAAACCCGCCAGCGGCACCGACGCAGCCTCCGCATGGCTTATATTGACGGGCTTCAGGGCCAGTTCATCTGCCTTAACACGTGCGATCTGCGCGATGGCGCCTGCATCTTGCTGGTTAGCGCGTGCGAAGACCGCATCGCCTACCTTGAAGCCAGAGACGTCTTTGCCCAACGCGATGATCTCACCAGACACATCGAACCCCATGACATGCGGGAATTCCAGCGGGATGTTGTCCTTCATCGCGCCTGACTGAAGGATGTAATCAATAGGGTTTACGCTTGCCGCATGAACGGCAACCAGAACGGAATCGTCATGCAACTCAGGTGCCGCGATGTCGGCGATTTCGATCTCGGTGTTGTAATCACGAATAATGGCTGCCTTCATGACGGAAGCTCCTCTTGTTGGGTGAATAGAGTGTTATTCGGTCGGGGAATAAGCGCCCGCTGAATAGGTCAACTCATAGCTGTGGCTATAGATTTCGAACACGATGCCGAACGGATCTTCAACATAGACCATGCGGTAAGGCTTCTTGTCGGGAAAGTACTCACGCACCGGCATTCGTTGCTTGCCGCCGGCGGCAACGATTTTGGCCAGTAAACCCTCAAGGTCCGGATCCTGAATGGCAAAGTGGAACATGCCGTGTTTGCGAAACGACAAATTGTCCTGCGGCGCTTCGTTCCCGTCGAATTCGAACAACTCGAACCCGATCCGATCTGCCGTAGCCAGATGCGCAATGCGCAAATGGCCCCAGCCTGCGCCAAAGACATCGGTGCACATTATGCCGATATCACTGTCGTCTTCTGTCACGTCCGTCGGGGGCATAATCGTGTAAAATCCCAGAACCTCGGAGTAGAACTTAACGGCTGCATCAAGGTCCGGGACGGATAGTCCAATATGAGAAAACGTGCGGGGTGTTGGTAGCATGAAGCTTCCTTTCAAATGTGAGTGACATGGTCGGATTGGATGGGTTCAGGGATCGGGTGCCATTGGGCCCGCAATGATTGTTGCCGCTTTGAAGCCGGGCTGTTCTTGCAGATCACCCCAGTACATCTTGATGCGTGGGTGGCTATCGAGAAACCCATTCCCGTCCAGATTCGCGAGAAGGTAGGAAAACTGGATGTCCGCGAGGCAGGCTGTTTCGCCAAATAACAGACCGGTTCGAGGCAGGTGTTGATCGATGTAATTCAGGTGCTTGCGCAGCTTGCCGCGCGCGGCATCCGACGGCTCATCGCCTTTGAGGATGGGGATCATGACATCCATGCAGACGCCGGCAAAGGAGCCCTCGACGTAATCGAGAAGCTCTTCGTGTCGGATATCGTCGGGTGCACCCTGGGGGCGGTGCGTTTTGTCGCCGAATTTATCCACAAGATACCGCAAGCAGGTCGCGGACTCTGCCAGCATCAAATCGCCGTCTTCAAGGACTGGTGATTTGCCCAGAGGATGCACCTTTTTCAAAGCGTCCGGTGCGTGAAACTGGTCTGTTCGATCATATTGGACCAGATCATAGGGCTGCCCCATATCCTCCATAAGCCAAATAAGCCGGGTCGCCCTGGAGTAGGCAAGGCAATGTATTTTGATCATCGGATGCGCTTTCTGATTTCAGGTCAATTGCGGCCTCTCCGCCGTGAGGTGGTGCCTCAGGGCAGGTAGATGGCCTTGGTGTTGACGAATTCTTTCATGCCGAAGCCGCCGTGTTCGCGGCCGAAACCTGAATCTTTCACACCGCCGAACGGCATGTTCGGATCTGCGGCGCCGAACGAATTGATGCGGACCATGCCGGTATCAAAATGGTCGCGCGCCAGTCTGAGGGCTTTGTCCTCGTCTTTGCTAAAGATGCCACCGCCCAGCCCGTACCGGCTGTCATTGGCAATGCGCATGGCATCGGCGTCGTCGCGAGCTTTGATCACAGCGGCAACCGGTCCGAAAATCTCGTCGTCATAGGCGGGCGTCCCCGGCTGGCAATTCGCCAGCACGGTCGCGGGGTAGTATTGGCCTGTGCGATCCGGTGCCGTCCCGCCGCACAGAATTTCAGCGCCGCCTTTGACACTCTGCGAGACCTGTTCGCTGACCGTCTCGAACTGCTCCGCGCTTGATAATGGGCCAAGCTCTGTGTCCTGATCCGTCGGATCGCCCATACGTATCGCCTCCATCTGCTCAACAAAGGCGCCGACAAATGCGTCGTAGACGGGCTCGGTCACAACAAAGCGTTTCGCAGACACACAGGTTTGACCGTTATTGTACAGCCGACCCTGCACACAGGTTTTGACGGCAAGTTCAATATCGGCATCTTCAAGCACCAGATAGGCGTCGTTTGAGCCCAGCTCCAGCACTGATTTCTTCAGGTTCTTGGTGGCGAGCTGGCCGATGTGCCGCCCACCTGCGTCGCTGCCCGTCATTGTGACGCCCCGCACCAGCTTGTGCTCTATCATGGCGTCAGACGTGTCATGGTCGACGATCACGACATCAAACAATCCTTCCGGCAACCCCGTTTCGAGGCAAAGGTCACGCAGCTTCAGCCCGCTCCCCGTGCAGACGGACGCATGCTTCAGGATGACGCCGTTGCCAGCCATCAGGTTCGCGGCGAGAACGCGCACCGGCTGATAGATCGGAAAATTCCACGGCTGGATACTGTAAATGACGCCAATCGGGCAATGGGCGACGATCCCGTTTTTGTCGCCGCCGCTATGGGTGCGGTCTTCGTCAGCCAAGGTGGCGGGGCCATGCTCAGCGGAATACTCGAAAATCTGCGCGCAGAGTTCCACCTCCGTCTTGCCGTCCCGAAGCAGTTTCCCCGTCTCTTCAGACATCAGAGCGGCCAGAGCCTCGGTGTCGTTCCGCAACGCTGATGCGATATCGCGCAGATAGGTTGCGCGGTCTGCATGGCTTTTGGTCCGCCAGTCCAGAAAGGCATTGTGACAGTTTTCGAGTTTATCGAATGCCTCGTTGGAGGACATAAGCTCGTAGGTTTTGATCGTCTTGTCCGTCGCAGGATTGGTAGTGGATATCTGCGTCATTCTGAGCCTCCAAGCGTTTGTATGTCTATTTACAACCGCTGAGCAGTTGTTGTTGTTCCAAACAAACGTATAAATTTCGGGAAAGGCTGAATTTCGGGATCAACTTAAGCGTTCCGGGTTCGGCTCCAATCCCACTACGCAAACTGTGCCTCGACGATGGGCACAGCAGCTGGCTCGCGATCAGCTTTTCCGCGATTCCCGCTATCTGGATGCAGTAACGGGTTGTCTTTCGCGATACTGTCGCCTGAGCTGCCTTGCGCGGTTTTCTGCGCTGTCCGTTGAATAAATGGTACTTAAGGGTTGGGCGACAAGAACCGCAATCATCGTTCAACCCGGTCTTTGTGCCGGAATGGCCGATGATATCTTATCAAATGACAAAAGACTGGTTCTTCGGGCTGCGAATACGGCTGCAGCAGCACCAAAAAGGTTTGCCAAAGCAGCAGCGACGACGATCCCCATATACCCAAACACCACCACGCCGATCCACGCAAGCGGAAGATAGACTGCGAATATACGGCCAAGGCTGAGGGACATGGACCACACCGCTTTGTCTCTGGCGTTCATCGCGGCATTCACGATCACAACCATTCCATACCCAAACAATGTAAAGCCCACGATGCGCAGATAGCTTGCTGCGTATTCCTGATCGCTTTCGCTTGCGGCCAGAAGCCCCGCAATAGGGGTTGCGAACAGCGCCAAAACAAGTGCGATTGCCGCCCCATAGGCGAGACTGAACCTAAAGGCCCATACCGTCGCGGATTGTGCCCGCTCTGTTTCTTTGGCTCCCCAGTTCTGCCCCACAACCGGTCCGATCCCCGCTGACAAGGCCATAAGTGGGACCAACAAAATTGATTGTACGCGCCCCGCTGCGCCGAAACCGGCAACTGCGTCATCCCCGACCGTGGCGACGGCCGCAGTGACGAGCGCCATACCCGCCGGATTGATCGCGTTAGACATCGCCGCGGGCAATCCGACCTTCAGAATGGTGCGCGCACTGGCGAAAACGCCAGTCAGAACGTTCCCGCAGACACCTAAGAGGCCGCGCTGCCACGCGATCCATAGTGCTATCCCAACTGCAACAACCCTCCCAATCAAAGTGGACATCGCCGCACCGGCTGTTCCCATTTCGGGGATTGGGCCCCATCCAAAGATAAATATCGGGTTCAGGGCGATACCGAAAAAGGCCGCCACGATCATGATGGCAGCAGACGTGGCGCCGTCTCCGTGGGCGCGAAACACAGAATTCGTGACCATCATAACCACGAGGAACGGCAGCGACAGCGACCAGAGCGGCATGTATTCTGCGACTTCTTTGGCAACATCTTCTTTTGCGCCCAAAGCCCCGAATGCCACAGGGAAGGCAAGCCATACGGCTGTGGCCAGAACCACAGAGAGCACGCAGCCCAACCCAATGGCGTGCAGCGCCAAACGCTGTACGTCTTCTTTGTTCGAACCCGCGCCGACTTTCTGCGATAGGGCTGCGTTGGCACCTGCGCTCAATCCGATGGAAAGAGATGTCAGCGCGGTGATTACAGGGTAAATGAACCCCACCGCAGCAAGGGCCGCACCACTGACCTGACCCAAGAAATACGCGTCAGCTAGACCGACAGCGATGACTGAGAAGATGCCAAGGGCCATGGGGGCGGACATAATGGTCAGGGCTTTCCAAATGGGGCCCTCAGTCAGGATTTTTGTTTTGGTATTGGCCAAGAGGCGCATCCTCAGAACAGGTGTCGAACAGACAATGGTGAATCGAAATCGGGGGTGCTATTGCGTGGCAAGAAGACCCAAAAGCCGCTGTTCGGCAGCGAACAGACCGTTGCGCTTGACGGCGTCAAACGTTTTTGCGGGTTGCCCGGCCAAGTCAATGACCGCTGGGTGAATGTAGCTGTTGCGCGCTACCGTCGGCGTGTTGTGCAAACGTTCTGACGCTGCGGTGGCCATGTCTTTGATCGTTGCATCGCCCTTTTCAGCGCGCAGGAATGCGGCCAGCGTGCCTGCCCATGTGCGAAAGGTCTTTGCGGTAATTTCTGCGCCGCCCCCGGCTTCCTTGAGGTATGCGTTCAGCTGGTGGGAGGACAAGGTATGCGGCTCACCTGCGTCATCAACCCAAGTGAGCAAGGTCGCGCCGGGCAGGTCATGCGCCAGATGCAGCAACCGTTGCAGCTTCCGGTTCGTCACAACTGTCCTTACCTTTTGTCCACCCTTCGCTTTGAAGTTAAGCTCGATGTTGTCATCGTTCAGCGACAGGTGACGCCTGCGCAGTGTCAGCGCTCCGTAGCTTCCGTTTTGCTGCGCATGTTCCGGATGCCCCACCCGAAGGGCTGAGCGGTCAATCAGTGTCGTGGCGGCTGCCAGGGCGAATTCCATGTCACCAGGATCAGCCGTGAGATCACGATCAACGCGGGCTCGGATGGTGGGCAGGGCCTCACCAAAGGCTGCGAGTTGACCGAACTTCGTATCAGACTGCGCGGCCGACCATTTCACGTGATAGCGGTATTGCTTGCGCTTGCGCACATCCCGCCCGGTTGCTTGCAGATGGCCGTTGTGTTGAGCGCAAATCCAAACGTCTTCATATGCGGGTGGGATCGCCAAGGCATCGATACGTTTGCGTTCAGCGCCGCGCGCGATGGTCGTGCCATCAGGAGCAATATAGGAAAAACCCCGCCCACGGCGACGCCGAGAAATGCCCGGATCTGCGTCCGACACATATACCAGTTGTCTGCTCACAATTTGTCGACTTCGGATGATAACTTCAGAACCGCGTCGCCATCTTTCTGCTTGATGTATAACGCGGGATCATCTTGCGAACCATTGCGGGTAACCTCGGTTCCTTTGATCTTACGCGTGGTCTTTTCTGCAAAAATCGATTGCACTTTACCTGTCGCAGTGCCGCTGCCCCACGCCCACTGCACCTCGTCCCCTTCTTTGATCTTTGCCACTTTAAACCTCGGTTTTTGCTACACCTTGTGAACGGCCCAGAGCGGTTAAAGGTTCCAAGACAATGTTCGACCAATATGAAAAGGGAAGGATTGACAGTTCGTTCTGCATCAAACTTGCGCTGCGTCCGAACTCCGCCGCACGACCTTGGGCGCGATCGCACGAGACCATTATTGGGTGCATCCTCGACGTGGCCTCTTGGACCTGTCCCAACACCCGTAGTTCAGGCCCAGAAAACCGATGCGACCCCTGACGCAGCACAAAAAAACAGCGGCGATGATAACGTTCACCGCCGCTGTGTACTCGTTACGCGTTTCGTACCGTTAGAATAATCAAGCCGCGCTGGCGTTCACGCCACCTGTTGCGATGCTCGTCATCGTCCGGTCACCGTCATATGTCTTGTTCAGACAGTCTTGAAGGATAGCGCCATCTTCATCATGACCGAGGCGGTTGGCAAAGGCTGTCAGGCAGCCGTAGCCAGCAAGCGCGTAGTGCACCATGCGCTGATATTGCGTGATGATCATCGCGTCGCGTGACGCATCGTCCCCAAAGTCCGCATTCAGGACGTGTGCTTTGGCTTCGGCAACAAGACCTTCCATGCCCTTGCAATGCTCACCGTTAGGGTCGATGTTGTGCTTGCTGCAAATCTCTGCAACCTTCTCCATCCCCTCGTTGATCCCGTTGGACCCCGCGATCAGCGCTTTGGACAGATCGGTGTCCGATGCGGCTTGACCAAGTTCCGTCAGCACGCTCAAAGCCTGTTTGTTCGCGCTCCAAAGGTCTTGCAATTGGTCATGGTAGACGTCTTCGAGTGAATTGATTGTCATCTGACATTTCCTTTCCTTGATCGTTTTTTCGCGCTGAGGAACGAGCAATACACAATTGCGTCCTGCTCGTTTTGCGCTTTGTCGGCTTTTTCTGTTGCATTCTGAACAGACTGGGGGAGCATTTCACCGCCGCCCCGTCGACACCGTCAGTGGCTGCTGAGAAACTTGTCCACTTCAGCTTTGACTTCTTCTTTGGTCTTTCCGTACTTCGCTTGGATTTTGCCTTCCAGCGCGTCGCGGTCACCGTTGACTTCGGCGATCTCGTCGTCCGTCAGTTCACCCCATTGGGCCTTGACTGAGCCGGACATCTCTTTCCATTTTCCTTCGATTTGATCCCAATTCATGTTGATAACCTTTCTGTAGGTGTGTTTGTTCGCCCGCACACGGTGTGTGAACGGGTTTTTCAGTCGCTGAGCAGTCGTGGGTTTTAGGTGGTTGCGGTGGTCCCACGTGGCCCCGCGAAGAACCAGACGAGGAAGCCGACAATCGGCAGGACGAGGACGAGAAGCGTCCACAGCGCTTTTGCTGCGAGCGATGCGCGGCTCGATACGATATTGATGATCGCGTAAACGTCCGCGACCAAAATCAAAAGTCCGAGAATGCCATATTCCATTGAAGAGCTTCCTCCGTTCGTGGTTCAAGGTGTTAACCACTCGGAGACTGTTTTGTTCCATCACGCCGTGCCCGCTGAGACGCGCTTGGCGCCTTGGCGGGTGATTATTGCTTAGCAACTTACTGAAATATAGTCCTTTTTCTTCTGTTTATTTCATAATCGCGCGGCGGCAGCATGTGCATGTATTTGCGCACCTGAAGCATTATGACCACTGATCGACGCCCACGCAGGCGACGGGCGTAAGGCCAAACATCACTGTGTTGGACGAGCGGAAATACTCGTGCACGGATGATCAACCTCGGGCGGGTACTTGGCTTTTGTGCAAACAGGGGCATTCAGTTTCTCATAAATGCCCCTGTTGTTAATGGGTAAATCACACACTCATGCAGATGTATTTCATCTCAAGGAAGTCTTCGATGCCGTGGTGTGATCCCTCCCGGCCCAGCCCGGATTGTTTCACACCGCCGAAGGGGCCGAGTTCGGTTGAGATGATACCCGTGTTCACGCCCACGATGCCGTATTCCAGCGCCTCTGACACTTTGTAAACGCGGCTGAGGTCCTTGGCATAAAAATACGACGCAAGACCAAAGATCGTATCATTGGCCATTGCGATCACATCATCTTCATCCTCGAATTTGAACAGAGGGGCGAGGGGGCCGAATGTCTCTTCCTGCGCGACTTTCATGTCTTGGGTCACGCCAGTCACAATCGTCGGCTCAAAGAACGAGCCACCCAGATCGTGCGGTTTGCCGCCCGTCAGCACAGCACCACCGTTTGAAACCACGTCGTTCATATGGTCCTGCACTTTTTCGACGGCTTCTGTGTTGATCAGCGGGCCGGTTGTCACGCCGTCCTCAAGACCATCGCCGACGCGCAACCCTTCGACGGCGGTTTTCAGTTTTTCGGCAAAGGCGTCATAGACCCCGGCCTGAACGTAGATTCGGTTTGCACAGACACAGGTCTGACCGTTGTTGCGGAACTTGCACATCATCGCGCCCTCAACGGCGGCATCAAGATCCGCGTCGTCAAACACGATAAACGGGGCATTCCCGCCCAGCTCCATAGAGCACTTCATGACCTGATCGGCGGCCTGTTTCAAAAGAATGCGACCGACTTCGGTTGAGCCAGTGAACGTCAGCTTGCGCACGCCGGGGTTTTCGCAGAACTCCTTGCCGATTTCCGAAGACGACGACGATGGTACAACGTTGAAGACACCCGCGGGGATGCCCGCGCGCTCTGCCAGAACACCCATTGCGATGGCGGACAACGGCGTCTCAGCCGCCGGGCGGGCCACAAAGGTACACCCGACCGCAAGGGCAGGGGCCGCCTTGCGGGTGATCATCGCGTTGGGGAAATTCCACGGGGTAATCGAGGCGGCAACGCCGATGGGTTGCTTGAGCACGATGATACGTTTGTCGCGCTGGTGCCCCGGAATGGTCTCTCCGTAAACGCGTTTTGCCTGTTCCCCCATAAACTCGATAAAGCTCGCCCCATAGGCGATCTCGCCCTTGGCCTCGGCGTGAGGCTTGCCCTGTTCCGCGGTCAGGATGGTCGCAAGGTCGTCCGCATGCGCGATCATCAGATCAAACCATTGGCGCATCACGCCTGCGCGCTCTTTCCCGGTTTGAGCCGCCCATTCTTTCTGCGCCACCTCAGCGCGCGCGATGGCTTTGGCCACTTGCGCGCGGCTCAGATCCGCGACCTGCGCGATGACGTCACCGCGTGCGGGGTTCGTGACGTCAAAGGTGCCGTTTTCTCCATCAATCCATGCGCCATCCACATAGGCGCGCGTTTCCAGCAGGCTGGGGTCCTTCAGCAGTGATTTGAGGTTGGTTGCAGGCATGTCTTTCATTTGTCGTTCTCCCGAAAATGGCTGTTGTCTGCATTTCAAGTCTGACAATGATTGTCCAGTTCCACAAAACAGGAGGCGTGGATGAAACTGGATGATGCCTATGCCAATGCTGCCTATATTCCGCAGGCGGCGCAGTATCCGCCGCGCTGGTCCGAGGCGGCCGCCGCCTTTCGCGAGGCGATGGGTGCGCGCGCAGACCTTGGTGTGTCCTACGGGCCGAGCGCGCGGCAGGCCTATGATCTGTTTCATTCAGAGGGTCCGGCCCATGGGACGATGGTTTTCGTGCATGGGGGCTATTGGCTGAAATTCGGACGCTCCACATGGTCGCATTTTGCCAAAGGCGTATTGGCGCGCAATTGGAATGTGGCGATGGTCGAATATGATCTGTGCCCCGATGTGACGATTGCGCAGATCACCCGACAGGTCGCGACAGCGATCACGTCGCTTGCGGCGCGGCTCGATGGCCCGATGACCCTGAGCGGTCATTCAGCGGGCGGGCATCTGGTGGCGCGTATGCTGGCACCGGGCATGCTTGCGCCGGATGTGGCAGCGCGCATTCAAAAGGTCGCGCCGATTTCCCCGGTGGCGGACCTGCGCCCTTTGCTTGAAACCTCGATGAATGCGGATTTCAAAATGGACCTCGCCATTGCCGCAGCCGAAAGCCCCGTCTTGCAACCGCCCCCGGACACGCCGGTGTGCATCTGGGTCGGGGCACAGGAACGCCCGGTCTTTCTGCAACAAGCCGCCGCCCTTGCGGGGGCGTGGTCGGTGCCAAAGGTGATCGTGCCGTCAAAACACCATTTCGATGTGATCGACGCGCTGTGTGATCCGCAAAGTGACCTTGTCCGTTATCTGACAACGTAAAAAGGCTTGATCGGTGCGCGTGTTTCGGCCAAGACGCTTGCAGGCTGTGGGCGATGGCGTCGCCCGAGAACCTTCGCCTTGATTGTCCTGAACGCCGGGACAGTTCAGTCAAAGGAGATGCGTCTATGACCACTCAATCCAAAACCGCACGTCCCGAAATGTACCGCTATCACAACGGTGAGAAATCGCCGCTGCCTTTTGCCGCTGCAGAATACGAAGCGCGCCTGTCCGAGTTGCGTGAGCGCATGCAGGCCGTTGGCGCACAAGCCGCTGTTTTCACCTCAATGCACAACATCGCCTATTATTCCGGGTTTCTGTATTGCTCCTTTGGCCGCCCCTATGGTCTGGTCGTAACGGAATCCGAATGCGTGACCATCAGCGCAGGCATTGACGCAGGCCAGCCATGGCGGCGCAGTTTTGCGGATAACATCACCTACACCGATTGGCAGCGCGACAATTTCTGGCGCGCCGTTGCGTCGGTGACGGGCAAGAACAAGGTTGTCGGATATGAGGGCGATCACCTGACCCTGATCCAGCGGGACAAGATGGAGGATTTCCTTTCCCCGATGTCCATGGTGGATGTCTATGACACCACCATGCAGCAGCGCATGCATAAATCCGAAGCCGAAATCGCGCTCATCCGCCATGGTGCGCAGGTCGCGGATGTGGGCGGCTATGCCATTCGTGATGCGATCAAGGCCGGTGTGCGCGAGATCGACGTCGCCATGGCTGGCCGCGATGCAATGGAGCAGGAGATCGCCAAACGCTTCCCGGATGCGGAATATCGCGACACATGGGTGTGGTTCCAGTCCGGTCTGAACACCGATGGTGCGCATAACCCGGTGACGTCCCGTGTTCTGGAACGTGGCGACATCCTCAGCCTGAACACCTTCCCGATGATTTCTGGGTATTACACCGCGCTGGAACGCACGCTGTTCGTTCAGGAAGTCGACAAAGCCAGCTTGGGCATTTGGGAAGCAAACGTCGCCGCGCATGAATACGGCATGAGCCTGCTCAAGCCCGGCGCGTCCTGTGCCGAGATCACCCACAAGATCAACGATTTCTTTGAAGAGCGGGATCTGTTGCAATACCGGACCTTTGGCTATGGTCACTCCTTTGGCGTGCTGAGCCACTATTACGGCCGTGAAGCCGGATTGGAACTGCGCGAAGACATCGACACGGTTCTGGAGCCGGGCATGGTTATCTCGATGGAGCCGATGCTGACCATCGCAAATGGTCAACCGGGCGCGGGCGGATATCGTGAGCATGATATTCTCGTCATCACCGAAGACGGCAATGAAAACATCACAGGCTATCCTTACGGTCCCGGCTTTAACGTCGTCGGGTAAGATCACTGCGATTTGCCAATTGACGCCCGGTCCGCCGGGCGTCTTTTCGTTCTGAGCCGTAAAAAGACGCAACTATTGCGGTCCTTTGGGCTGCAAGAGGCAAAACCGGTCCTATATCAAAGATAGAATAGGGAAAAGGACCAGATCTGTGGTATTTGCGCGTTTGATGGGAATGGCACTCGTTGCTCTGACGATTGTCTTTATCTGCCTGTGGTTTTACGCGCGTGCCGCCCGGCGCGAAAAATTGGAAGCGCAGTGGGATGAAAATCAAGGCCCCGGACGACGGGAAAGCTTTGTAAAAGCCGAATTGTCCACGTATGAAAGCACATTGAAGCGCAAGCTGATCTGGGGCGTTTATATCATACCCGGCTGTTTACTTGCTCTCTTGATATATGTGACCAATATGAGTTGAGGTGACTGATATGATGTTCTACGTGAAATGGGTTTTTATTCTGGTCTTTTGGGGCCTCATTGGATCCTTCCTGCATTATACCCTGCCTCAGGTGGATATCGTACGCATCACGGACACCTATGAAAAACGTGAAACACCCGGAACCAACAGCATATTCTGGTCGCGTGGCGGCGCGGGCACCGGAGAAGATGCAACCGGGCGCGACGTATTCTTCATTCAAACACGCATGGTGAATGACCGGATCATGGTTTATCGGAATGAGGATACGGGATGGAGTTGGCCGCCCTATTTGAAATTCGATACATCAAACCTTCAGGCAGAGGCCGCAGACCTGCGTTCAACTTCCGGGGACCCGCAATATGCGGCAGTGCGCCACTATGGCTGGCGGATCGAATTCCTGTCTGTTTTCCCCAATGCCGTGTCTGTTTGGCCTGTTGACGGGCCTGATGCCAGTAAACCCTTGCCTTGGGTGAACGGCATTATTCTTGCCATCCTTGGCTTTTTTGGCTTCGCCATCTGGAGACGCTGGCGGCGGTTTCGTGAGGCGCGCATCGACCCGAAGCTCGAAGAGCTTCAGGACAGTTGGGAAGCGACCGAAGACGCCATGGCCGAGAAACGCAGCAGGTTGCGGCGGTGGTGGGCCATGCGGGCCAGTCGGTAAACCTGCAGCGGATCGTTATTCTGCTTTGGCGACCATGCGGCCCATATGACGCGCACCCAAAATATGCACGTGCAGGTGCGGCACTTCCTGCACACCGTGCTCTCCCGCATTTGAAATAAGACGGTATCCATCCCCGGTATTCAGACTGACGCCTTCCATTTCGCAGACCTTTCCTATGGTGCGCGTATAATCGACGATCTCCGCGTCTGACGCCTCGCTGGCGAAGTGATCGTAGCTTACATAGGCCCCTTTCGGGATAATAAGCACATGCGTCGGGGCCTGCGGGTAAAGGTCACGAAAGGCGAGGCTGTGCTCGGTTTCAAGCACTGTTGTGTTGGGAATTTCGCCGCGCAGGATTTTGGCAAAGATGTTCTGGTCGTCGTAAGAATAGCTCATGGGTCTCTTTCGATCTGAAAACAGTGTTTCATCCTGTGCAATATCGCAGGCAATAGCCCGAGGAACAGGGGAAACTGCGTCAGGGTGGCCTCGATATCTGATCTGATCACCATTTCTGCGCATCTGACAGGGGTTTTTATGCCCGCAACGCTGCTTGCGTCTCGTCGCAATCGTATGCGTAGAGTCACGGCGTTACATCATCCATGGCGAAACACATAGATGGGGGTCTCGTCCAAGCGGCATAAAACCCAAGACGCGTAGACCCGTAGGTGTCACTGAATTATCCTGCGGAGCGGCCTGACGCGACTGATGTCATTTACTTGCACCAAGACACCAAACTGCCTACATCACGGTCATGTCACAGGTGAAATCATCCTCCAAATCTGACCCGAACTACAAGGTTGTCGCTGAGAATCGCCGCGCGCGGTTTGACTACGCCATCGAAAGCGATGTGGAGTGTGGCATCATATTGGAAGGCTCCGAGGTTAAATCCCTGCGCGAGGGGGGTGCCAACATCGCGGAAAGCTATGCAGCTGTCGAGGACGGTGAGCTATGGCTCGTCAACAGCTATGTTGCCCCCTACAAACAGGCCAAAACCTTTCAGCATGAGGAACGTCGTCGCCGCAAGCTGCTGATCAGCCGCAAGCAGATGGCGGATTTCTGGAATGCCACGCAGCGCAAAGGCATGACGCTGGTGCCGCTGGTGCTCTACTTCAATCACCGGGGCATGGCCAAGATCAAGATCGGCGTCGCCAAGGGTAAAAAGCTGCATGACAAACGCGAAACAGCTGCCAAACGCGACTGGTCGCGGCAAAAGTCCCGCTTGATGAAGGATCACGGCTGAACCGCGCTCTATCTTAGGTGCGCGGGCTTGCCAGTTTAGCCCCGTGGCGTTACCCAGAAATGGTCCTAGAGCGCAGGGGTAAGCTGATGACTGACGATCCGAAAACACTTGTTTCCACCGAATGGCTGGCAGAGCATTTGAAAGACCCTGACCTGCGTATACTGGATGCATCCTGGTATCTTCCCGAGGCCGGGCGGAACGCCAGACAGGAATATGACGAAGGCCACATCCCCGGCGCGCGCTTCTTTGATATCGACGAGATTTCGGACAGCCGCTCTGATCTGCCGCACATGGCGCCGCGCAGCGAGAAATTCACGTCCCGGATGCGCGCACTTGGTGTGGGTGATGGCCATCAGGTGGTTGTCTATGACGGTGCAGGGTTGCTATCGGCGCCGCGGGTGTGGTGGTTATTCCGGCTGATGGGTCAACAGAATGTTGCCGTGCTGGATGGCGGTTTGCCCAAGTGGAAAGCGGAAGGGCACGAAATCGAAGACATGCCTCCGATCGTGCGCGATCGCCATATCACGGTGCGGTTCCAAAACCATCTGGTGCGCGATGTCACGCAGGTGTCGGCTGCGTCCAAAATCAAGGATCACGCCATTGTCGATGCGCGCGCGGGCAACCGGTTCCGCGGCGAAGCGCCTGAACCCCGCGAAGGGCTGCGGGCGGGCCATATTCCCGGCTCGCGATCTCTACCTTACACAACGCTGTTAAATGACGACAAGACGATGAAATCGCCCGAAGAATGCCGCCAGATATTCGAGGCGGCCGGCGTGGATCTGGACAAACCGATCATTACCTCCTGCGGTTCGGGGGTCACAGCGGCCGTTCTTGCGCTGGCTCTTGAGCGGATGGGGCATAAGCACTGGTCTTTGTATGACGGGTCCTGGGCAGAATGGGGGATGTTCCCCACTGTGCCCGTCGCCACGGGAGACGCATGATGTTCGAGACCCTCAAGACGCGCCCTGCTGACGGAATCCTCGCATTGATGCAGATGTACAAGGATGATCCGCGCGACAACAAGATCGACCTTGGCGTCGGCGTCTACAAAGACGCGACGGGCCTCACGCCGATCATGCGTGCGGTCAAGGCTGCCGAACACACCCTGTGGGAAACGCAGGACAGCAAGGTTTACACGGGCCTCGCGGGCGACCCGGCATTTTCGGACGCGATGATCGCCTTGGTGCTGGGCAGTGCTGTGCCGCGCGACACGGTGGCATCCGTGGCGACACCGGGCGGAACAGGTGCTGTGCGACAGGCCTTTGAGCTTATCCGCATGGCGCGGCCGGACGCTCGGGTGTTTGTGTCAGATCCGACATGGCCCAACCACATTTCCATTCTGAACTATCTGGGGATGGACGTGGTGCGCTATCGGCATTTCGACAGTGAGACCCGCGGTGTTGATTTCGACGGCATGATGGCCGACCTCAAGACGGCCCGTGCGGGGGATGTGATCTTGCTGCATGGATGCTGTCACAATCCAACGGGCGCCAATCTCAACCTGACCGAATGGCAGGCTGTGGTCGCGACACTGCTCGAAACGGGCGCGGTCCCAATGATCGACATCGCCTATCAGGGCTTTGGTGAGGGCCTTGAGGAAGACGCAGCCGCCACGCGTCTTGTTGCATCCTCCGTGCCGGAATGCCTGATCGCGGCCAGTTGTTCCAAGAACTTTGGTATTTACCGTGAGCGCACAGGGCTGCTGATGGCGATCAGTCAGAACACGGCTGCGCGGAAACTGCATCAGGATACGCTTGGATTCCTGAACCGGCAAAACTTCAGCTTTCCGCCCGATCACGGTGCACGCTTGGTGACGATGATCCTGACCGACGATGCGTTGCGCGCCGATTGGCAGGCGGAACTGGAAGACGTGCGCCTGAACATGCTGGGTTTGCGCCAGCAACTGGCGGATGAGTTGCAGCGGCTCTCCGGCTCAAACCGGTTCGGGTTTCTGGCCCAACACCGCGGTATGTTTTCGCGGCTGGGCACTTCTGCGGATAAAGTCGAAACGATGCGCGAGAAGAACGGTATTTATATGGTGGGGGACAGCCGTATGAATATTGCAGGGCTGAACGCACAGACGATTCCGATGCTCGCCAAGGCGATCGTTGATGCAGGTGTTTGAACGCTATAGCGGGCCTGCGGTGGCTAAACTGCCGGATCGGGTGGCAACAGCGTGAACCCGGCGTCATAGCTGCGATCCAGTAGTGCCTGCCGCCGCGCATCCGACCCGCTAGACCCGTTGAGCACCTCAAGGCGGCGCGGGGACAGACCGAAATAGCCGAATGTGCCGTTCATCCAGACGGTTTCCAAGGCTGCTTTATAGCCAGCCGCGTCCATTTCGTCTGACCTTGCGCCCGCAGGAACAAGCAGCACGCCTGTCCGGGGCCTGAGTAGTGACCTGTTGGGATCATCCAGCTGGTCATAGGCCCAGCCCCATGTCCAGACGCGGTCCACCCAACCTTTTATCATCGATGGCATGCCCCACCAGAACAGCGGAAACACAAGGCACAGCGCATCGGCGCGTTCTATGCGGGCTTGTTCGGCCACCACATCTGCCGGGTCCCTTGCCTGTGCGTCTCTTTCGATGTCCTCCATCGACCATAGCGGGTTGAAACCCTCGGCATGCAGATCAGCTAGTTCAACGGTGTGGCCAGCCGCCTGCGCGCCCTCCATGAACCGTTGTGCAACGGCGGCACTAAAGGATGTCGGATTGGGGTGATCTAGAACGGTCAGGACATGCATCGGTGATTTCCACAGTATCTTTCAGCCCAGCCATTTTAAAGACTGATCGTGTGATACTCTGCATGCTCAACCTCGCTTTAGGTCAAGTGCTTTTTTGTGTTTGGTCTAGGGGCCGACCCACCAACATGCGCCGTTATTCTGACCACGGGTTGGGTCGCTGCTTTCTGTGGACATAAAAAAACCCGGGCGTTTGCACGCCCGGGTCATTGCTAACCCTCTGGGGAGGAAGGGGTCAGCCTTTTGCAAACTCAGGGTAGGCTTCCATGCCAAGCTCGGAGACGTCGAGACCGTTGATCTCGTCTTCTTCGCTGACGCGGATACCGATGACTGCCTTCAGGATGAACCAGACGACCAGCGATCCCACAAAGGTGAACACACCGTAGGCAACAATGCCTGTCAGCTGCGTCATCAGGTTGGCGTCGCTGTTGTAGAAAACAACCGCGATCGTGCCCCAGATACCGGCAAACAGGTGAACCGGAATCGCGCCGACAACGTCATCAATCTTGAACTTGTCCAGCATTGGAACCGCAAGAACCACGATGATACCACCAACTGCACCGATCCAAAGCGCGCCAAAGAGCGTTGGGGCCAAGGGTTCGGCTGTGATGGACACCAGACCCGCAAGCGCACCGTTCAGCACCATTGTCAGGTCGGGTTTCTTATACAGCAATTGCGTCATGACCAGTGCGGTGACAGCACCCGCTGCTGCGGCCATATTGGTGTTGGCAAAGATGCGCGATACATCGGAGACATCGCCAACGGTGCCCATGGCAAGTTGCGAGCCACCATTAAATCCGAACCAGCCGAGCCAGAGGATGAACGTACCCAGTGTTGCAAGCGCAAGGTTAGAGCCCGGCATCGGGTTAACGCGACCGTCTTTGTACTTGCCCAACCGTGGCCCGAGTACGATGGCACCAGCCAAGGCAGCCCAGCCTCCGACGGAGTGCACAACTGTGGAGCCCGCGAAGTCAGAGAAACCCATTTCGGACAACCAGCCACCGCCCCACTGCCAGGACCCGGAAATCGGATACATAAAGCCTGTGAGTACGACAACGAATGCCAGAAACGGCCAAAGTTTGATACGTTCTGCCAAAGCGCCGGATACGATGGACGCTGTTGCAGCGACAAACACGAGCTGGAAGAAGAAATCCGACCCGACAGACGCGTAATCAAGCGCTGCATCAGCGGCGGCAACACCGACAGGGTCGAGCACCGTTTGCCCGCCCAGAGCGAAGAACCCATTGAAGTCGCCGGGATACATCGTGTTGAAGCCGACCATCCAATACATGATCGCAGCAATCGAATAGAGCGCGATGTTCTTGGTCATCTGCATGGTGACGTTCTTGGACCGCACAAGCCCGCCTTCGAGCATCGCAAAACCTGCTGCCATGAAAAAGACGAGAAAGCCCGCCATGCAGAACAGCAAAGTGGTCATGATATACGGGCCGATCTCGTCAAAGCCCGGTGCCGCGTCCTGCGCGACTGCCAGCGACGGCAGCGCAATGAGCGCCGCTGCGGTGGCGAATGTCTTAATGTTTGTCATAATACTTATCCCTAAGTTGTCGCAGCTTCAGAGCGCGTCTTCGTTTGTTTCACCGGTCCGCACGCGAACAGCCTGATCGACCCCGAGCACGAAGATTTTCCCGTCTCCGATCTTGCCGGTGTGTGCGGTCTTGGTGATTGTTTCGACGATCTGATCGACGGCCGGTTCCGGCACGACAATCTCGATCTTTACCTTCGGCACGAAATTGACAGCATATTCTGCGCCGCGATATATTTCTGTGTGGCCCGATTGTGAGCCGAAGCCCTTAATCTCAGTGACCATCATGCCACGCACGCCAGCATCGGTGAGCGCCTCGCGCACCTCTTCCAGCTTGAAAGGCTTGATTGTTGCAATGATGAGTTTCACCTCGTGTCCCCTTAACTGTTGCAGGATTCCCTGCGGTGGTTGTGGCGATAGAAAACGACAGGGACACAGGGCATTGGAAGTTTCCGGCATGACATTGCAGCCGCTAATCCGGAAAAACGATTAAAATATAGGCTATCAAATATTTTTGCCTAATAAATAATCAAATAAATGATCAACATGACGTGCCGGAGCGGGTCACAATTTGTGAAAAAGCCGGTTAGAGTGTCGAAAACAACAACGGGCCGGGCAGGTTCTTCATGAGTAATACATCCAAAGGTAAAAAGCCCTTGGTCGCGGATAAACGTTATGTGTCCCGCAAGGCAAAAACGGCGAAACCAAAACCACGGCAGGCAAAGAAAAAGCCGCGCCGTGTGGCCAAGCAACGCGGCGGCATCATCGGGTTTTTCCAACGGATCATCCGGTGGGTGCTTCGGCTGATCTGGCGCATTACGTGGCGTGTTGGGTTCGTCACGGGGCTCGTGCTTGCCTTGGTGGTTGGCTATTATTACACCACGCTGCCGCCAGTCGATCAGTTGCTTGACGCGCGTGCGCGCGGCTCAGTCACGATGCTGGATCAGGACGGTCAGGTATTTGCGTGGCGCGGCGATCAATTCGGCGGCGTGGTGACCGCGCAAACCGTGTCGCCACATCTCAAGAACGCGATTATCGCCACCGAGGACCGCCGTTTTTATCGTCATTTCGGCATCAGCCCGCGTGGCATTGCAAGTGCCGTGCGCATCAACCTGAGCGAGGGGCGTGGGCCGTTGCAAGGTCACGGCGGGTCAACGATCACACAGCAGGTGGCAAAGCTTTTGTGCCTTGGGGTGGCTTTTGACCCCAAAACGCAGACCGAAGCGGAATATGAGCGCGAGTGCCGCCGCGGCACGGTCAAGCGCAAGGCCAGCGAAGCGATCTATGCGCTTGCGATGGAGGCAAAGTACTCCAAGGATGAAATCCTGACCATCTACATGAACCGGGTATTTCTGGGTGCGGGCGCGCGCGGGTTTGAAGCGGCCAGCGAGCGCTATTTTGGCAAGTCGGCTGCAAATGTGGAACCGGCAGAGGCGGCCATGCTGGCAGGCCTTTTGGTGGCACCGACACGTTTTGCGCCCACAAATGATCTGACACGCTCGCAACGGCGGGCAGCGACAATTGTGCGGCTTATGAACGAACAGGGCTATTTGAGCGATGCTGAGGCGCGCAACGCACAGCAGAACCCCGCGCAATTATCGCAAGCCGCTGAGGCGCGTTCAGGTGGGTATTTCGCAGATTGGGTCATGTCCTCTGGCCCGGAGTTCTTTACGCGTAAAACGACGGAAGATGTCATCATCAAGACGACCCTCGATCAGCGCATTCAGCGCAGTGCCGAAGAGGCGTTGAAATGGGTCTTTGAAAACAAGGTGCGCGAAGGCAGCAAGGCGCAGGCGGCCATTGTCGTCATGTCCGCAGATGGTGCGGTGCGTGCCATGGTCGGCGGGCGAAACACGAAAGTGTCGGGCGCCTTTAACCGGGCGGTGCAGGCCAAGCGGCAAACCGGTTCGGCGTTCAAGCCGTTTGTTTATGCCGCAGCGCTGGATCTCGGTTATTCACCGAATGATACCGTTACGGATGAGCCACTTACGATTGATATTCCGGGATCTGGCCCATGGTCGCCGCGCAACTATACGAACAAGTATTACGGCAAAGTCACATTGACCCATGCGCTGCGCGACAGTCTGAACATCCCGGCAGTCAAGGTTTCTGAATTTGTGGGGCGCGACCTTGTGCGACAGGTTGCAAATGGTTTCGGATTGGAGAGCGACCTTGCTGCGGGGCCCGCGCTTGCGTTGGGCGCATCGGAAAGCACGTTGATTGAAATGACGGGGGCCTATGCCGGTATCCTGAACGGCGGCTCATCTGTACAGCCATACGGGTTGGTCGAGCTTCGGCTTATGGGCGATCAGGAGCCGTTGATGGGCACTGGTGGCGGTATTGGTGAACGGATCATTCAGGAACAGGCCGCCCGTCAGATGGTCTATATGATGGAGAAGGTCGTCTCTGAGGGGACCGGGCAGCGTGCAGCCTTTGGCAATTGGCAGCTGGCGGGTAAAACAGGCACGACGCAAGCCGCGCGGGACGCCTGGTTTGTGGGTTTCTCCGCCAAGTACGTGGCCGGTGTCTGGATGGGGTATGATGACAATACGCCGTTGACCGGTGTCACGGGCGGTGGTTTGCCTGCAGAGATCTGGCGTGAGACGATGGCCCGCGTGCATGAGGGGATGCCGCTGACGCCGCTTCCGCTACAGACACCGGGCGATAATGGTCGCACACGCGAGGACGACAGGGATAACAATCGGAACAGCGGCGGGGCCGTCGGCCTGCTGGAAGGTCTGCTGCGCGATATTCTAGGCGGTACTGGCGGCGGCGGGCAGCCGCCGAAAAATGTCAGCGGTTCGGATCGTTGATCGCTGTCCGATTACCCTGCTTTTTTCAGGTCATTGACAACAGCATTGATATCGCCGCCGCGTTTGTCCAGCATTGAACCGATTTCCGTGCGTTCGGTCAGCAAAAGATTGACGCCTTCAATATAAATATTGAAGAACTTGTCACTGCCAGAGCGGTCAGACACATGGAAAGAGACGTCAAACGGGCTTTCTCCGCGCAGGTATGCCTTGGTTTTGACCTCATAGCCGGAGCGGATTTCCTTGACGGATTGAACTTCGACCCGGCCACCGATGAAATCGCGGAAACGCTTGCCGTATTTGCGGGCGATATATCCTTTGAAGGCGTCAGCAAAAGCGCGCTTTTCAGCATTGCTGGCGCTGCGCCCGTCATTGCCCAAGGCGTATTGAGCCATGATGTTGACGTCGGCGTATTTCACAAACAGACGCTCAAGATCACCGAGAATGGCTGCATCAGATTTGCCTGAATTGATGACTGCCTGCAATTGCGCGACAACGTCATCTACGAGGGTGCGGGCCTGCTGTTCGCTCAAGGCGAAGGCCGGTGCCCCCAACAAGCCGAGGAAGCCTGCCGTGGCTGCGAGGAAAGTGCGTCGGGTTGGTTCAAACCGCATGTCTGCTCTCTTTGTTATTCTGCGTAAGGATCAAGATAGGGATCTTCTTCGGCTCCGCCAGAGCTATCAAGCTCAAACCGTCTGTTTTGCAGGTAAACTGATCGCGATTGGGCGTAACTATCGGCACTGTCGTACAGGATAGAATCAATGGTCCCGCTGATCTTGTCGCGGGTATTCAGCCAAGACCCCGCGCGCGCTGTAGGCGGCACATACTGCTCAGGGCTGGTATCAATGGTCGCAAAGGTCAGCGGGTTGGTAAAGAAGTCAGTGACAAAACCGACCGCGTCACGCTGCGTCGACGGCCCAAAGATCGGCAGTTCGATATAAGCACCCTCGCCGACACCCCAAACGGCCAATGTCTCACCGAAATCTGTATCGTGTTCCGGGATGTTCAATTCGCTGGCCGCATCAACGAAGCCCGCAAGTCCAACCGTTGTATTCACCAGGAACCGCGTGGTGGCGAGGCCAGCGCCGCGCAGATCACCCTGCAAGAGGCTATTGACCGCAACACCGGGCATCGACAGGTTTTCGGAAAAATCATTCACCCTGTCGCGTATTTCGACCGGCAAAACCGCCGCATACCCTTTCGAAACTGGACGAACGAGGTTTTTATCGAGACCCTTGTTGAACCGATGAACGGCTCTGTTCTGCGATTCATAGGGATCGTTGATTCCATCGGTGCGCGTTGCCGGATCCTGAGACGTAGCACATGCAGATAGCGCAAGAGCCACCACCATAAACGACATGGGTTTTAAAAACTTCTGAATACGGGCAAAATCTAACAATTGCGGTACCTTATGGTTGTGGTCCGTTCCCACGGAGCTCTGGTCTGTGCGATCCGAATGACACGGTCCTAAAATCTTCGGTGCGTGCGAACGTCGGTCACGGGTTCGGCGCGCAAGTGTACATCCGGCTTACCTACTAAACCGTAAGCGACTTGGCGTCATTCGAAAAACACCTGTGCAAGATGCATGTGTCACCTTGGCGCGTCAACAAGCGCGGCGGGATATTGCCTGACGCTTGCCGGATGTGTCTTTTTGCTCTGCGGGGCGGTGTTTGCGCACTGGTTCTGTACCGTCGTCCGGATGATCACTGTCTTTCGCGGAGTTTGTCGATTTTTGAGGCCAGGGAGCCAAAATTTGACTGGACGCGCCACACGCGGGCCTTAAAAGGTGGGGCTTGGTGCGTTTTGCAGGGTCGCGTCGCCACTGGTCTACCTCATACGATCAGACCCGATAACAGGAGTTTAAAATGAGCTTTACATCCCGACTTGCAGAACTTGGAGTATCTCTTCCAAGTGCGCCAGCACCTGCGGCGAATTATGTGCCCTATGTCAAAACCGGGAACACAGTCTACGTGTCGGGTCAGATCTCAAGCGATTCGCAAGGCATGATCACTGGCAAACTGGGCGAAACCATGGACATCGAGGCGGGTGCCGCGGCGGCGCGCTGCTGTGCGATCAGCCTTTTGGCGCAGGTTCAGGCGGCCTGTGACGGGGATATCGAGCGTTTGGTCCGGGTGGTCAAACTGACGGGCTTTGTGAATTCAACCGCTGATTTTACAGATCAACCCAAAGTCATCAACGGGGCATCCGATTTTCTGGTCGAAGCTCTGGGGGATGCAGGGCGTCATGCGCGCTCAGCGGTTTCGGCGGCGTCTCTGCCTTTTGGTGTCGCGGTAGAAATTGAAGGCATTTTCGAAGTTCAATGACTCCTCTTCTACCTGAGGCGTTTCTTAGGCGTCCTCTTGCCCACCGCGCGCTACACGACATCAAACAGGGCCGTCCGGAAAACAGCCGGGCGGCAATAAAGGCTGCGATTTCTGCCGGTTACGGTATTGAGATCGACATTCAGCTGAGCGCAGATGATCAGGCCATGGTGTTTCATGACTACAATCTGGCGCGCTTGACAGAGGCGCAGGGCCGTGTGCGCGATACCTGTGCTGCCGATTTGCAGAAGACACAGTTGCGCGCGGGTGCAGAAGGCATTCCCGGCTTGCCTGAAGTCCTTGATCTGGTTGCGGGGCAGGTGCCTCTGCTGATTGAGATCAAGGATCAGGATGGGGCAATGGGTCCCTCAATCGGTCCGCTCGAAGCCAGTGTGGCACGGGCTTTGCAAGGGTATGCCGGGCCCGTCGCGCTGATGTCGTTCAATCCCCATTCGGTGGTTCGTTTAGCAGAATTAGCACCGGATATCCCGCGGGGGCTGGTGACGAGTGCCTATAAACCATCGGTACACTTGCATGCGTCAGTGTGTGATACATTGCGCGAGATACCCGATTATGATCGGGCGGCCTGTGCGTTTATCAGCCATGAAAAAGACGACCTTGCCCGCCCGCGTGTGAGCGAATTAAAGGGAAACGGTGCGCGAATCCTATGCTGGACGGTCAGATCGCCCGAGGAAGAAGCGCAAGCGCGCCAGATCGCTGACAATATCACCTTTGAGCAATATCTCGCGCCGATTGCTGCTTGATCAAATTGGCCAGTGCCACACATAACCCTTGTAAGATTGGGATGGGATTATGTCAGAGCAAGCAGTTGAAATTCGGCTGATATCTTCCCTGCGGGAGATTGGCCAAAAAGAGTGGGACGCTTGCGCATGTCCCGAAGAAACTGACGGTGCGCGTGCAATCGACCCCTTCACGACCTATCGCTTTCTCGATGCGTTGGAACAAAGTGGTTCTGTCGGCACCGGCACCGGCTGGCAGCCGCAGTATCTGACCGCTTGGATATCGGGCAAGCTGATTGCGGCGGCCCCGATGTATGCCAAATCGCACAGTCAGGGCGAATATATTTTCGACCACAACTGGGCGCATGCCTATGAACGCGCCGGGGGCAGATATTATCCCAAACTTCAGATCGCGGTGCCGCATACGCCTGCGACGGGGCGACGCTTCCTGATTCGCCCGGGGTTTGAGGAAACCGGCTTTGCAGCGCTCACCCAAGGGGCGGTTGAGTTGGCCACAAACAACCGTGTGTCATCGCTCCACGTGACGTTTTGCACGCCGCAAGAGGCTGAGCGCGGCGCGGAACTGGGGCTGATGCGGCGCAAAACGCAGCAATTTCACTGGCTCAACGATAAATACGCGGATTTTGACGCCTTTCTGGACACGCTCAGCTCGCGCAAGCGCAAAAACATCCGCAAGGAACGCGCAAAAGCGCAGGCGTTCGGTGGCACTATTCAAATGTTCACAGGTGATGAATTGCAGCCAGAGCAGTGGGATGCGTTCTGGGCGTTTTATCAGGATACCGGCGCGCGCAAATGGGGCACGCCTTATTTGACCCGCGCGTTTTTCGATGTCGCGCAAGAGACCTTGCGGGACGATATGGCCCTTGTTTTGGCGGAGCGGGACGGGCGTTGGGTTGCTGGTGCTTTGAATTTCATTGGCGCAAACACCCTGTTCGGTCGGTATTGGGGCTGCACCGAACACCACCCGTTCCTGCATTTTGAATTGTGCTATTATCAGGCGATGGATATTGCCATTTCGCTTGGTCTTGATCGCGTGGAGGCGGGCGCACAGGGCGAGCATAAACTGGCCCGCGGTTACTTGCCGACTCCAACTTGGTCATTGCATTGGGTTGCTGATCCGGGTTTTAGAGACGCGATTGATCAATATCTGACGGCTGAGCGCGAGGCCGTGGATCAGGAAATCAGCGTGCTGACCACCTACGGTCCCTTCAAGCGCGCCAAAGTTGAGGAACAGGAATGACAGAAAAGCTAAGCACCGAAACGCGCGGCCCTTTGCTGGAGCCGCTTTTTGCCTCAGGCTGGGAAATGGTCGACGAACGGGATGCGATTACAAAGACTTTTGTTTTCGAAAATTTCGTCGATGCCTTTGGCTGGATGACACGCGTTGCGATCTGGGCTGAAAAATGGAACCACCATCCTGAGTGGGACAATGTTTACAAAACGGTGAATGTGGTGTTGACCACACACGATGTAGGCGGGCTGAGCACTTTGGATGCAAAACTGGCTCGTAAAATGGATAGTCTGACAGGATAAGGTAAGATGCAGGGATTATTGCAAACTGAAGTATGGCAGGGAAAGACGGTCGCAGATCTGCTTTCGATAGAATTTTTGATGTCTGCGGTCGGATCTGTCGTGGCGGCCATTGCGATACTGATCCTCGGCTGGATCATTTCGGCCTGGCTTCAGGGGCGGGTCCGTGCGCTTGGGCGCAAGCATAAGAATCTTGATGATATGTTGTTCGACTTTCTGTCGGCCATTGTCAGGTATCTGGTGCTCGGCTTTGCAATCCTATTTGTCCTGAACACCTTTGGCGTCCAGACCACGTCGGTGGTTGCGGTTATCGGTGCAGCCGGTCTTGCCGTTGGTCTGGCCTTGCAGGGCACTTTGTCCAACATCGCGGCGGGCGTGATGCTGATCCTGTTCAGGCCGATCAAACTGGGTGACTTTGTCGATGTCGGCGGGACAATGGGCACGGTTCAATCCCTGACCCTGAACTTTACCGAACTCGCAGACCTCAGCAATGCGCAGGTTATCATCCCCAACGCACAGGTTTGGGGCAATGTGATCACGAATTACTCTGCCAACGCCACGCGCCGCGCTGAATGGACGTTTGGTGTAGGGTACGGCGTGAACCTCGCGGAGGCCGAGAGGATCATTCGCGATACAATCATGGCTGACCCACGTTCCAAAGCCGACCCAGCGCCGTTTATTCAGGTCAACAACCTCGGCGCAAGCTCCGTCGATTTTCTGGTGCGGGTCTGGTGCGATGCGGGTGAATTGTTCGGCTATCAGGCCGATATGAAACGCAAGGTCAAAGAGGCCCTGGATGCTGGCGGCGTGGACATCCCATTCCCCACAACAACCATCGTTCAAGCGGCAGGTTAACGCTGCCACGACATAAAGCAGCCCGGGTGACAGATATCGCCCGGGCTGACTTGTTTCTACATGTTCGCCAAAAGCGCCTCACCAGCGGAGACTTCGCAGGTGCCGGGGCTCTCTTCTTCCTGCAGCAAAGTCACCTGGCCGTTCTCAACCAGCATTGCATAGCGTTTGGACCGATCCGTCAGCCCTGCGGGTGGCGCGCTGAAGTCCATGCCAAGCGCTTTGGTGAATGAACTGTCCGCATCGCCTAGCATTGTAATGCCTGCTGCCGTGGCGCCAGTCGCTTCGCCCCATGCCTGCATGACGAAAGGGTCGTTCACCGAAACACAGATGATCTCCTCCACGCCCTTGGCGTCGAACTGTGCTTTCGTGCGCACGAAGCTTGGAACATGTGCGGAATGGCACGTGGGCGTGAACGCGCCCGGCACTGCAAAGATTACAACCTTACGGTTGTTGGTTTTCTCGGCCATTGAGACAGGCGCTGGTCCCTCCGCGCCCATGTGCACCAGAGTTGCGTCGGGAAGTTGATCGCCTTGCGAAATTGTCATGTGCTAAGCCTTTCAGGTATTTGCGTTTGGTCTTGGCAAAGATATAGGGTGCGGCGTCTTGGGCGACCAGTAGTTTCCGATAGGGGGAGAGTAATATGAGCCATGTCGTGGTTATAGGAGCGGGCCAAGCGGGATCGTCCTGCGTGGCCAAGCTGCGCAACAGCGGGTTCGACGGTCAGGTGACCCTGATCGGTGCGGAAGCGGTTGCACCCTATCAACGCCCGCCCTTGTCCAAGGCCTATTTGATGGGCGAGATGGCGCTTGAGCGTCTGTTCCTGCGGCCGGAACGGTTTTATGCGGAAAATGACATCGACCTGCGTCTGAACACGGTCGTGGATGCCGTCGATGCCGGTGCGCGCAAGGTCCATCTGGCAGGCGAAACGCTGGACTTCGACGATCTGGTTTTTACCACAGGGTCTACCCCGCGCCGTTTGCCTGCCGCGATTGGCGGCGATCTTGGCCATGTCTTCGTGATGCGTGATCTGGCGGATGCTGATGCGATGACATCGCATTTTCGTGCAGGCGCTCGGGTCTTGATCGTTGGCGGTGGGTACATCGGGCTGGAAGCCGCAGCGGTGGCGTCCAAATTGGGGTTGCGAGTGACCCTCGTTGAAATGTCTGACAGAATTCTGCAACGCGTTGCCGCGCCGGAAACAAGTGATTATTTCCGTACTCTACATACCAGGCACGGCGTCGATCTGCGCGAGGGAATCGGGCTGGAACGGTTGATAGGCGCTGAAACAGTGACCGGTGCCCAATTATCAGACGGCTCGGAAATCGCGGTTGACTACGTGATTGTCGGGGTTGGTATTTCACCGAACACCGGGCTTGCCGAAGCCGCCGGGCTTACCATTGATAACGGGATCGCTACGGATCAGCATGGGTGTACCTCGGCGCCGCATGTCTGGGCGGCGGGGGATTGCGCGTCTTTTCCCTATCAGCAAGGGCGTATCCGGCTCGAAAGCGTGCCGCATGCCATCGATCAGGCGGAAACCGTTGCCGAAAACATCATGGGCGCTGAAAAGGAATACACCGCCAAGCCTTGGTTCTGGTCGGATCAGTACGATGTAAAGCTGCAGATCGCCGGGTTGAATACAGGCTATTCAGATGTTGTCCCGCGCATTGGTGAGGGGCAAACGGCGTCATTCTGGTACTATAAAGGCGACAGGCTTTTGGCTGTGGATGCGATGAACGACCCGCGCGCCTACATGATTGGAAAGCGGTTGATCGAGGCGGGGAAAACGGCGGATCGCACCCTCGTTGCGGACCCATCGGCAGACCTCAAGCCGCTGTTACAGGGGTGAGAATTATCGCAGGCCAGTTTCGCAGCGTCGCGCTTGCCAGCGTGGGCAAAGGTGACGCCGCCGCGCACCTGCGCCCAACGACGGACCGCGTGCGCGAAAGCCTGTTTAATGTTCTTTCCCATCACGATGTGATCGACGGCGCGCGTGTGCTCGACCTGTTTGCAGGGACTGGCGCTTTGGGGCTTGAGGCCCTGTCGCGCGGGGCGGCGCATGTGAGTTTCGTGGATGATGGGCGCGTTGCGGGGCGTTTGCTGCGGGAAAACATCCGTAAATTGCGGGTTGAAGACCTGACGCAGATACACCGCTGCGATGTGCGTCAGTTGCCAGAGTGTAAATCGGCGCCCTTTGATCTGGTGATTCTGGACCCACCCTACGGCAAGGGCCTTGGCGCGGCCGCCCTTGCGCGTGCCGAGGCGGGAAATTGGCTGTCACCGGATGCGTTCGTGGTCTGGGAAGAGGCCAGCACGATGCCGCCGCCCGCAGGATATACCGAGGTCGATCACAGGAAATACGGCGACACACATATCACCTTGTTGTCGAAAACCGCCCCATGATGTGCTAGGCTGCGATATGTTCGCAACCTCCCTGTCGCATCTTTGGTCCATGCCCGCGCGGGACACAACCAAACCAGAACCGCCACGCAAAAGCGCCGGGCCGGTGTTTATCGGCGATGCGGTGCAGCCGTGGGGCGGTGAAACACTGTTGCTGGCCTTGCTGCGCGAAGAGGCGTCAAAGCGTATGGACGATGCTTAGCCGGATGTCGGGTGGAACCTGCCAGCAGGGGACAGCGTAAAGATCTCCGCACCATCCGCCGTCACACCGATGGAATGTTCGAACTGCGCAGAGAGTGTTTTATCCCGTGTCACTGCGGTCCAGTCGTCGGCCAGCGTTTTGGTTTCGGGCCGCCCCAGATTTACCATTGGCTCAATGGTAAAGAACATGCCTTCTTCCAGAACCGCGCCGGTGCCGGGTCGGCCATAGTGCAGGACGTTGGGCGGTGCATGAAACACACGCCCCAACCCATGACCGCAGAAATCCCGCACGACTGACATGCGGTTGTTTTCCACGAAACTCTGGATGGCATATCCGATATCACCAAATGTGTTGCCGGGTTTGACGGCTTCGATACCGAGCATCAGCGCGTCATGCGTCACCTGAATGAGTTTCTGTGCCTTTTTCGGCGCGGTGCCTGCCACATACATCCGGCTGGAATCACCAAACCAGCCATCCACGATCGCAGTGACGTCGATGTTCAGGATGTCGCCATCGCGCAGCACATCGTCATCGCGGCGCTTTTCCGGATCCTTGGAAATCGTTTCGCTACCACTTTTCGGGATCGGCGCGCCGGGAATGCCATGGCAGACGACATTGTTGACCGAAATGCAACTGGCGTGTTTGTAGCCTTTGTAATTGATCGTGGCAGAGGTGGCGCCCTCCTCTTCGACCATCTCTTCGATCTTCTTGTCGATGGCACCCGTTGTCTGCCCGACGAAAACAAGATCGGCAATGTCGTCCAGTATCCGCGCCGTCAGTGCACCGGCTTTGCGCATGCCTGCGAAATCTGCGGCGTCGTATATCCTGATGCCGTCCTTGGTCTGGCGGCCTTTGAGGTCCTGATTCACCTGCATCTCCATCGTGCGTCTTTCGCGGCCTTCTAACGCGCCTTGGGTGCGAGAACCAGACCACATCACAGGCGAATGGAAATCGCGTCTGCGACCTCAATGCCCTGCGCCGAGATATTGGTGCCCAGACAAAGAGTTTCAACGCCAGCGTCCCGTGCGCTGCGAAATGCCGCGGCATAGGTCGGATCGATATCCTCTGCCAGCGTGAAACTTGTGCAATCCGTGCGTTGCACAAGGTAAAGCATGATCGCTCGATGACCCGCCTGCGCCATAGTGGCCAGTTCTTGCAGGTGTTTGGCGCCGCGCGCCGTGACACTGTCGGGGAATTCAGCCTGCCCGGTCTGGCGGCTCAGGGTCACGCTTTTGATTTCGACATAGGCATCCGGCAGGCCTTCCTCGCTCAAAAGAAAGTCAATCCGGCTGTTTTGACCGTATTTGACCTCGGGTCTGACGGTGCCATAGCCCGACAGGGCCTCCACATGTCTGGCCTTGAGCGCTTCTTTCAGCACGCGGTTGGGCAGGGAAGTATCCACACCGGTGAAATGCCCGTTCTCGTGATCCACCAGACGCCAGCCGAATTTGAGCTTTTTCTTGGGGTCATCGTTCGGTTCAAGCCAGATACGGGTGCCGGGTGCTGCCAGACCCATCATGGAGCCGGGATTGGCACAATGGGCCGTGACCTCTGCACCGTCGGCATCAAGCACGCAATCTGCCAGAAAGCGTTTATAGCGGCGTGTCAGACGGGCGGGGACAAGTTCGGTTTGAAAGCGCATGATCTGAGGTCTATACCTGCCGCGAAGACAGACGCAAGGACGCTTGAGACATGCCAAACCCCAGTGCCGCCATGTTGGTGATCGGAGACGAAATCCTGTCAGGCAGGACGCGCGACGCGAATATGTATCATCTGGCAGGCGAATTGACCGAAGCCGGGATCGATCTGCGTGAGGTGCGCGTTGTGCCGGATGAAAAGGCCACGATTATCGAGGCCGTGCGCGCCCTGTCGCAGCGGCATGAACATGTGTTCACCAGCGGGGGGATCGGACCGACCCATGACGATATTACCGCTGATTGTATCGCCGAAGCCTTTGACCGCGCGATTGATATCCGCGCCGAAGCGCGCGCGCTGCTTGAGGCGCATTACGCCAAGTCGGGCACTGAGTTGAACGCCGCGCGGTTGCGGATGGCCCGTATTCCCGAAGGCGGTGTGCTGATCGACAACCCCGTTTCCGTGGCACCGGGGTTTGTCGTCGAAAATGTCTATGTGATGGCCGGTGTGCCATCGGTTTTCCGCGCCATGGTTGCGGCGGTCCTGCCGACCCTGACCAGCGGCGCGCGGATCATTTCTGAAACGCTGCAGGTTGACCGGGGCGAAGGGGACATTGCGGGCCCCTTGGGAGAGTTGGCGCGGCAATACCCGGACCTCAGCATGGGGTCCTATCCGTTTCAAAAGACGACAGGCAGCTATGGGGCAAATATTGTGATCCGGGGTACGGATGCCTCTGTTGTGCAGGAGGCGATGTCCAAACTTGCACTGGCGCTGCAGCGGTGACCCTGACGCAGGCGCAACTCTTTGCCGCGGTGGATGCGACATGGCCTGCGGCACGCTATATCGAAACGGATCATTGGGTGCTGCGCGAGGGACAAGGGGGCGGCAAGCGTGTTTCGGCGGCGACGCGACGTGCGGGCATTTCTGACCCGGATATCGAAGCTGCCGAGGCGGAGATGAAACAGCTTGGTCAGGATGCGCTGTTCATGTTGCGGGAGACGGACGACACGCTTGACGCGACGCTTGATGCACGCGGCTACGGTCTGGTCGATCCGGTTGTGATCCTGACGTCTCCGGTTGCTGCGCTGACGGGCCAGCCGGTGCCACGTTTAGCGGCCTTCACCATTTGGGAGCCCTTGGCGATCATGGCTGAAATCTGGGCCAAGGGCGGGATCGGTCCGGCCCGTCTGGAGGTCATGGCGCGCGCCAAGGTGAAAACGGCCATTCTGGCGCGCAACAATCAGCGCCCGGCGGGCACGGGTTTTGTGGCCGCACATGGTTCTGTGGCGATGGTGCATGCCGTTGAGGTCCTGCCCGAACACCGCCGTCAGGGAACAGCGCAGTGGATCATGCGCGAGGCTGCCTTTTGGGCGCGCGCGCAGCAGGCGGAAACCATGGCTGTCTTGTGCACTAAAGAGAACACCGCAGCGCTGGCCCTTTATTCCAGTCTGGGCTTTGAACCGGCGGCGCAATACCATTATCGTCATAAAATCCTTACCGGAGACCTTCGTCATGGCTGATCATTCCCTTCCAACAGCATTGAACCTGCCAATGCAGGACCCGCTTCCGGCCCATACGCAAAAATACTTTGATGTCTGCATGGAAAAGCTGGGGATGATTCCGAATGTCCTGAAGGCCTATGCGTTTGACACCGAAAAACTGGACGCGTTCACCGGCATGTACAACAATCTGATGCTTGCGCCTTCTGGCCTGAGCAAGCTGGAACGCGAAATGATTGCGGTCGTCGTGTCCTCTATCAACAAGTGCTTTTATTGTCTTGTTGCCCATGGTGCGGCGGTGCGCGCCCTCTCTGGTGATCCGGCTTTGGGCGAAGCGCTGGTGATGAACTACCGGGTGGCTGATCTGGATCCGCGTCACCGGGCCATGCTGGATTTTGCCACGAAAATGACGCAGGCAAGCGCGACCATAGAAGAACCTGACAGGCAAGCGTTGCGCGATGCAGGCTTCAGCGACGCCGATATCTGGGACATTGCCAATGTGGCGGGCTTTTTCAACATGACCAACCGGGTGGCAAGTGCGACGGATATGCGCCCGAACGCTGAATATCACGCACAGGCCAGATGAGCATATGGCATGCATTTTGCGCCGCGGTGACGTTGGCCCTGACGGGATTGGCCGCCCCTCTTGCGGCACTTGAACTGGAATTGCCCGCGAGTGCCACGCTGACGCTGGAACGCGCGTCACCTGTGGACAGTTTCGATCTGCCCGTCGCGCCGTTTGATGGCGCTTCTGTGCCCGCACGATCCATGGAGGGTAGAGTTTTACGCCGCAGCTGGCGCATATCCTCACCGGGATTAACCCCCTTGCAGGTGATCAACCCGTTGCGGGCCCAGTTGCAGGCGCAGGGGTTTGATCTGGCATTCGAATGTGACGCACCCACATGTGGAGGCTTCGACTTCCGGTTCAACATTGAGGTGCTGCCGGGCCCCAACATGTACGTCAACATTTCACAATACCGCTATCTGACGGCGTTTTCAGCAGAGCCGGACGGACCCCGGCAAGCTGTCGGTATCCTGGTCAGCACGACGGCATCATCATCCTATGTGCAGGTCGTTTCGATCGACAAAAACACAGATCTGTCCGTGATTGTACCCAGAGAGCGGCCTGCAGAACGTGAACCCATTCTTGCAGAGCGAAGTTTGGATCAAAGCGTTCAGATGCTGCGACAGGACGGGCGTTATGTTCTGCCAGGACTTGCGTTCGCGATTGGTACATCGGATCTCGGGCCGGGCCCGTTTCCGGCACTCAAAGAGCTTTCGGAATTTTTGTCGACTACAGAGGGTATACGCATCGCATTGGTCGGCCATACCGACACGACTGGCGCGCTTGCCACGAATATCTCGCTGTCACGCGCGCGGGCGCAATCGGTCCGCGCACGGTTGATCGAGGTATATGGCGTTGCGCCTGACAAGGTTGATGCAGAGGGCATGGGCTATCTGGCACCGATTGCAACGAACCTCACGGACGAAGGGCGTAGGCAAAACCGTCGCGTAGAAGTGGTTTTGTTGAATACTCAATAGTCGTATCGCGCGCCCTTAATATCTGCGGCACCCGACTGCGCGGGGAGCTTTACCATTCCGCAGGTCCTTTTTCGGCAAAGGAGTTGACCAGAAAATCGATGAAAGCGCGCACCTTGGGTTGGGTGAAACGACCGGGGGGATAGACCGCGTAAATGCCTTGCGTTTCCATGGGGAGATCGGGAATCGCGTCTTCAACCAGACCTTTTTCCATCGCGTCCGCGTACAGAAAGCTGGGGAGATACGCGATCCCAAGCCCTGAAATGGCGGCGTTCAGCAAGGATTGACCATCATTGACACTAAGCCAGCCAGCGGTACGCACCTGACGCTTTTCACCTGAAGGCGCGGTGATTTTCCATACGTTGCCCGAGGACTGGTTGGAATAGTGCAGTAATTTATGTGCGTTGAGGTCATCGATCTTTTCGGGACGTCCGTATTTTTCGAAGTAACCCGGACTTGCGATCATCCGTTTGGTCGTCTCGGTCAGTTTGCGCGCGCGCAATGTACTGTCCTCAAGCTCGCCTATCGGCACGGCCATATCGAAGCCTTCCGAGATCAGTTCGACGTAGCGGTTGTTGAGCACCATGTTTACGGTGATATCCGGAAAATCCGATAGAAATTCGCTGAGAACGGGCGACAGGTGGTTCACGCCAAAATCAGTGGCGACAGAAATCCGCAACAGACCGGAGGGCGCGCTTTGCATGGATGTCACCAATGCGTCGGCCTCTCCTGCGTCGTTCAAAACCCGGCGTGCGCGGTCGTAATAGGCAAGACCGATTTCGGTCGGGCTGACCCGTCGCGTTGTTCTGTTCAAAAGCCGTGCGCCGAGCCGCGCCTCAAGGGAGGACACATGTTTCGAGACGGCGGATTTCGAGATGCCCAGTTTCTTGGCAGCATCGGTAAAGCCACCCTGATCCACAACCATCGCAAAGGCTTCCATTTCCGTGAGCCGGTCCATCACTCTTCCCTTCGAATTACTTCGCCGTCTTTTATGACGGGCAATTCGGGCAGGAACGCGGCAGGTCTGAGACAGTATCACGTTTTTTGACCAGATCGTTCGTTATGTGGAAACCGTTGGGGCGAATACTGATGCGATAGCCCGCATTTTATGGTGGTTTCGGTACGGAGATGGTTGATTTTGGTTCGTTCTTTAGCGCTTCAATCATAGCGGGAAATGAGTAATCTTAGTCAAATTGATCTGAAATTTGTCGAAAATGTGGCGCAATTCGGTCCGAATGAGGCGCGGCGTCTAGCTGAAAAACCGCAATTGAGAATCATTCCAGAGTTGCTCGCAGCGTCGGAAACGCTGAAGCTACACAATGTGTTGAGGAGGCGGTTCTGCCTGTATTGCTGGACGTGTGGGCGGCTTAGGCTACCCTCTATGGATACAATCTAAGGGAGGATTCTGAAATGAAACGCATTACCAGCTTTGTCTTGGCACTTATCCTGACCACATCTTTTGGATGGGCCGGGGGTGAGACGCCGGCAAATCCCGATGCAGAAGTGTACTTTATCAACCTTGAGGACGGACAAACTGTTTCTTCACCATTCCGCGTGAAATTTGGGTTGCGTGGCATGGGCGTCGCCCCTGCAGGATCGGAAGCGGAGATGACGGGGCATCACCACCTTTTTATCAACCGCCCCCCTTTGGGTGAGGGTGAAGATGGCGCAGATGAATTGGCAAATGGTATCCCGTCTGACGAAAACCACATCCATTTCGGTGGCGGTCAGACTGAAACGGAAATAGATTTGCCGGTCGGGCGGCATACGCTGCAGCTGGTTTTGGGTGACGCGGGGCACGTTCCACACTCAACACCCGTCGTGTCTAAAGTGATCACCATCACGGTCGAATGACCGATTAGAGTATCGCAGCCAAACGCGTGCCCTGATCAATCGCGCGTTTGGCATCCAGTTCAGCCGCAACATCCGCGCCACCGATGATATGGTAGGGCGTGCCTGCGCCATCGAGTGCATCAGCGAGCGTTCGTTCGGGCAGCTGCCCTGCGCACATCACGATTGTGTCGGCCTCGATCAGCGTGGGGTTTTCGCGGGCCTCGCCAAAGGATACCAAAAGTCCGCCGTCCTGAACACTTTCGTAATTCACGCCGCCCATCATCTTTACATTCTTCATTGCCAGCGCCGCTCGGTGTATCCAACCTGTGGTCTTGCCTAATCGTTTGCCGGGCTTTTCCGCCTTGCGCTGCAACAAGGTCACATCACGCGCAGGGGGCGCGGGTTGTGGCCCCTCTGGTGCAAGACCCGACCGGTTTTCGCTCGGGTCAGAAACACCCCATTCACGCATCCATTCGGGCAGGTTTACCGTCGGGCTCTCGCCTTCGTGAACAAGGTATTCAGCCACGTCGAACCCGATGCCGCCCGCGCCCACGATCACAACGCGTTTTCCAACCTGCGCCGTGCCGCGCAACACCTCGATATAGCTGACAACATTAGGTGCATCCTGCCCGTCGATGCCGGGATCGCGCGGGACCACACCTGTCGCAACGATCACCTCATCATAGGATGTCAGATCGCCCGCACCTACGGGCTGCCCCAGTGAAACCGTGACACCGGTGGTGTCCAGCATGGTACGGTACCAATCCACAAGGCCCCAGAACTCTTCCTTCCCCGGCACTTGTTTCGCCATATTGAGTTGGCCGCCGATTTCATCCGCCTGATCGAACAGCGTGACATTATGGCCCCGCTGCGCCGCTGTGATTGCGGTGGAGAGGCCTGCGGGGCCTGCCCCCACGATGGCGATGGTCTTTGGTTGTGCCGCAGTTTCGATGGTCAGTTCAGTCTCATAACAGGCGCGCGGGTTGACAAGACAACTGGAGATCTTGCCGCTGAACGTATGATCCAGACAGGCCTGATTGCAGGCGATGCAGGGTGCGATTTCGCCCGATTTGCCGCGCATGGCTTTGAGCACAAAATCCGCGTCCGCCAGCATGGGGCGCGCCATCGACACCATATCAGCGCATCCGGTGGCAAGCACCTCCTCGGCAACTTCGGGCGTGTTGATGCGGTTGGAGGTAATGACCGGAATCCCGACCTTGCCCATCAGCTTTTTGGTGACCCATGCAAAGGCCGCGCGGGGCACGGATGTGGCGATTGTCGGAATGCGCGCTTCGTGCCAGCCGATGCCTGTGTTGATGATCGTGGCTCCAGCGGCCTCGACCGCCTGTGCCAGTTGGGCGACCTCATCATGGGTGGAGCCGTTCGGGATCAGGTCAATCATCGACAGGCGGTAGATGATGATAAAATCCGTGCCCACAGCCGCGCGGACGCGGCGCACGACCTCAACAGGCAGGCGCATGCGGTTTTCATAAGACCCGCCCCAGTCATCGGTGCGCTTGTTGGTATGGGTGACCAGAAACTGGTTCAGGAAATATCCCTCAGCGCCCATGATCTCGACGCCGTCATATCCGGCGTCCTGCGCGCGGGCGGCGCAGGAGACGATATCGCTGATTTGCTTTTCGATCCCATCGGCGTCTAACTCGGTCGGCGCGAAAGGCGAAATCGGGGATTTGATGGCCGAGGGTGCGACGCATTTGGGTCCATAGGCGTAGCGACCCGCGTGCAGGATTTGCATGGCGATTTTGCCGCCCGCCTCATGCACGCGATCCGTGATGATCTTGTGGTTTGCCACATCCTGATCGCTGACCATCATGGCCGCGCCGGGCAGGACAGAGCCTTCTAGGTTGGGGCCAATGCCGCCTGTGACCATCAAGGCGACCTCGCCTCTGGCGCGTTCGGCATAAAACTCAGCGACCCGGTTCCAGTCCTTGGTTTCTTCCAGACCAGTGTGCATCGACCCCATCAACACGCGGTTTTTCAGCGTCGTAAAGCCAAGATCCAGCGGCGCCAGTAGATTTGGATAGTTGGCCATTCGAAACCCTCCCCGGTCGTTATTGTTGTGACATCGCATTATCCGGCAAAGCCTGTCACGCGCAACGCCGCGTCACAATCGCAAATGCGTATGCTGGGGTGGTCTCGATCCCTTTTGGCGCAACCGGGCTTTCGTGCGATGGGTTTCTTGCGTATGCCTGACAAATCATTAAGCACATGAAAAACCAAAATGCGACCCAGCGGAAAAGGACCCGTCATGACCCCAGAAGAGATCGCCAAGCTGCCGTATCGTCCTTGTGTGGGTGTGATGTTGATGAACGGTCAGGGCGAGGTTTTCGTCGGGCAGCGGCGCGACAACAATATTGCCGCATGGCAGATGCCACAGGGTGGTGTTGAAAAAGGTGAAGACCCGCGCGCTGCGGCGCTGCGTGAGTTATGGGAAGAAACGGGTGTGAACCCTGAATTGGCCGAGGTGGTGGCGGAGACGGAAGACTGGCTGCACTATGAGCTGCCTTTTGATCTGGTGCCAAAGCTGTGGAAGGGGCGATACCGTGGGCAAGAGCAGAAGTGGTTTCTGATGCGCTTTCACGGGGCAGACAGCGATATCAACATCGCGACCGAACATCCGGAGTTCTCACAGTGGCGCTGGCTACCTGCGGCGGACTTGGTTGAGAATATCGTTCCCTTCAAGCGCGACGTTTACGTGGCCGTATTGGATGCCTTTGAGGCGCATCTTTAGGGGTCAAAGATTGGCACGTTCGGGCTTGCGTTTCTGGGTAGAATACCAGCGATACGCGGATCATCGTCTATTTCGATTTCTTGCCGGACGGGGGTGAAACCGCTGCGGCGGTAAAAGTCGAGCGCTTGAGGGCTGTCGAGTGTACAGGTGTGCACGTGCAGCAGCGAAATGGGCCTGGTCCAGGCCCGCGTGATCGCTTCGTTCATAAGGCAGCGCCCGGCGCCTGTGCCGATCAGAGCAGGGGTCAGGCCAAAATACGCCAGTTCACAGACGCCATCCTCGCGAAAATCCAGTTCCAGCAGGGCTTCGTCCGTGCCATCCTTGGTTAGCGTGTAATGTTCGACCTTCGGGTCTTGCAAGATCGCGGTCAAATCTGTGTCGTTCAGTGTCAACCGCCCGTACCAAAGCCAGTTCAGCGACCCCACGCGCTTAAAAACATCGCGAAACCAGAGCGGATCGGCTTCAACCCTGCGAAACGTCAGGTTGGGTGGCAGCGGGCGCTCGGTTATGGGGACCTGTTGGCGCATTTCCAGATAGGTGACGATCATCGCCACCTTGCCAGCGGGGATAGTATGAAAGCCATCGCCAAGCATTGTCAGACTAACCCGGCCTTGCGGAATTCGGCCATCATGTCGATCAGTGGCCTTGGGCCGACGTGGCTGATGACTTCGGCCGCACAAAGATTGCCCATCCGTGCACAGGTCGTCAGATCGCGGCCCGTTGCCATGCCATAGAGGAACCCGGCGGCGAACTGATCGCCTGCACCGGTTGCGTCCACGGGTGTGACCGTTTGCACGGGAACATCAATGCGCTCCTTGCCGGAAACGACGGTGACGCCGTCGCCTGATCGTGTGCATACCACCAAGGGGCAGATCGCGGCCGTTTTCGAGAGCGCGGTTTCAAGATCGGTCTCAAACAGCGATTCAATTTCGTGCTGATTGCCGATCACGTAATCAAGTTCGTTCTCGATCAGCGTCAGGAAATCAGAGCGGTGCCGCTCGACACAAAAGGGGTCGGAAATGGCGATCCCTGCTTTACCGCCTGCCGCACAAGCCAGACGGGAAGCTTGCAAAAACGCCTCTTTGCCGTGGTCCTTGTCAAACAAATACCCCTCAAGAAAGATGATCTTGGCATTGGATGCGACTGTTTCGGGCACGTCCGCCGGGCCAAGGTCCGTTGAGATGCCCAGATATGTGTTCATCGACCGCTCACCATCGGGGGAGACGAAAATCATGGAACGTGAGGTTGGCAAATCCCCGCCCTGCACAGGCGCGTTCACGAAATCCGTCCCACCATCGCGCATGGAATCTGCGTAAAACCGGCCCAAGGCGTCGTCGTGCACACGCCCGATAAAGGCAGTCGGCAGGCCAAGAGCGCCGACACCCGCAATGGCATTGGCAACCGAGCCGCCCGGTGTTTGCAGGCGATCCTGCATCGCGCCATAAAGCACCTCGGCCCGGTCGCGTTCGATCAGCTGCATGATGCCTTTTTCGATGCCCATATGAGCGAGAAAACTGTCATCGGCATGGCTGATCACGTCGACAACGGCGTTTCCGATGCCGACCACTTCGTATTTTGTCATTCGGTTTTGTCCTCAAATGGGCAGAGATCGTTTATAATGCAGGTCCGGCACAGTGGTTTGCGGGCTTTACAGTGGTAGCGCCCATGCAAAATCATCCAATGATGCGCATGCAATTGAAAATCTGCCGGAATGTTATCTTCGATGGCGCGTTCGACGACATCGACTGTCTTGCCTGGCGCGATCCCGGTGCGGTTCCCGAGCCGAAAGATATGCGTATCCACGGCCTGTGCAGGCTGTTGCCACCACATGTTCAGCACCACGTTGGCCGTCTTGCGACCCACGCCCGGAAGGCTTTGTAATGCGGCGCGGCTGTTTGGGACGACGCCGCCATATTGATCGACAAGAATTTGGCTCAGCTTGATGACATTCTTGGCCTTTTGACGAAAGAGACCGATCGTCTTGATGTGTTCGGTGACACCGTCAATCCCGAGGTCCAGCATTTTTTGTGGCGTGTCTGCGATCTTGAACAGCGCACGTGTGGCTTTGTTGACGCCCGCGTCCGTTGCCTGCGCGCTGAGGGCGACAGCCACAACCAGTGTATAGACGTTCACATGCTCCAGCTCGCCTTTGGGCTCAGGATCAGCCGCCTGAAAGCGGGTGAAAATCTCTCGGATTGTATGATAATCGAGTTGTTTTGCCATGGTGGTGGTATGCGTTCTTTCCTACGGACGGGCAAGAGCATGATCCGCCGATTTGACTGTGCGGCGTAAACCGTCGTTGTGTGCCTACATGCAGTATCGTAATTTTCTGTGAACCGGGACGTCGTATAACCGCATGAAACGGGTCGCGTGGGCCTCGATAACGGCGTAAACATGCGCCATGACACAGCACCAGACCCTGCCGCAAGATTCCGAAGGCGCTTATCATTACCACGTGATCCGCCGGGCGATTGATCTGATTGATCAAACCGACCATCCCATTTCCCTCGACGACATTGCGGCGGATATGGGAATGAGCCCGGCGCATTTCCAACGCGTGTTCTCGCGTTGGGTGGGCGTTTCTCCGAAACGGTATCAGCAATATCTGACACTAGGGCACGCCAAGACGCTGCTGAGCGAACGGTTTTCGACGCTCGCGGCATCTCATGCGGTCGGTTTGTCCGGCAGCGGTCGGCTGCACGATTTATTCCTGAGATGGGAAGCGATGAGCCCGGGGGAGTTCGCGCGCAAAGGGGCTGGCCTGACCATATACTGGGGCTGGTTCGAAAGCCCCTTTGGCCCGGCAATCGTCATGGGCACGGAAAAAGGCATATGTGGCATCGGTTTCGCAGCGGAAATGGGCGCGGAACCGGCATTCGAAGATCTTGCCGCGCGCTGGCCGCAGGCGTCCTATGTCGAAGACCCGATGATGCTGCGCCCATGGGTGTTGCAGGCGTTTGGGGCCAAAGACGGGGCGCTGGATACCACACCGTTGTTTTTGATTGGTGCGCCGTTCCAGATAAAAGTCTGGGAAGCGCTTTTGTCCATTCCGACGGGCCATGTCACGACCTATTCCGAAATCGCCCAAGCTGTTGGTGCGCCGCGTGCGGTGCGCGCGGTTGGCACTGCCGTGGGCAGAAATCCGATCAGTTGGATCATTCCCTGTCATCGCGCCCTGCGTAAATCGGGGGGATTGGGGGGATATCACTGGGGAATACCCATGAAACGCGCCATGCTTGCCTATGAGACGGTTGAACTGGAAACGTGATTTTTACCGGCAGGATGTCGCTTGTCGATTTTTCCCCTTTGTTTGCCGGGCTGCACATCCCATATAAGCTGACGGACCATAACGCCGCCCCGCCCGAACGGGGAGGCAACCGAGAAGGCAGTAAATATGAGACTATTCAGTAAACCAATGGCTTTGGCGATGGCAGGGATTTTGGGTTTGGCCGCTTGTACGGATCCCGCGCAACTGAACCAAAACCCCAACTTATCCAACACGCAGCAAGGCGCGTTGATCGGTGCAGGGGCAGGTGCCTTGGCGGGTGCTTTGTCGCGTGGGGATGGCAACCGGGACAAGGGCGCAGTGATTGGCGCGGTTGTCGGGGGCGCAATTGGCGCAGGCATCGGCTATAATCTTGACCAACAGGAAGCGGAGTTGCGCCGCGATCTGGGCAATGACGACGTGCAGATTACCAACACGGGCGACCGTCTGATCGTGAGCCTACCGCAAGATTTGCTTTTCGCGACCGACAGTTTTTCGGTACGTCCAGATTTGCAAAATGACCTTTATACGGTTGCGGGCAGCCTGCAAAACTATCCGGCTTCGACCATTCAGGTCATTGGGCACACGGATAGCGATGGGGATGCCGCCTACAACCAACAACTGTCCGAACGGCGGGCGGGATCGGTTGCTGGTATCCTGATGAATGCTGGCGTCACGTCGTCCCGACTACAGACAATCGGACGCGGAGAGAGCCAGCCCGTCGCGAGCAATCTCAACGAAACAGGCAAGGCGCAAAACCGTCGGGTAGAGATCGTTATTTTGCCAACTGCATAAACGGGCATCCACATGAAAAAAGGCCTCGCTCCAAGGGCGGGGCCTCTTGCCTTTCCCGGCTGGCGCATCACTGTATTCAAAAATTGAAAAAGAGGTTTTAAAAGATGGCTCAACTTACACTTCTGGGAATATCCGGGGCGCTGCGGCAGGAATCGACCAACAGCATGTTGCTGCGTGAGGCAGCGCGGCTCTTTGGGGAGTGCACCTATGTCGAAGCCAACCTGCGACTGCCGCTTTATGACGGAGATGCGGAATCAGCGCATGGTGTGCCGAGTGAGGTTCAGACGCTGGCGGAGCAGATCGCAGCAGCCGATGCCGTTGTTATTTCGACGCCAGAATACAACAAAGGGCCGTCCGGTGTTTTGAAAAATGCTCTGGATTGGGTGTCACGGACCAAAGACGCACCTTGGAAATCGAAACCTGTTGCCGTCATGTCTGCCGCCGCGGGTCGCGCAGGCGGGGAGCGTGCGCAAATGGTGCTTCGCGGGTTTATGGTGCCTTTCCAGCCACGTATCCTGCAAGGTCCTGAAATGCACTTGGCCGATAGCAGCAACCAGTTTGACGACAATGGGCAATTGGTCTCGGAGTTTTATCAAAAAACATTGACGGAGTTGATGACGAAGCTGCGCGAGGAAGCTGCGCGCTAGGCTGCATTGTGTGATCTCGGTATTGCCACTTTGACTGCTCTTGGTCTTAGAAGGACGCGCTTACTTCAAATCCATCTGGAATCGCATTTTTTCCTTCCAGCAATAGATCAGCCATCACATGGGCGATCTTTGGGGCCATGCCAAAGCCGATTTTGAAGCCGCCGTTTGCAATAAAGTGCCCGTCCCGGCCCGGCCATGCGCCGAGCATCGGGGCGCGGCTTCGGCTGCGTGGGCGCACGCCAGCCCATCTTTCCAATACCATGGCTTTTCCAAGGGTCGGAAAGACCGTGCGCGCTTTCAGTATCAGTTCATCGAGTTGCTCGTCAGTCGTATCAGGCGCGGCATATTCCCTTTCGGAGGTGGATCCGATGGCGACGGTGCCGTTTGCATGGGGTACGATATGCAACCCGTCGATAAAGAGTTGCGGCTTACCAGCAGCGTCATAGTCGAACACCGCCGCTTGACCCTTTACACCATTCCCGACCATGCGATGGTGCGTTTCAGAGAGCTTTTCCAAGCCATGAACGCCGGTGGCCCAGACGACCTGCCCTTTGTCCGCAGCTTCTGTTTCAATGCTGAGCCCTCGATTTTTAAGTGCGATGGCAAGCGCGTTTGTTGCCAGTCGAGGGTGTATCAAGGCGCTGAGGTTGTCTTTTATCAGCCAACCTATTGGGCTCGGCGGCGACCATTCGGACGTCATCGAAGGTTCGACCAGCCACTGAGCATGCGCGCCCCAAAGCTGCTTGGCGGTATCGCATCTGCGGCGCGCAAGTGTCAGGGCATGTTGATCGGCAATTGGTTGCAGGCGACCGCTTCTGATGTAGCCGGGGTTTTCGCCGCTTGCCTCAGCAACGTCAGACCAAAAACGCTCTGCCATGAGCAAGCTGTCCAATTGAAACGCTTTCTTGGGGTTCCAACTTTCAGGTACATGAGGGGCAAGCGCGCCGACCACGCCGCCGCTGCTGCCCGCACCAGCGCCATATGGATCAACAATCCGCACGCTTGCACCGCGTTGCAGGCAAACCCAAGCGATTGACAACCCGAGAATACCCGCACCGCGAATGGTGACATCAATCATTGCCAAATTGTGGTTCCTACCTCAGGGTCATTTCAGTTTCCGTAACCTTTACAAGGCGCGCGCGTGCAGAACCAGACCGCAGATGTAACATGGCAGTCGGAGAATGTTCCAGTGTCGGCCCGTTTTGATGACCCTTATTACAGTCTTGAAAATGGTTTAGCGGAAACGCGGTATGTTTTTCTTTCTGGCAATCGTTTGCCTGAGCGGTTTCACGGGAATTTTCATATCGCAGAGCTTGGGTTTGGTACGGGAATGAATTTTCTGGCGGCGGCTCAGATGTGGCAACTGCATGCGCCGGGTGGGCAGATGCGTTTTACCAGCTTTGAAGCCTACCCGATGAAACCCGCTGATATGTCCAAGGCGTTGAGCACCTTTAAACAGACGAACCTGCCTGTTGATCGCTTACTTGAGCTATGGTCTCCCGAGGGGGGCGTTTTTGAACTTTCGCCCGACATCCAGCTTGAGGTCATCATCGGGGATGCACGTTCAACCGTGGCTCACTGGCAGGGGCAGGCAGATGCGTGGTTTCTGGATGGATTTTCGCCTGCAAAAAACCCGGAGTTATGGTGCGAAGAGCTTTTGCGGGATGTGGCATCACACACCGCACCGAATGGAACATTTGCGACCTACACAGCGGCTGGTTTTGTTCGCCGTGCGTTGGATGCGGCGGGTTTTGACGTTGAGCGTGTTGCGGGATACGGCCGCAAAAGGCATATGAGCCGCGGCGTTTTACGTGGCTAGGACAGGGGGCGCGCCAGTTCTCGCCTTATTCCCCTTTAGGTGCATACTTCAATAGGCTGGACCCCGTTAACTCCTCGCTAAAGGGCAAGAGTAAAGGGGCTTTACCAAGTTGTGCGCGGTAAATTGGCAAGCTCTCGGAGACGCGCATGACGTAGTTGCGCGTTTCGCGAAATGGTATGTGCTCAATCCAATCCACGATTTCAACATCGCCGCGTCGTGGATCACCATAGTCCTCCATCCAGCGGTCTGGCCTGCTGGGACCGGCATTATATCCGGCTGACATCATGATCACATTGCCCGAAAACCGCCGCGCGAGCGTCGACAGGTAGGCCGCGCCCAACTCTGCATTGTAGACCGGGTCCGAGATCAGCCGTTGCGTTGTGTGTTCAGAGGCGCGCCCCAATTGCCGTGCGACCTCAGCGCCCGTCCGCGGCATGATTTGCATGAGACCCCGCGCACCAACGCCGCTCTGAACCCGGGCGTCAAATTCGCTTTCCCGACGCGCGATTGCGAGTGACATTTCCGGGGCCATTGGCAAGGCGCGTTGCGCCAGCGGGTGCAGCGCATAGTACCCGTAAGGCACTACAATTGCGCGCTGGGCAAGGCGTTTGCCAATCATGACCGCCAGATGAGGCTGCCCGGCGTCAACCGCAGCTTTGGCCAGCAGCGCGCCGTCCTGTGCATCAAGGCTCTCTGCCAGATGTGTCCAGAACCGCTCCGCAAGATTGAGTTCACCGGAGGCCTGCAATAAGAGCCCGGCCTCAAAAAGAGGTGTTTTGGCAAGGTTCGATGTGCGCCAATCCTCTGCTGGTTCGGAAACAGCAAGTTCTAGATCAAATGGAAGACCCGCGCGCTCAGCGGCAAGTAAACCATAAAACGACGTCTGATGTTGCGCGGCGGAGGCATAGGCCTGATCTGCTGCTGCAACATCCCCCATTGCTTCATATGCGCGACCACGCCAGTAGCCAGCACGCCCCTTTGATATTGGGGAGCGTACGGCAGCGTCATGGTTTTCAAAGTGTTTCAATGCCGTTTGCGGTTCTTGCAGTTTTTGCAACGCGATGTAGCCCGCGAGCCATTCCAGATCGGAATAGGCGGACCCGCCGGTCAAAAAATGCCGCGAGGCCAGTTCGTATGCCCTTTCTGCGCTGCCGTTTCGCATTTCATATCGCGCCAGTGAGCGTCTGCGGTTTGACCATGATTCGGGTCGGCCCAAACGTTCCGCGCTTACGGAGGTGGCTAGCATCAAATCCTTGGCATCAACGCGGCGACCTTTGCGGACGCGCCACATGAACCGCTCATACTGCAGGCCACCATCCTTTGCATTGCTGTCCGGCACAGCCGCGATCAGGGTGTCGACGCCGGGTGTCTCTTCGCGCAGGGCAAGCCGTGCCTTGGCCGCTGCAACCGCCCCTTTTGAGGCCATATCAAACATGCGGCGTGCATTTCCGACAGCGCCTTGCCAGAGCATCGAATCAAGGCGTGCGTCGTGATGCGCACTTAAAATGCGCCCGTGAGCAGCAATATATTCTGCCTGATCCGAAGCACCCATCGCCATGTTGCGCCACGCGCCTATAACGATAGCTTCCGCCTCATCGGTGCGTTGGCGCGCTTTGAGGGCCTTGGCGAAACGCAACGCGCTTTGCGGCGATTGCGGTGGTGTTTCCTCGAAAAACGAGATGACCCGGTCATCGCTTTGCGTCATCAGCGTGGTTTCTGATTTCCGCCTCAGATACCGCTCCCCCGGCCAGTCGGGGCGACGTTCAAGGAATGCCGCCACCTCTTCATAGGTGCCAAGCCCATCCCGCAGGCGCATCCATTCAATAACATCGGCGGCCACTTGCCCATCGCGTGCTGCAATCCGCGATGCTGCCTGCCAATTGCCGCTGCGCGCCGAGTCCAATGCCCAGCCCAACGGGCGTGGCCGTTCGGCGGACACGGGCAAAGCGGTGATTAAAACCAGCACAAGACTAATGAATAAACGCCTGATCACTTGCATTTCCTAGGGTTTGAGGGCTAGAGGCTCTCATACATATGACTTCGATGATAGGGATCAAATCACGATCCTGCTTACATCTCGTTAACCCAGGCCATTTGCCGGCCACAATGCTTAAGGAGCGTGAATATGTTCAAAGGTTCTATGCCTGCCCTCGTCACGCCGTTTCGGAACGGCGAGCTGGATCTGGAAACGCTTAAAAAGCTGGTGGAATGGCACATCGGTGAGGGCAGCAACGGTTTGGTCCCGGTCGGTACAACCGGTGAAAGTCCGACGCTGACGCATAAAGAGCATGAAGCCGTCGTTGAGGCAGTGGTCAAAGCCTCAGCAGGGCGTGTGCCGGTTATTGCAGGGGCCGGGTCCAATAACACGCTTGAGGCGATCCGCCTTGTGCGCCATGCGGAGGCCGTCGGCGCGGATGCCGCGCTTGTGGTGACGCCCTATTACAACAAGCCCACGCAATCGGGGCTGATTGCGCATTTCACGGCGCTGCATGATTGTGCCGATCTGCCGATCATTATCTATAATATTCCGGGCCGCTCAGTTGTTGATATGAGCCCTGAAACCATGGGCAAACTGGCCGAACTGCCGCGCATCATCGGCGTTAAGGACGCCACCGGTGATCTGGCGCGTGTCTGCGATCAGCGCAGCACCTGTGGCCCGGATTTCATGCAGCTCTCCGGTGAAGACGCAACGGCGCATGGGTTTAATGCACAAGGCGGCGTTGGTTGTATTTCGGTGACGGCCAATGTCGCGCCCAAGCTGTTGAGCCGGATGCAGGCGGCGTGTCTGGCCGGTGATTATGCAACCGCGCTGAGCATTCAGGACCGGTTGATGCCGCTACACAAGGCGATCTTTACAGAGCCCGGTCTTGTGGGGGTCAAATATGCGATGTCACAACTTGATCTGTGTTCAGAAGAGGTGCGCCTGCCGCTGACCGCCTTGTCCGATGAAACCCGCGCGCTGGTCGATGCGGGGCTGAGGCATGCCGGTCTGATGAACTAGAGCGTCTGACGAAATACCTGAAATATTACGTAACGCGTTGAAATCTTTGATTTCAGGCAGAGTTACGTGGTTCAGGTTTTTCGCATGACGCTATCAAGAAAGCGGGCGGAAGAGGATTCCGCCCATTTTTTCAGGGTCTTTGATCATGCAACCTGCTGTTTCAGGGCTTTCAGCGCTTGCCGTAATAGAGGCCGACGACGTGTTCTGCTTCGGCAAAGAACAGCCAGCGGGCCGTCAGAACACCTGCAACATGCGAGACAAGTGCGAGAACGCCGAGGATGTGCGAGAACGGCAGCATCAGCAGGATGACCGGCACGACGACCATCAAGAGCAGCGAAATGATGCGCAGCTTGGCGGCGTGTTTGCGCCCCACCACATGCACGAATTCGCGCAGCAGATAGTTGGTGCCGGTGTGTGGCGGTTCAAACGCGCGCACGCTCCCCGCTGAGCCGAGGCCCGTTGCGGTGGCCAATGTCGTGCCTGAGGCGGCGAAGGCCTTATCGCCCTGCATCCATGTCAAAAGCTGGATGGCGCCTGCGAGGAGTAACAGAACGATGGCAATACTGACCTGCCCGGCGAGCAACGCGCCCCCGGCGATGGAGAAGGAAATGAATTTGACAGGCGTCAGCGGCATGTTCCAGCGCGGTATGGTTTTGAGCTGAGTATAGATCATCGAAGTGGTAAAGACGGTTGCCAGCGACAAACCCGCCCCGATCAGCCCGAGCAGGGCGAAACGGGTTTCCAGAAAGACGAGACCGGCGCCGTAGAGCCCCATGAACACCAGCGCGCCGACAGCGCACCATGCCTCACGGCTGAGCCAGCTGGAACGCCATTGACTGAAGGCTTTGATCGCGCGTTCCGGCCGCCCGAGGTGGAAAGTCGAGGCCAGCAGTCCGCCAACCGCCATGACGTAAGCGATTGCAAAAAAAGCAAAAGCTGTCCAGCCTGTGACAGCGGGCATGTCAATGCCCAGCCAGACCAAAAGGCCAAAGCCAAGGCCGCTGAACGTCGTGAAGAATATAACAGAAGGGGCGGGGTGCATCAGAGCTTCTCCAGCGTTTTGTCGAGCCAGCTGAGAAAGCCCTTCGGCTCCGTGGCGATGGGTTCGAGGAAGGGCGCGAGGACATCGAATTCGGGGCCTGCGTCGGGCAATGTGTCTTTTGGGCGCGGTGGCAGGTATTGGTTGACGGGCTTGGTGCCCTGTTCGGGCATCAGGTCCATGCCGCCGCGTTCTGCCACCAATTGGCTGACGGCACTGTCCGGGTCGCCCAGATCGCCGAAGTGGCGGGCGTTTGACGGGCAGGTGCGCACGCAGGCAGGTTCGCGGTCTTCCTCGGGCAGGTTCTCGTTATAGATACGGTCCACGCAGAGGGTGCATTTCTTCATGACGCCTTCGGCCTGATCAAGCTCGCGCGCCCCGTAAGGGCAGGCCCACGCACACAAGCCACAGCCGATGCAGTCGCTTTCATTGACCAGCACGATGCCATCTTCGACGCGCTTGTAGCTGGCCCCGGTTGGGCAGACCGTTACGCAGGGCGCGTCCTCGCAATGCAGGCAGGATTTCGGGAAATGGATCAGCTGTGCGGCACCGACGTCCGGTTGCACCTCATAAGAATGCACGCGGTTGAGGAAGGTGCCGCTGTTGTCCGCGCCATAGGCGTTCTGATCCGACAGGGGCGCGCCGTAGTTTTCCGTGTTCCACCCTTTGCAGGAAATCACACAGGCATGGCAGCCGACGCAGGTATCAAGGTCGATGACGAGGCCGAGTTTCTTGTCGGTTTTGGCTGGCAGAGTGGTCATGCGTGGCCCTCATTCTGTAGTGGTTTTTCGACGTCGGTACAGCGTCGGTATTGCGTCGGTATCACGTCGGTGGCAGGCGCGCGCATCATTTACCCACCTTCCACGTCAAGTCTTTGGGACCTGTGCCAACCGGAGACTTGATCGGGTCAAGGGCGGGTTGTGCCTCAACCGGTGCGGCGGCTTTTTCGATCCGAACCTTGAGGTCAAACCACGCGGCCTGCCCCGTGATCGGATCGGAGTTGGCCCAGCGCAGACCATCACCCTTGGGCGGCAGCAATTCATGGATCAGGTGGTTCAGCAGGAATCCACGTGTGGCCTCGGGCGCGTTTTCCTCAAGCGCCCATGCGCCCTTGCGCTTGCCAATCGCGTTCCATGTCCAGATCGTATTTTCATTCAGCGCGGCCATTTCCAGCACGGGGACGGTGATCTCTCCATGAGGGGAGGTTACTTTGGCCCAGTCGCCATCGGACAGACCGTTTTCGCGCATCAGTTTGGTGGGGACATAGAGCGGGTTATGCCCGTGTAACTGCCGCAGCCATGCGTTTTGGGAGCCCCATGAATGATACATGGCCATCGGGCGCTGCGTCAGAGCGGTGACAGGAAAGGCGTCGGCCTTGTTTTCTGCCTCGCAGGAATACCAGATCGGCAGCGGTGACAATTTTTCTGCATATTGGGCGCGCAGGTGATCGGGCGGCTGGCGCTCGCCATGACCTTCGGCTGCCAGCTGGAATTTGCGCATCGGTTCCGAATAGAGCGAGAAGAGGTAGTGTTGAGGGCTGTCATACAACCCCATGCCCACGGCCCAGTCCTGATAAGCGGTATTCCACGGTTTGTAATACTGCGCTCCGGCGGGAATATGTTCGACAAAAAAGCCGCCGTTTTCGATGTAAAGTTCAAGCTGGCTCTGGTTGACTTCACCGCGCCCTGATTTCTCACCATCAAGGCCCCTGAAGCCCGCGAGCGGACCTATGCCCGGTTTGCGTTCATGGTTGACGATGTAATCGGCGTAATCCTCGTATTTCTGGCTGCCGTCATCATTCACAAAACCGGGCAGCCCCAGTTTGGCACCAAGGGTGCAGAGCATGGATTGAAACCCGATGACGTCGCGGTCAGGTTCGATCACGGGCCAGCGGATCGCATCGGCTGCCGCATCTGCCTCGCAGATCGGGCGATCCAGCAGCGAGATACAGTCGTGACGTTCCAGATAGGTGGTGTCGGGCAGGATCAGATCGGCATAGGCGACCATTTCAGAGCTATAGGCATCGGAGTAGATGATTTTGGGAATCACATAGTCGCCGTTTTCGTCCTTGTCGGTCAGCATGTCGATCACGCCGCGCGTGTTCATCGAGGAGTTCCACGACATGTTCGCCATATACATGAAGAGCACGTCGATCTTGTAAGGGTCCCCCGCGTAGGCGTTGGAGATGACCATATGCATCAGCCCGTGGGAGGACATGGGGTTTTCCCAGGTGAAGGCCTTGTCGATGCGCGCCGGGGTGCCATCGTCCTTGAGGGCCAGATCTTCGGGGCCGTGCACAAAGCCCAGATGCGGGCCGTCGAGTGGTGCGTCGGCGGTGACCTTGCAATGCGGCTTGGGGTGGGCCGTCGCCGGTTTCGGATAGGGCGGTTTGAAGCGGAAACCGCCGGGCACTTCGACGGTGCCGAGAATGATCTGTAGGGTGTGGAGCGCGCGGCAGGTCTGAAAGCCGTTGGCATGGGCGGAGATGCCGCGCATGGAGTGGAAGGACACAGGCCGCCCGATCATCTTGTCGTGTTTCTCGCCCCGGAAATCGGTCCACGCGTGGTCTAGCTCGAAGGCTTCGTCAAAGGCGACGCGGGCCAGTTCGGCGGCGATGGTGCGAATGCGACCTGCAGAAATGCCACAGCGGTCGGCGACATTTTCAGGGGCATATTGTTCATCAAGATACATCTCCGCCATCTGGTGAAAGACGGGGCGGTGGGTTTGGCCATTGGCCTCGTAGGTGGCTGCGAGGTCGGGTTTGACGCCGGGTTGATCGAATGGCGTCGGCTTGCCGGTGGCGCGGTCCATCACAAGTTCTTTGCCGTTGGCGTCGCGCATCAGCAGGCCGTGATCGGCGGCGCCGGGGTTGTTGATCACGAGCACCGGCGCATTGGTGTATTGCGCAAGGTAGTGCAGATCCATCCGGCCCGCTTTCATCAGGCAGTGGATCATCGAGAGGATGAACAAGCCATCCGTGCCCGGCGTGATGCCCACCCAATCGTCTGCCACCGCATTATAGCCCGTGCGGATCGGGTTGACGCCAATGACGCGCGCACCGCGTTTCTTGATCTTGCCGATGCCCATCTTGATCGGGTTGCTGTCGTGATCCTCGGCCACGCCAAAGAGCATGAAGAGTTTGGTGTGGTCCCAATCGGGTTGGCCAAACTCCCAGAAAGCACCGCCAATAGTGTAGATGCCCGCCGCTGCCATATTGACCGAACAGAAGCCACCGTGGGCCGCGTAGTTGCAGGTGCCGAAGTTTTGCGCCCAGAAGCTGGTGAAGGACTGCGACTGATCGCGACCTGTGAAAAACGCGAGCTTTTCGGGGTTGTCGCGGCGCACCGGTGCCAGCCAGTCGGTGGCGATTTGCAGGGCTTCGTCCCATTCGATTTCCTGAAAGTCGCCCGCACCGCGTTCGCCGACCCGTTTCAGCGGTTTGCGCAATCGGGACGGGGCGTTGACCTGCATGATTCCCGCGGAGCCTTTGGCACAAAGGACGCCCTGATTGACCGGGTGGTCCTTGTTGCCCTCGATATAGGCGACCTTGCCGTCTTTCATGTGGACGTTGATGCCGCAGCGGCAGGCGCACATGTAGCAGGTGGTCTTGCGGACCTCGTCGGACACCTTTGGGCTCAGATCAATCTTGGGCTGGTTCATTGGGTGCTCCTTATGGGTTCACGCGGGGTCTCAGGCTCTGGCCTGAAGGACGGTGACGGCGATCATATTCGTGACATCGCTGGCGACGCAACCGCGCGACAGATCATTGGCCGGTTTGGCCAGCCCCTGAAGGACGGGGCCGATGGCATCGCAGCCGCCGATGCGTTGCGCGATTTTGTACCCGATGTTGCCTGCATCAAGGTTGGGGAAAATCATGACGTTGGCAGTGCCTGCCACCTCGGAATCTTTGGCTTTGGAGGCGGCGACCGCAGGAACAAATGCCGCGTCGAATTGCAACTCGCCATCGGCCTTGAGCGTCGGGTGGTTCTGTTTCAACAGGTCCAGCGCATCGGTGACTTTGCTGACCTTTTCGTGGTGCGCGCTGCCCTTGGTTGAAAAGGACAGCAGTGCGACGCGGGGCTCTTTGCCCAGCAAGTGGCGACAGGAGGCGGCTGATGCCACCGCAATTGCCGCGAGATCCTCGCAGGTGGGGTCAATCACGAGGCCGCAGTCGCTGAAGATCATCGCATCGCGCCCGGAGGGGTGGTTTTCCGGCAGGGCCATCAGGAAAAAGCCCGAGACCAGAGGGGCGTCTTTTGCCTTGCCGATGACCTGCAGGGCGGCGCGGACGGTATCGGATGTTGTGTGTACAGCCCCGCCCACAGTGCCGTCGGCATAACCCAGACGCACCATCATGGCGGCAAAGACCAGAGGATCCTGCGCGCGCCGCGCTGCAACCTGTGGCGTCATGCCTTTGTGCTTGCGGATGTCGTGCAGGGCGGTTGCGACCTCATCCGTCAGGGCGGAGTTTTCGGGGTCTTCGATTGCGATGGCCGGGGCGTTGGGCAGGCCCGCGTGCACAAGTGCGGCCTGCACCGCGTCCTCGGGACCGATCAGGGTGATGCGGGCGATGCCGGATTTGACAGCCGTCACCGCCCCCTCGACAACGCGGGGATCGGTGCCTTCGCTCATCACGATGTGAGCAGGCCGTGAGGCGGCGCGATCAATTAAATCACGCAATACGCTCACGGCCTGTTCCCTTTTATGCGGATGCTTCGGTGCACCCGATATCAGACAGTCTGGGGGCGCATGTCGGATTTGCTGATGCCAGCAACCTGGACAGGCTTTTTCATCGCGTCGCGGCGGAAGGGATCGCCGAGCTCCTGATTGATCATCGCCTCGATCAGCGTGGTGATGCCGTTTTCCATTTGATCCTTGATCGCCTGGTTGAGGGCATCTGTCAGTTCCTCCTGCGTGCGGGCCACGACACCTTTCAGCCCGCATGCATTGGCGATGCCAGCGTAGGAGACGTCTTCGTCAAGCTCGGTGCCCACGAAGTTGTCTTCGAACCACAGGGTCGAGTTGCGCTTTTCCGCGCCCCACTGGTAGTTGCGGAACACGATCTGTGTGATCGCGGGCCACTCACCACGGCCGATGGCGGTCAGTTCGTTGACGGCGATGCCAAAGGCACCGTCGCCTGCGAAACCCACAACCGGCACCTCAGGCTGACCGATCTTGGCGCCGACAATGGCGGGCAGACCGTAGCCACAGGGACCGAACAGACCGGGCGCGAGATACTTGCGCCCTTCTTCAAAGGCCGGGTAGGCGTTGCCGATGGCGCAGTTGTTGCCGATGTCCGATGAAATGATCGCTTCGACCGGGAGCGCGCTTTGGATCGCGCGCCATGCCATCCGTGGTGACATCCATTCAGGCTTGGCCGCACGTGCCCGGACGTTCCAGTCGGTGCCCGGATCGTCCTGTTCGTGGGTGAGCGAGGTCAGTTCCTGCGCCCATGCGGATTTTGTCTGTGCGATGTGAGCTTTGCGTGCTTCGCGGCCCTCATCCCCTGCGGTGTCCGACAGCTGCGAAAGAATGCCGTTTGCAACTTTTGCTGCATCGCCGACAATGCCGATCGACACTTTTTTGGTCAGGCCGATCCGGTCAGGGTTGATGTCCACCTGAATGATTTTCGCATCTGCAGGCCAGTAGTCGATGCCATAGCCGGGCAGGGTCGAGAACGGGTTCAGGCGCGTGCCGAGGCACAGAACCACATCAGCTTCCTTGATCAGCTGCATGCCCGCTTTGGAGCCGTTGTAACCCAGCGGCCCTGCAAACAGTGGGTGGTTGCCCGGAAACGCGTCGTTGTGCTGATAGCCGACACAAACCGGTGCGCCCAAACGCTCGGCCAAGGCGCGGGATGCTGCGATCCCACCTTTGGACAGGACCACGCCCGCACCGTTCAGGATGACAGGGTTCTTGGCGTTGGACAGCATTTCAGCCGCCTGAGCCACGGAATTTTCACCGCCGGGGGATACTTCGAATTCAATCGGGTCGGGGATTTCGATGTCGACCACCTGGGTCCAGAAATCACGCGGGATGTTGATCTGCGCCGGGCCGCTGAGGCGTTTGGCTTTGGCGATGACGCGGGTCAGCACTTCGGCGACACGGGTCGGGTCACGTACCTCTTCCTGATAAGCGACCATATCTTCGAACAGTTTCATCTGCTCTACTTCCTGAAAACCACCCTGACCGATGGTCTTGTTCGCGGCCTGTGGCGTCACGAGCAGCAACGGCGTGTGGTTCCAGTATGCGGTTTTGACGGCGGTCACGAAATTGGTGATGCCGGGACCGTTCTGCGCGATCATCATCGACACTTTGCCGGTGGCACGGGTGTAGCCGTCAGACATCATGCCTGCGGAGCCTTCATGCGCGCAGTCCCAGAATTTGATGCCCGCATCGGGAAAAATGTCGGAGATCGGCATCATCGCCGAGCCGATAATCCCAAAGGCGTGTTCGATACCATGCGCTTGCAGGGTTTTTACAAAGGCTTCTTCAGTAGTCATTTTCATGGCGGGTGTTCCTCCGGGGGTGAAATCCATGCGCGAATCTAGGGTTGCTTGTTATCTAATGTATGCGCTTACATTGTGTTAGGGCCAATCTGATCAGCTGTTTAAGGCCAGATTTGACATGGCGTCGATTTCTTTGGCAACGCGGCCCACGCCCTGCGCTATTCGGGTGGCGGGAATGGACGAATAGGCCAGCCTGTAGAAGTTTCGGGGCTGTGCGGCACCGGCGAAAAACGAGTGTCCCGGTTCGATCAACACGTCGCGGGCGCGCAGCCTGCGGGCGAGCTCCTGCGTGTCGACGTTTTCGGGGGCGCGCATCCAGAAAGACGAGCCGCCATGCGCGCCTTGCCCTGCGATTTCGAGCTTGTTTTGCGTAATTGCGGTGCTCATCACCTGTCGGCGTTCGTGCAGGGTGCTCCCCATGCGACGGATCAGCGCGTCATGATGGCCAAGCGAGAGGAAATAGGCGGCTGTGCGTTGTATGTGGCCGGGCGGATGGCGCAGCACCGAGGCCCTGAGCGCGCGCGCCTCGCGGATGAAGGGTTCGGAGCCAACGAGGTATCCCAGACGCAGGCCCGGAAACAGGGATTTGGAGAAGCTGCCGACATAAATCACGCGCCCATCCGCATCCAGACTCTTGAGCGCGGGGGAGGGGCCCTTCAGAAAAGACATCTCGAACTCGTAATCATCCTCAACGATGATCGCGTCCATGTCAGCAGCGCGTTTCAACAGCTCATGGCGGCGCGCCATGGGCATCGTGCCGGTGGTCGGACACTGGTGGCTGGGGGTCGTGAAAATCACATCCGTGTCTGGTGGAATGGCATCGGGGGGCAAACCATCCGCGTCCAGCCGGACAGGGGTTACATGGCAGCGCGACTGCGAAAGAATGTCCCGGAGCGCATGATAACAAGGGTCTTCCAAAGCGGCGCGCCGCCGTTGTGTCAGCAACACCTGCGTGGTGAGCCAGAGCGCATTTTGCGCGCCGAGGGTGATCAGCACCTGCTCGGGGCGGGCGGCGATCCCGCGCCGGGGCAGGGTGTGGCGGGCAATGAATTCGATCAACTGCGGGTCGTCCTGATCGTAGTAATCGGTGGTCAGGGCGGTAAAGTCTTTTTGCCCCAGCGCCTTGAGCGCGCAGAGCCGCCAGTTGGCATGATCAAAAAGCTCGGGGTCTGCCTGTCCGTAGATGAAAGGGAAGCGATAGGATTCCCAGTCGGGGGGTTTGCGCACAGTGTCCCCGCCGGAAAACCGTTGACCAATCGCGCGGGTCCAGTCGACTGCATCCGTCCTGATGGGGCCGGGGGCGAAGGCAGGCGGAACCGGGGCGTTTTCCGACACGTAATAGCCCGAGCGGCCCCGCGACGTCAGGTAATCATTCGCCAGAAGCTCGGTATAGGCGATGGTCACCGTAATCCGGCTGACGCCCAGATGCGCGGCCAGCCGACGTGTCGAGGGCAGCTTTTCAGCGCGCTGAAATCGACCGGACAATATGCCCTGAGCGATCATTTGCTGGATCTGTGATTGCAGCGTTCCCTGTGCGTCAGGGTGCAGAAAGAACGTTTCGACGGGAAGAGCCATAAATACAGCCTATACTGGACTTATATGCCATGCAATCTGGTATTATGCACAGTCCAAAAGCCTCTATGCCTGCGAGGGCATCCCGCGTTTTCACTTGTTGTCGGTCGGATAATGAAACCAGAAGTATCAAAAACGCACAAATAATCAAGAGTAAAGCGTGTTGATTTGATCTGAGTCAGGGCGCGCGGGCCGTATAACGGCGATACTTGGGGCAGTTACAGTCAAGGAGCCAATGATGAAAGATGCCCCCCAAGACCCACTGCCCGTAGAGGCCGCAGCTACCGAAGATCAGAAAGCCGTTTTTGAGCAATCGGAATACCCCTACCCGGAGAAAATGAACCGGACGGAGTATGAAACGCAAAAAGCAGAGTTGCAGGTTGAATTGCTAAAAGCGCAGCTTTGGATTCAGCAGACAGGGCAAAAGGCGGTCATTCTGTTTGAGGGACGGGATGCGGCGGGCAAGGGCGGCACGATCAAGCGCTTTACCGAGCATATGAACCCGCGTGCGGCGCGTGTTGTCGCGCTGAACAAGCCGACGGATGAGGAACGCGGTCAGTGGTATTTCCAGCGCTACGTCAAACATCTGCCCACGGCGGGAGAGATCACGCTCTATGACCGCAGTTGGTACAACCGTGCCGGCGTTGAGCGCGTCATGAATTTCTGTGAGCCCGGAGAGTACCTTGAATTCATGCGCCAGACGCCGGAATTCGAGCGGATGCTCACACGCAGCGGCATCCATCTGCGCAAATACTGGTTTTCTGTCACGCAGGATGAGCAGCGCGCGCGGTTCAAATCGCGCGAAACCGACCCCCTCAAGCGCTGGAAGCTGTCGCCGATTGACCGCGCCAGCCTGAACAAATGGGGGGACTATACCGAAGCGAAAGAGGCGATGTTCTTTTACACTGATACCAAGGATGCGCCCTGGACGGTTGTGCGCTCAAACGACAAGAAACGCGCGCGGCTGAACTGCATGCGGCATTTCCTGTCCACCTTTGACTATCCGGACAAGGACACATCCGTTGCTACCGCACCTGATCCGTTGATCGTGCGCTCGGCCAGTCATGTGGTCACAGATGCCGATCATATCCTCGCCTCCTCATTGCATCCTGACACCCGCAGGTCCTGACAATCCAACAAACGGAGAAAACAATGACACATGTCCCACACGAACTGGCGGAAGAATTTCCACATATGCAACAGGAAATGAGCGATCTGAAAGCCAGAGATGGCCATTTCGCGAAACTGTTTGATGAGTATCACACGCTGAACCGCGCGATCCACAGGGCGGAAACCAACGTCGAGCCGACAGATGATTTTCACATGCTTGAGATGCGCAAGAAACGGCTGCAGCTCAAGGATGAAATCGCGGCCTGTTTGACATTGGCCTGAGCGCAAAAGACACACGTTAGACGGAAAAAGCCCCGGCAGTGCCGGGGCTTTTTCATGCAGCGTTTCGCATTCTGTGATGCAGGGCCTGATTTAGCCGAAAACGCGCCCCATTGCGCCATCCACCGCGTCGCAAATGTGATCGATGTCGTCTTTGGTGGCGATCAGGGCGGGCGAGAAGCATAGCGTGTTGTTTTTGCCCGGCAGGGAGCGGTTGGTCACGCCGATGATCACGCCCTGTTGCATGCAGTCCGCGACAACCGCCTGCGCGAGCTTTTCGTTAACCGGTTTGCGTGTGTCGCGATTTTCGACCAGTTCGGCACCGAGGAACAGCCCCTTGCCGCGCACCTGACCGATGGTTTTGTGCTTGTCCATCAAGCCGCCCAGACAGTCGAGCATATAGGCGCCCTGCTCGGTCGTGTTGTCCAGCAGGCCTTCTTCTTCGATGATCGACAGGTTTTCGAGGGCCGCTGCCGGACCTGCCGTGCAGCCCCCAAAGGTCGAGATGTCGCGGAAGTAATTCAGCGGGTCCGAGGCGTCATCCTTGAACATGTCGAAGACTTTTTCATTGGTCACAAGGCAGGCGATCGCCGCGTAGCCTGATGCCACGCCTTTGGCCATGGTGACCATATCCGGCTGGATGCCGTAGTGCTGATAGCCAAACCATGAGCCGGTCCGACCGACGCCGCAGACGACCTCGTCGATATGCAGCAGGATGTCGTATTTCTTGCAAATCTCCTGAACGCGTTCCCAGTAGCCATCGGGGGGCGTGATCACGCCACCACCCGCGGTGACCGGTTCGAGGCACAGGCCGCCCACGGTATCGGGACCTTCGGCGATGATCACCTTTTCGATCTGATCCGCCGCCCAGACACCGTAGTTTTCCCGTGGTGCCCCTTCCTGTTCAAAGGCGCGGTACTCAAGGCAATGGGGCACACGCACGAAGCCGGGCGTGAAGGGGCCATATTGCGCGTTGCGCTCATCCTGCCCACCCGCTGACAAGGCGGTGATCGTGGTGCCGTGATAATCGCGGTCGCGGTAGAGCACCTTGTGCTTTTTGCCGCCATAGCGTTTGTGCGCGATCTGGCGCACCATCTTGAAGGCTTTCTCATTCGCCTCAGAACCGGAGTTGCAATAGTAAACGCGGCTCAGCCCCGGCATCTTTTCGATCAGACGCTCGGCGAACATGGCACCGGGGATGGAGCCTGCGGAGCCTGCGAAATAGTTCAGCTTGATCAACTGGTCCCGCACGGCGTTGGCGATGCGTTCGCGGCCATAGCCGACGTTGACGGTCCAGACCCCACCCGAGACGGCATCAAGATGCTCTTTGCCCTTCTGGTCCCAAACCTTCATGCCCTTGCCTTCGACGATGATGCGCGGGTCGGTTGTCTCGTAGGGTTTGTGCTGGCTCAGATGGTGCCAGATGTGCGCGCGGTCTGCTTCGACGACGCGGGAGATATCATTTTCATTGAAATTGCCGTCCATGATTAAGACCTTTCGTATGGTACTTCGTTGTCGTGGGATTCGGTGACGCTGCCACAGCTTAGCAGAAGGTGACAGATTTTTGACCTTTGTCAGTAGGTCCAGTTTGCCCGTGAGTATAGCGCCAAAACAGAGGGGTGTTTCTACACAACAGCACAACTTGAGGTTTGATTTCGATGAAATCATGATGTGCTGGGACAGGGGCGGGCATATTCCCGTTGGTAAACTGCCGATTTCAGATGCGTAATTTTTGCAGGTCTGCACCGTATAAACACACAGAATGCTGGGGTCTCACATCTAAAGGGTAGATCGCGCAAACAGCGGTGTACTCTCGCTAACTGGACTCATGGACAGTGCGAAAGTGGTCATTCCACTCTCTTCAAACTACGCCCCACTGTGCGTGGGCCGACAGCGGCGTTGAGCGTCCGCAGTCAAAAACGTTCGTGCCTGTCGGGGCCAAAGTATCAAAGGAGTTCAAATTCCGCGCAGTTTCATCCCAATTGGGTTCTGGCCGCAACAATTGCCTTGCAGGAGCAGACATTCTGACATTGGATGATGCAGTGTTCGAAAAACAAGACTGGTATAAAACCGGGACGCACGACAAAAAACGCCGATCAAACAGGATCGGGTAACGATCAACGGGAGACTTAACGAATGATCAAAAAAACAGCATGCGCATTTGTAGCCGGGGCCGTCATGGCACTGAGCGCGCAAACTGCAACCGCCGCCGATGGCGAAATCACTGTCGGCTATTTCCTTGAGTGGCCCATGCCATTCCTCGCCGCCAAAGCATCCGGCGCATATGACGAAGCGCTGGGCATGACAGTGAACTGGGTGTCTTTCGAAACCGGAACGGCGATGTCTGCGGCGATGGCCTCGGGTGATGTGCAGATTTCAGTGTCGCAAGGTGTGCCGCCTTTCGTGGTCGCAACCTCGGGCGGACAGGATATTCAGGTGATCGATGTGGCCGTGTCCTATTCGGAAAACGACAACTGCGTGGTTGCCGAAGCGCTGGAGATCGACAAGGACAGCGCGGGCGAGTTGGCGGGCAAGAAAGTGGCCGTGCCACTTGGTACTGCCGCGCATTATGGCTTCCTGCGTCAGATGGACCATTTCGGCGTTGATCTGGCCTCATTGCAGGTGGTCGATATGGCCCCGCCAGAGGGGGCTGCGGCACTCAGCCAGGGCGCGGTTGATTTCGCCTGCGGTTGGGGCGGTGGTCTTGCGCGCATGAAGGAATACGGCAACGTGCTGTTGACCGGTGCGGAAAAGCAGGAACTGGGCATTCTGGTGTTTGATGTGACATCTGCGCCTGCGTCCTACATCGCGGAAAACAGTGAAACCGTGGCGAAATTCGCCGCCGTCACAGCAGCAGCCAATGCGGAGTGGAAGGCAAACGGCAGCGATGAGATGCTGGCCCTGATCGCGGAGCAGTCCGGCATGGACGTTGAGGCTGCGCGCAGCTCGATTTCCACCTTTGAGTTCCCATCGGTCGAAGAGCAGCTTTCCGAGGCGTGGCTCGGTGGCAATGCGGCAAACTTCATGAAGGGTGTTGCAGATGTCTTTGTCGAGGCAGGGTCCATCGATTCAGCGCTTGATAGCTATGAGGACGCCGTGAACACAGGTCCGTTGTCCGCTGCGGGCAGCATGTAAAATTGTTGGAAACGGCGCGGGGCCAACCCGCGCCGTTTCACTTTTGGGGCCACAGACAGGTCCGATCCTGTCCGGCCGGCCGCTCTGACCAGAGGAACAGGTAGGGACACGATGACCGGACTTTCCATAAATAATCTGTCGATGCGTTTTGAATTGCCAAACGGTGATCACGTACAGGCGTTGCAGGATGTATCACTGGACCTCAAGGCGGGCGAATTGCTCAGCGTGCTTGGGCCATCGGGCTGCGGCAAGACCACATTGCTGAACATCGTCGCGGGCTTTCTGGCCCCGACCTCGGGTGAGTTGATCCTGAACGGCCACCGCATTACCGGGCCGGATGCTGAACGCGGTATGGTGTTCCAGCAAGGCGCGCTGTTCGAGTGGATGTCGGTGCGCGAGAATGTGGCCTTTGGCCCATCGATGAAGGGCATGCCAAAGATCGACAAGGACAAGACGGTGGACCACCTGCTGGACGTTGTCGGCTTGCAGGATTTCAAGGAAAAGGCGGTTTACGAGCTGTCAGGCGGGATGCAGCAGCGCGTGGCCCTTGCCCGCTGTCTGGCGAATGACCCGGATGTGATCCTGATGGATGAACCGCTTGGCGCGCTGGATGCCTTGACGCGCGAAAAGATGCAAAGCCTTGTGCTGAAGCTCTGGAAAGAGACCGGCAAGACGATCATTCTCATTACCCACTCCGTCGAAGAAGCGCTGCTGCTGGGCGAGCGTTTGATCGTGATGGCCCCGCGCCCGGGGCGCATTCACAAGGAATACCGCCTGCCCTTTGCGGATCTTGGCGTTGATTCCGACCTGCGAGAGGTCAAGAAACACCCCGAATTCGGGCCGCGCCGCGAGGAAATCCTGAACATGATCTGGGATATGGAAGAAGAAATTATGGGCAGTTCGGAGGACGCGGCATGATCCCTCTGCTCATTTACATCATCATTTTCACGGCTGCCTTTTTCATCGTCACCAAAGTCGTGCAGCGCGCCGGCACCAAGGATTACACCTCGCTTAAAACCGTGACGTTCGGGGACGAAAGTGCCGTGCGGCCCAACCGGGCGGCGGGTGTTATTTCGATCTTCACGATCTTCCTGCTCTGGGGCATTTTCACCGGATCAAACCTGTTGCCGGGTTTTCTGCATGCGCCGGGGCCTTTTCTGGGCACATCGACGTTCACCTATACCGCACAGGTCGAAGGGCAGGCCCCGGATGACGCAACCGTCACGGTCGTCGTGCATCCGCGCGAGGTCGACACGGATGCGCCGGAGGTCGAGCCGGGGGATGGCTTTGCCAAGAACGATTCCGCCGCGATTGCGCAATGGCGCACGGGCCTGATCAATGTCGCCCGTAACGATGATCTGACCAAACAGGACGGCGCGCAGGTCATTGCCATCAACGGGGAGAAGATCGCGCCGGGGGAAACTGTGGATGTGGAGGGCGGTTCGGTCACGCTGACGGATAAAGGCACGCCCAATTTTGCGCCGACCCGGGGCTGGCAGATGGAGCCGCTTTACCTGCCGTCGCCGGAGGCCGTCTGGGTCCGCTCCATCGAAATCGCCAAAGAGGGTTTCCGCAATTTTACTCTGGTAGAGCATCTGGGATATTCGCTGTTTCGCGTGGTTGTCGGCTTCATGCTGGGCGCTTTGGTGGGCATTCCGCTGGGCTATGCCATGGGCCTGTCGGACTGGTTCCGTGGCTGGTTTGACCCGATCGTTGAATTCATGCGACCGGTGCCGCCCTTGGCGCTGATCCCGCTGGTCATCATCTGGGCGGGCATCGGGGAGTCCGGCAAGATTATTCTGCTTTTCCTTGCTGCCTTATGGATCATGGCGATTGCGGCGCGCTCAGGCGTGTCGGGGGTCAAGATATCGAAGGTGCACGCGGCCTATAGTCTGGGGGCCAGCAAATGGCAGATCATGCGATATGTCATCGTGCCCAACTCCCTGCCCGAAATTTTCACCGGCGCGCGCGTTGCGATGGGTGTTTGTTGGGGCACCGTTGTGGCCGCTGAACTTGTCGCAGCCGAACAGGGGGCGGGGATGATGATCATGACCGCGTCCAAATTCCAGAATACCGACATCGTGATCATGGGGATTATCCTGATCGGTGTGATCGGCTTTGGCATTGATATGCTGATGCGCTGGGCTGAACGCATCCTTGTGCCGTGGAAGGGCAAAGGCTGATCCTTGGGGTGTCAGACAAGAAAAAACGGGGCCGTATGGGCCCTGTTTTCGCAAAAGTGAATGTGTCGCGCCGGTTTACTGCGAAAAACGGGTGACTTGCAGGGCAATTTCAGGGCATAGGTACCGGGGCATCGAAAACACAACTGTGTTGGGAGATGGTCAAAGACCTTGTGTGATCATCCCACTCAAGACACATGTAAGAAACGATCGCGAAGAGGCAGACACCAATGACATCCGAAACTCCGTTTAGGGAGGCCACGCCGGTGTCGCCTTCGCCGGGCACTTCTGCGGGCTGGGTCCGTATCCTTGCGCAATACAGAGAACCCAAGCTGGGCAGGTCGATTTTCGAAGTCATCGTGACGCTGGCGCCGTTTGTCGCCATATGGGCCGTTGCATGGCTGCTGATCCCCGTCAGCTATCTGGCCAGTTTTGCGCTGGCCTGTCTGAACGGTTTGTTTCTTGTCAGACTGTTTTGCATTCAGCACGATTGTGGGCATGGCTCTTTCTTTGCGCATCGGGGCCTGAGCGACTGGCTGGGCCGGGCCTTGGGCGTTCTGACGCTGACGCCCTATGACGTCTGGCGCAAGTCGCATTCCATGCATCATTCGGGTGCCGGCAATCTGGAACGGCGCGGTATTGGCGACGTCATGACGCTGACGGTTGATGAGTATCACGCCCGCAGCGCTTTGGGCCGTTTGCGGTATCGTGCGTATCGCAACCCGGTTGTGCTGTTTTTGCTCGGGCCGGCCTATGTGTTCTATGTGGAAAACCGCCTGCCCTTCGGTCAGATGGACGGGGGCTGGCGTGTCTGGATCAGCTCTTTGGGCACGACGCTGCTGGCATCTTTGATTGTGGGTGCCATTCTCTGGTTTGGCGGCTTGCTGCCTGTCCTTCTTATCTTTGTGCCGACAACCATGGTTGCGGCGACTTTGGGTGTGTGGCTGTTTTACGTGCAGCACCAGTTTGAAGAGACCCATTGGGACCAGCAGGAAGACTGGGATATGTACGATTCAGCGCTGCATGGGTCGTCGCATTACGTGATGCCCAAATGGCTGCAATGGTTCACCGCCAATATCGGCATCCACCATGTGCATCATCTCTATAGCCGGATCCCGTTTTATCGCCTGACCGAAGTATTGCGCGACCATCGCGAGTTGGCGCAGGCCCAGAGACTGAGCATCGCAGAAAGCTTTGCGAGCGCGCGCCTGCATCTCTGGGACGAGAAGCAGCGCCGCCTGTTGTCATTCTCGGAGGCGCGGCGCGTCTATCAGGCCGCGTAACCGCGCCTCAGCCTTTGCGGTGAGGTTTGGCATTCGGGCCTTTGCCTGTTGGTTTGCCCCTTTTGTGCGGCGGAACGAACCGTTTCGACGTATCTGCCGCACGCTTTTTGGATGCTGCCGGATCTTTCTTGGGTGCCGCTTTTGTATTGGGGCGCGCGGCACCACCATCTTCGCGGTGGGCTTTGTCGCGTGTCACCCGTTCGGCTTTGGCGCCGTCGCGCGCCTCTTTCGTCCATACAGGTTTGGCCTTGCCGGGCTTGCGATCTGCGGTGTCACCGCCGGTAGTCTTGGGCTTAGGCGTTGCCCCCGGTTTCATGGGAGAGCGCTCTGTTTTATGTGACTTCGGTGGCTTTTTGCCTTTGGCGGCGGCCGGTTTATACGGCTTGTCCTGAGGTTTTGCCTCACGTGCAGGTCGTGCGTCATAGGACGGGCGTGCCTCGCGTGCCGGTTTTGCGGCGCGTTCGGGTCGTGCATCTCGGTCCTCGGGCCGCTTTTTGCGGTACGGTTTCGCGCCGGGTTTGCCACCACCGGGGCGGTCCTGCCCCAGATCAGGTGCTTGGGCCAGACGTGTCAGGACGATCCCCGCCTCAAGGGTCATGTCCGGCCCGACGGCAGCAACCAACCCGTCCGCCCGCGACGCCAGCACTTCGACAAAGCTCTGGTCCTGTCGAATGCGGATCGCGCCGATATCGTCCTTGGTCATATCGCCCTTGTTGCAGATCATCGGCAAAAGGGTTCGGGGTTCAGCACCTGTGTCGCGCCCGACCGATACGGAAAACCAGACCGAGGGCCCGAAGGTTTTGCGGGGTCGGTCATCGGGCGTTCCGGCATCCGTCAACTCTTCGGGGGCGGAGCGTTGCGCCTGATAAAAACTGACAACAGCCTGCGCCAACTGCGTCGCAGTAAAGTCCTGCGCGAGTTGTGCGACAAGCTCTTCGGAGTCTTCCCCCACCGTGGCCGTCCACAGCGGGTCCGACAGCAGCCGCGTTGTATCCTGCGCGTTGACTTCGGCAGCGGAGGGCGGCTCGTCCCACTCCGCCTTGAGTTTGGCCGAGCCCAGCAGGCGGTTTGCTTTGCTGCGCAGTTTCGGCGGCACGATCAGGGCTGAGACACCTTTGCGCCCCGCGCGCCCGGTCCGACCGGAACGGTGCAGGAGCGTGTCGGAATTGCTTGGCAAATCCGCATGGATGACCAGTTCGAGGTTGGGCAGATCAATGCCGCGCGCGGCCACATCGGTGGCGACGCAGACCCGGGCGCGCCCATCGCGCAGTGCCTGCAACGCGTTGCTGCGTTCAGATTGCGTCAACTCACCCGAGAGCGCGACGACCGAAAATCCACGGTTGGTAAAGCGCGTGGTCAACCGCGCAACAGCGGCGCGCGTGTTGCAAAAGACGATGGCGTTCTTGGCCTCGTAAAAGCGCAGGACGTTGATGATTGCGTTTTCCACATCGCGCGGATGCGTGTTGAGCGCGCGGTACTCAATGTCGGCGTGCTGCCGGTTTTCGGACACGGTGGCAATGCGCTGCGCGTCACGCTGATAGCTTTCGGCCAGTTTGGCGATGGCCTTGGGCACCGTTGCAGAAAACATCAATGTCCGGCGATCTTTGGGTGCCTCATCAAGGATGAATTCAAGTTCGTCGCGAAACCCGAGGTCGAGCATCTCATCCGCTTCGTCCAGAACGACAGCGCGCAGGTTTGCAAGCTCGATATTGCCGCGTTTGATATGGTCACACAGCCGCCCCGGCGTGGCCACAACCACATGCGCGCCACGATCCAGCGCGCGCCGCTCTGTGCGCGTATCCATGCCGCCCACACAGGAGATCACGACCGCCCCCGCCTTGGCATAGAGCCAGGACAGTTCGCGCGCGACCTGTTGTGCCAGCTCGCGTGTCGGTGCGATGATCAGCGCCAGCGGGGTGCCCGCGGGGCCAAAGCGTTCCTGATCGTCCAGCAATGTGGGCGCAATCGCCAGCCCGAAGCCGACCGTCTTGCCAGACCCGGTTTGCGCCGAGACCAGCAAGTCCGCCTGTGCCAGTTCGGGTGCTGTGACGGCTTCCTGAACCGGGGTGAGGGTGTCATAGCCTTGTTCGGCCAGCGCATCTGAAAGGGTCTTGAGCACGAAATATCCTATCGGTAGAGCCACCATCTGTGGCTTCAGTCGGTCGCAGTGCGACCTGTTGAGGCGTCGTTATGCCTTTGACGCTCAAGAGTCGATCACCTTTTCCGATCAGGCCGTCAGGTGTCGCGGGGCAACGACCCTTTGGCGCCGCGCGGGGCGGGCTTGCGCAAGCCGTTTCATTCTGATTGCGTGAGCGAAAAATAACCCAAGGAAACCCACATGACGACAGAGACCCTGACCACCCATGATGCAGATGATGACCCGCGCAACCGCGACATCCTTATCTATATCAACGGGCAGCTTTTGCACCGTGATGCGGCGAAGGTGTCGGTCTATGACGCGGGCTTCATGCTGGGCGATGGGATGTGGGAAGGCATGCGGCTTTATGACGGGGTCTGGAGCTTTTTTGACGCGCATATGGATCGGTTTTTTGACAGCTGCGCAGCGGTCTCTCTGGATGTGGGGATGGATCGCAGCGGGATCATGGAGGCGCTCAAGCAGACGGCCAAGGCCAACAATATGGTCACGGATGTGCACTGCCGTTTGATGCTGACGCGGGGCCTCAAGGCGAAACCCTTTCAGCACCCTTCCCTGAGCCGCACCGGCCCCACGCTGGTCATTATCATGGAACATTCCAAGCCCGCGACCGCCTTGCAGGATCGCGGCATTCGTCTGGCCACCGTGCCACAGGTGCGCGGTTTGCCGATGTCGCAGGATGCGAAGTACAACAGTCATTCCAAGCTGAACTGCGTCATCGCCTGTTTGCAGGCGGAGCAGGCGGGGGCGGATGAGGGGCTGATGCTGGACCCGCATGGGTTTGTGAACACCACAAATGCCTGTAATTTCTTTATCGTGCGGCGGGGCGAGGTTTGGACCTCTACTGGTGACTACTGCATGAACGGCGTCACCCGGCAGACGGTGATTGATATCTGCCGCGCCGAAGGCATCCCGGTTTTTGAAAAGAACTATTCGCTTTATGAGGCATATGGCGCGCAGGAGGCGTTTCTGACCGGGACATTCGGGGCGCAGACCCCGGTTGCGGAAATAGATGGCAAGCCAATCGGGGATGGCACGCGGCCCGTTACGCAGCGCATTCGCGAGGTCTACAAACAACGGATCGCCAAGGACGTGGCCGAACAGGCCCATCGCTGGACCTGAGCGCGCCTATTCGGGCCTTGTGACGGATTGCAGAAAGCTGATCAGGTCGGCGCGGTCTTGCGCACCCGTGATCCGTTGCATCGGCATTTTGGAGCCGGGGATATAGTGATCCGGGCCAAGGTCGAACAGCAGATCAACGGTTTCTTCGGTCCAGATCAGGTCTGATGTGGCCAGCGTGGGGGAGTAGGGATAGTCCTTGATCGTGCCTGCGGAGCGGCCAAACAGGTCATAAAGGGAGGGCCCTGCGCGTCGTTTCCCATCCGGTTCCAGCGTGTGACAGATCGAACATTTGCGTTTGAACTGGCGCTCGCCGTTGGTCATCTGGTCGGGGTCGGTCATGAAGGCGCGGGTGGTGCCGGTCATTTGCTCGGCACCGTCAAGGCTGCCCACGGGCCAGCTGTGTACCACGTCAGAAATCCCACCGGCATGGATGTTCTGGCCGTCCGGTGAAAATGCCAGCGCCCAGACCGGCCCGGCGGGGGTGGCCTGAAAATCATCAGTGATGCGCAGGGCGCTGCTGTCGATCATCATGATGTAGCCCTGCGCGTCGCCAATCGCGATTCGGTCCGTCTTGTCGCTATGGGCCATGGCAAGAATAGGGCGACGATCAGCAGTGAAGTCGCCGATTTCAACGCCTTCGGGCAGGGAGACCAGCCGCGTCCCTCCGTCGACGGCACCATAGGCCAGCCAGCTTTCATCCGGGGCGACCAGCAGGGTGTTGATGCCAAACCCGTGTTCCACCAGACGTTTCAGGAAAGCCCCGGTTTGCGCGTCCCAGACCCGGATCGTGCCATCGGCTGAGCTGGTGTAGACGCGCGTGCCATCGGGGGAAAAGGCCACATCGCTGACCGTGTTATCATGCCCTTCGATCAGCACCGGGGCTGCGCCGTCAATCGGCCAGATGCGCACGGTCCGGTCCCAACTGGCGGAGGCGACGCTTTGCCCGTCTGGGGCGGCGGCAAGGCGGATGACCTTGGCATTATGTCTGCCAAGTTCGCGTACCGTGCCGTTTTGCGGGGACCAGAGCCGGACTGAATAATCATCCCCTGCGGATACGACCTGATCATTGGCCACGGGGACGACCGCATTCACAGCGGCTTCATGCCCCTCCAGCCACTGCGGTGTGCCGTCTGTCCAGATGCCGACCGAGTTGTCGAAACTTGCGGTCAGAATGGTGCCATCGGTCTGCGTGCTGATCCCCTTGACCGGCCCGCCATGGCCTTTGAGGGTGAATGCCTCCTGCGCTTGCGCCAGCGATGACAGGAAAAGGCCACAGGCAGTAAGGCCAAGCAGCAGCCCATGGCGGGCTGCGGAAAGGGTGTGTATCATGTTCATTCGACGTGTCGGCTTCCTGACTGGCGCATTCACAAAAGGTGGCACCGATGTTGTGTCACCTTATCAGAGAAACCGTGAATGCGTCTATTCCCACGCGCTCTGTAGGTCGGGAGGCAAACATGGATCGGCATGTCCGGCTGTTGTTTTGACGGCACTGCGCGGCGGGTGACGCCGACACAGGTGTTGACTTTTGCCTTTATATCGAGATATCTCGATTTATGGACATTGAAAGATCAATATCAGCGCTGAACAACCCGGTGCGTCGCCAGATTTTGGAATGGCTGAAAGACCGGTCAAACTTTCCGCCCGCACTGCCGGAGCACGAAGACCTTGAGGGCGTGTGTGTCGCGCATATTCAGGAGAAGGCAAAGCTGTCTCAGTCTACGGTATCGAATTACATGGGGGTGTTGAAACAGGCCGGTTTCGTGCGCGCAGAGCGCCATGGGCAGTGGACGTTTTACCGGCGCGACGAAAAGAACATTCGCGCGTTTCTTGCGGCCGTTCAGGATGAACTCTTGAGTCCACAGAAGTAGAGGCGCAGCGTGTCACATCGTAACCTGCGTTAATAAAGTGATATATCGAAATATGCCGATAGAAAGATAATGATATGAAGAACCCATTGGCCCAACCGCTTTGTCTGCCCTGCGGCGTTCGGCTCAAGAATCGAATTATCAAATCTGCCATGTCTGATTCCCTTGGTGATGGTGCGGGTAATCCGACCGGGGCGCAGATGCGTCTTTATGAACGATGGGCCGAGGGAGGCGCTGCGCTGTCGTTGATTGGTGAAGTGCAGGTGGTCCCGGATTTCCCCGAAAAGCCCGGCAATCTGGTTTTCGGATCAGATGCGGACATTCCGGTATTGCGGGAATTGGCAAGGCGCGGGTCCGTCAACGGTGCGCACATCTGGCCGCAGCTTGGCCACGCGGGGGCGCTGTCACATGCGCCGATCAGCAGGCCCAAAGGCCCCTCGGCACTGGATGTTGCGGGTCTGAAATGCGATGGAATGTCCTTGGATGACATTCACAACCTGCCCCAAGTCTATGCGCAGGCCGCGATGCTGGCACAGAAGGCGGGCTTTGGTGGCGTTCTGATCCATGCAGGTCACGGATTCCTGTTGAGCCAGTTCTTGTCACCCTTGTTCAATCATCGCACGGATTCCTATGGCGGCACGATTGGCGCGCGTTTCCGCATTATACGTGAAGTGCTCAGCGCCGTTCGGCAAGCGGTCGGGGCGGCTTATCCAGTTGGGATCAGGATCAACGCCACCGACAAACTGGAAGGGGGGCTGACACATCACGACGCGCTGGAAGTCGTGCGTTTGTTGGACGACACATCCGTGGATTTGATCGACATCAGTGGTGGCACGTATTTCCCCGGCGCCGCATCGAGTTCGGATGAATTAGCGACCTCCGGCCCGTATTTCACCGATTTTGGCAAGAAAGCCAAAACAGTGACGTCTGTTCCCATCATTCTGTCGGGTGGGTTTGAAGCGCGCGATCAGGCGCTGAGAGCGCTGGAAGACAGCGCGGCAGATGCCGTCAGCCTCGGCCGTGCAATGGTGCTTAATCCAGCGATTGCAAACGCATGGCAAAGCGCTGCGGGGGGTGATCCGGCCTTTCCGAGATTCGTTTCGCCGCCGCGTGGTGGTGTTACCGCGTGGTATTCCATGCGTCTGACAGCGCTCGGCGAGGACGCTGAACACCTGTTTGATCCAAGTCCACTGGAGGCCCTTGCAGCTTACGACAGGCGCGATGCGCTGCGCTGCGATATCTGGCGTCAGCGCTTTGGTGCCGCCCGCCTGACACCTCACCGCTGACATAGGCCGTGATAAGGCCACGCGGCCTGTTCGCCGCTCGAAAGCGAAACTGCTTTCGCACCGGACGAAACCGCCCGGTGGCGTCACTGTGCACATGGGATGGGTGGTGGAGCCTAGCGGGATCGAACCGCTGACCTCCTGCATGCCATGCAGGCGCTCTCCCAGCTGAGCTAAGGCCCCATTGCGCCGCTGGATAGCGGCAGTGCGAAGCGGGATCAAGAGTAAAAGCGAACCCGCTGCGCAATTGGATCAGCTATCGTCATCGTCAGCTGCAACGTCAGCGATTTCCTCAAGCGGAACGCTGTCCGTGTCGTCGTCGTCATCGTCCAGCAGATCATCGTCGAGATCCACATCCACATCGTCATCGTCCAGTACCGCTTCTTCTTCGGTATCGGCTTTTTTCGCTTTTGCGGATGCAGCGTCTTCGGCGTCAGCTGCGATCATACGCGACTTGCTCAGGTCCACTTCGACGACTTCGCCAGTATAGGGGCTTACGATCGGACTAGCGTTCAGATCGTAGAAACGTTTGCCAGTGGTCGGGCAGAGGCGTTTGGTTCCCCATTCTTCCTTGGGCATGAAAACCCCCTTTGAATTTGCGGTTAAGGTGTAGATGATTCAGCGCAAGTGCCATATGAGGCGGTGTCTGTAAAGACCTGCCGCGTGTGGCAAAGCGCATGACCGGCGATTATCGCAACAAGAGTAGCCATATGAACGATCCGTACCTGCCCGGAGACCCGCCAATCCCGCTGATCATCCGCCGCTCGGGACGGGCGCGGCGAATCTCTTTGCGCATTTCTCAATTGGACGGTCGCGTGACGCTGACGCTTCCGGATCGCGTTCCGGAACGCGAAGCCATCCACTTCGCGCAGGAAAAGGAGGCGTGGATTCGAAAGCATCTGGCCAATCGTACGGGAAATGTTGATGTGGGCCATGGTGTTGTCGTGCCGATTGGCGGGATACCACATCAGGTGACTGAGGGCGCGGGGCGTCGCATCAGTTTTGCCCAAGGACAGGTGCATGTTCCGGGCGCGGTGGATCGTGTGGGTAAACGTCTCGGTGCGCATCTCAAGGCGTTGGCCAGAACGCGCTTGGCCGAGGCCTCGGATCACTATGCTGAGCGGCTGGGCAAGCCCTATGCTGCGATCACGCTGCGGGACACGCGGTCGCGATGGGGCTCCTGCACGGCGCAGGGGCGGTTGATGTATTCATGGCGATTGATTCTGGCCCCGCCGGAGGTGCTGAACTATGTGGCCGCGCATGAAGTGGCGCATCTGGCGCAGATGAACCACTCGCCCGCCTTTTGGGCGGAGGTCGAGCGGATTTACGGCGATTACGCTGCTGCGAGGGCCTGGCTGCGCCGCGAGGGCAGTTCGCTGCACCGCTACCGGTTTGGGTAATTTTCGGGCCGGCACTTGACGTCCCGGGGTTTGTGATCACAAATGCAGCCATGATTTTAAACCAACGTCCCGCAGATGCGACACCCGTTGCACATGACCGCGTCTACCGATCCTTGCGCGGTCGCATCATGCAAGGTGCAATCCCGCCGGGCGAAGCACTGACGCTGCGCGGAATCGGTAAAGCCTACGATGTTTCCATGACACCGGCGCGTGAAGCGGTGCGCAGGCTGGTGGCTGAGGGGGCGTTGACCCTGTCGTCATCCGGGCGCGTTTCGACACCGGAACTCAGCAATGAACGGATCGAAGAGCTAGCCTCGCTGCGCGCCCTGATCGAGGTCGAATTGGCCAGCCGCGCGTTGCCGCGGGCGCATATGGCTCTGATCGAACGCTTGCAGACCATAAATTCCACCGTCGCCGAGGCGGTCGCCCATCGGGACGCGGTCAGCTATATCCGCACTAATCTGGAGTTTCACCGAACCCTCTATTTGCGCGCGCAAGCCCCGGCGATGCTGGCCATGGCGGAAACGGTCTGGTTGCAAATGGGTCCTACCATGCGTGCGCTTTACGGTCGCTTGCGGCGCAAGGAACCGCCGCACTATCACCGTTTGATTATCGCGGCCCTGCGCGCGGGCGATGAACCGGGCCTGCGTCTCGCGGTGCGTTCGGATGTGACACAAGGCCTGAGGATGCTGGCAAGCTAAGGAGTGCCAGAGTTGTCCCGAAACGGTGCCTGCCTCAGGCGGCGAGGCCCTTTGACCCCAGTTCAAGGAATTTGTTGCGCCGCTCGGTGATGAGCGTTGTGCGATCTTTGGATGACAATTCGTCCACCATATCGGCAAGGGCACGGCCCACTGAGGCGATGGTCGTTTTTGCATCACGATGTGCGCCGCCCATCGGTTCAGGGATGATCCGGTCAATCACGCCAAGCTGCTTGAGGTCCTGCGCAGTCAGGCGCAGCGCTTCGGCGGCTTCGCGCATCTTTTCGGCGTCTTTCCACAGGATCGACGCGCAGCCCTCGGGGCTGATGACGGAATAGACGGAATGTTCGAGCATGGCGACACGGTTTGCCGTGGCAAATGCGACCGCACCGCCCGAGCCACCTTCGCCAATGACCACGGAGACCAGCGGTACGCCAATCTGCAGGCATTTCTCGGTTGAACGAGCGATGGCTTCGGACTGGCCGCGTTCTTCGGCCCCTTTGCCGGGATAGGCGCCGGGGGTGTCCACCAGTGTCACGACAGGCAGACCGAACCGGTCCGCCATTTCCATCAAGCGGATCGCCTTGCGGTATCCTTCGGGCCGGGCCATGCCGAAATTACGTTCAATGCGGGATTTCGTATCATTACCCTTTTCATGCCCGATCACCATAACGGGGCGGTCCTGCAGGCGGGCCAATCCGCCCAGAATCGCGTGGTCATCGGCGAAGTTCCGGTCGCCCGCCAGCGGCGTATAATCGGTGAACAGGGCATTGATGTAATCTTGGCAATGCGGGCGTTCGGGGTGGCGCGCGACCTGACATTTCCGCCAAGGGGTCAGCGTGCTGTACAACTCCTCAAGCAGGGTGCGCGCTTTGGCATCCAGAGCGGAGGCCTCATCGGTCACGTCCATTTCCTCATTTGCCCGTGCAAGGGCGCGCAGCTCTTCGGCCTTGCCTTCAATCTCGGCAAGAGGTTTTTCGAAATCCATATATTGCGTCATGAGCCACTCCGATTGAACGGGTCCTATATGGCGGGCATTGCCGGGCTTTGCAACGGGATCAAACGGGCCAGAGCACCGGAATAAGAGAGGCCATCAGCAGGGCGGCCATGGTCAAATTGAAAACCCGCAGCCGCAGCGGGTTCGTCAGGATGCGCGCCATTTGTTGCCCGAGAACCGCCCAGAGCGTGATGGATGGCAGGTTCACCAGACCGAAAATCAGAGCCACAAGGCCAAACGCAACCAGCGTGGCATCCGTTGCATAAACAGATAGCGCGGTCAGCGCCATGGCCCATGCCTTCGGGTTGACCCACTGAAAGGCGGCGGCCTGCAAAAATGTCATCGGCGTGCCCTGCGCCTCACCCGATTTGGCCGGGCCTGCGCGCGCAATTTTCCACGCCAGCCATGTCATGTAGGTGACAGAGAAGATTTTCAGAACCGTATAACTTGGCGGCCAAGCGTCAAACATCTGGATGAGCCCCGTACCCACCGCCACGATCATCAGCGTAAAGCCGATTGCGATACCAAGCATATGCGGCACGGACCGGGAAAAGCCGAAGTTTGCACCAGAGGCCATCAGCATCAGGTTATTCGGCCCCGGCGTTACCGAGCTGACAAAGGCGAAAACCACAAGGGCAGAGAGTGTTTCAAAAGGCATGCGCAAAGAATGGCGCATTCTAAATACATTCGGATTGCAAACTTCACGGTTTTTGCGGATTAATCACAACTAATGAGCGATCTGGACCAAAGAACCGAACATATATTGCGTGAACTGACGGCCAATGGGCGCATCAGTAACATCGAACTTGCCGACCGTGTTGGCCTGTCGCCCTCTGCCTGTTTGCGTCGCGTGCAGGATCTGGAGCGCGCGGGCCTGATCAAGGGGTATCGCGCCGTGCTTGACCGGACCGCATTGGGGCGCGGGTTTGTCGCCTATATCGGTGTCGGCCTTAGGGAACATTCCAAGGCCAGCCAGGAAGCGTTCGAGCGCGCCATTGCACGCGCGCCCGAAGTGCGCGAATGCCACAACACCACCGGGACCATCGAATACCTTCTGCGGGTGGAATGCGCTGATCTGCCAGAATATAAATCGTTTCACACCGATACCTTGGGCGCCATTCCGCAGGTGAGTTCGATCACGTCCTATGTGGTGATGGGCTCTCCCAAGGACGAACGCGCCTGAGGGTGATCGCCCTACTCAGGAGGCGATCATTTCCGACTGGCGCACGATCACTTCGGCCTGTTTGATGGAGGCGATATCAACCAGTCGCCCCTTGTAGACGGTTGCCCCTTCGCCATTGGCTTTAGCCTGCTCCATGGCCGCCAGAATTTCGCGGGCTTCGGTCACGGCCTCTTCCGAGGGGGTAAAGACTTCATTGGCGATGGCGACCTGCTTGGGATGGATCGCCCATTTGCCCACCATGCCCAGCGTGGCGGACCGCCGTGCCTGCGCGCGAAACCCTTCGTCATCCGAAAAATCGCCAAAGGGTCCATCCACCGGCAGAACACCATGCGTCCGGCAGGCGGCCACGATGGCCGTTTGCGCCCAATGCCACGGGTCTGACCAATATTTCTGGCCCTCGCGCAGCATGTAATAGTTCTCCTGCGTGCCGCCGATACCTGTGGTTTGCATCCCCATGGAGGCGGCAAAATCGGCAGCCCCAAGGCTCATCGCGGTCATACGGGGGGAGGCGGCGGCGATTTCTTCGACATGGGCGATCCCGGCCGCAGATTCGATGATGACCTCAAAGGTGATCTTTTTGCTGCGGCCCTTGGCGGCCTCAACCGCTGTGACCAGCGCATCAACGGCATAGATATCGCCCGCGCAGCCGACTTTGGGAATCATGATCTGATCCAGCCGCTCGCCTGCCTGTTCCAGCAAATCCACCACGTCCTTGTACCAGTAGGGCGTGTCCAGCCCGTTGATGCGGACCGACAGCGTCTTGGTGCCCCAGTCGATATCGGAGATCGCCTGAATGACGTTGGCGCGCGCTGAGTCTTTGTCGCTGGGCGCGACACTGTCTTCGAGGTCAAGGTTGATCACATCTGCCGCAGAAGCCGCCATTTTCTCGAATATCGCCGGGCGGGATCCGGGGCCAAAAAGCTGACAGCGGTTCGGGCGTGCAGGGGCAGTGGGCTGAAGGCGAAAGCTCATGTGGGACCTCATGGGTAATTTTATGTCGAATACTATCTCGGTTCTGGTATTAAATTGCGCCAGATGCTGCAAGTGCATTTCGCACCTGCAGAAAGTAATCTGAGTGCGCGGATTCGGTGTTGATGCAAGGATATTCGACAAAAACGTAAAACCTACGAAGAATCTTGTGCATAACGTTGCAGAGCAACAGATAACGCGACGTCATTGCAGCCCAAACCGGTGAAATTGCAGTGAAACAGGATCACAGGGGGCCATCGCGATGATCGAGACACCATATCTACTCTTTTTAGGCGACGCGCAGGACCAGCTCGCAGCCAAGGTTGCACAGGGCATCAAGGATTGGCGGCCGGAAAACGCAGTTGGTCAATTGCGCTTGCCGGGCTGTAAGGCAGACGTCGGCCTGCAGGACATGACGCTGCAACAGGCCAAGGAGGCGGGCGCGAAGACGGTTGTCATTGGCGTGGCAAACCGGGGTGGTTTTATCTCAAAGGAATGGCGCGCAGTTTTGGTTGAGGCGCTTGAAGCGGGGTTCGATCTGGCGAGCGGTCTGCATAATCTGCTGCGTGATGAGGGTGAACTTGTTGCGGCAGCACAGGTGCATGGGCGGACGTTGCATGACGTACGTGTTCCAACGGATGCCTATCCGATTGCCAGCGGTGTCAAACGCTCTGGCAAGCGTGTTTTGGCCGTCGGAACCGATTGTTCGGTCGGCAAGATGTATACGGCACTGGCCCTTGATGCCTCCATGCGCGAGCTTGGCATGAAAAGCACGTTCCGGGCCACCGGGCAGACGGGTATTCTGATCACCGGTTCAGGTGTGCCACTGGATGCTGTGATTGCAGACTTCATGGCCGGGTCCGTCGAATATCTGACGCCAGACAATGACGCGGACCATTGGGACATCATCGAAGGGCAGGGCAGCATTTTCCACGTGTCCTATTCGGGGGTGACGCTGGCGTTGATCCATGGCGGGCAGCCTGATGCGCTGATCATCTGTCACGAGCCGACGCGCAAACACATGCGCGGCTTGCCGGATTTTGCGGTGCCTTCGATGGAAGCGGTGCGTGACATAACGTTGCAACTGGCCCATGTGGCCAACCCGTCCTGTCAGGTCGTCGGGGTTTCCATCAATACCCAACATCTCAGTGACGCAGAGGCGACAGCCTATTGTGAGGAGATCGAGGCGCGTTTGGGGTTGCCGACAGTTGATCCGTTCCGGCATGGCGCGGGGCGTCTGGCGCAGGCACTGGCCGCATTGTAAAAGCCGACCTGCGGCGGGGATTCTTTCAGCCCGGGAAGGGAATACAATGAAAATTGACGTCTCGCGTGACGTGTTCAGGCTGGCTCAGGTGTTCACCATCAGTCGTGGATCGCGCAGCGAAGCACATGTCCTGACCGTGCGTGTGAGCGATGGCGCGCACAGCGGCTGGGGCGAATGCGTGCCCTATGCGCGCTACGGCGAAACACTGGACAGTGTGACAGACGAAATCCTCGGCCTTCCGCCGCAGATTGACCGCGCTGCCTTGCAAGACATGTTACCGGCAGGGGCTGCGCGCAATGCGGTGGATTGCGCCCTTTGGGATCTGGAAGCGAAACGCGCGGGCAAACGGGTCTGGGAACTGGCTGGTCTGGCGGCACCGGAACCGCAGATTACGGCCTACACGCTGTCGCTGGACAGCCCCGAAAACATGCATCAGCAGGCGGTTAAAAACGCCCATCGCCCTGTGCTGAAAATCAAATTGGGTACGCCTGATGATATGCCACGGCTCAAGGCGGTGCGGGCCGGTGCGCCACAGCCAAAGATCATCGTGGATGCAAATGAAGGGTGGTCTGCCGAGGTTTACGCGGATCTGGCCCCGCATCTGGTGGCATTGGGGGTCGCACTGGTCGAACAACCCTTGCCTGCGGGTCAGGATTCGGCGTTGATCGGCATGAACCGCCCGGTGCCGGTTTGTGCGGATGAAAGCTGTCATGACCGGGCCAGCCTCGCCGGTTTGAAAGACAAATACGATGTCATCAACATCAAGCTCGACAAGACCGGCGGCTTGACCGAAGCACTTGCCTTGCGTAGCGAAGGGGAAGCAATGGGTTACGGCGTGATGGTTGGGTGCATGGTTGGATCCAGCCTTGCCATGGCACCGGCAACGCTTGTGGCGCAGGGTGCGTCAGTAGTGGACCTTGATGGGCCGCTGCTTTTGGCCGAAGATCGGCAACACCCGTTGGAATTTGATGAAAAAGGCGTTCACCCGCCTGTAAGGGAGCTTTGGGGATGACATTGCGGACTGTCTACGTGAACGGCGAATACGTGCCCGAGAATGAAGCACGGGTTTCGATCTTTGATCGGGGGTTCCTGATGGCGGATGGTGTCTATGAGGTGACATCGGTTCTGGGCGGAAAGCTGATTGACTTTGACGGCCATGCGGTGCGCCTGCAACGGTCGCTGGATGCGCTGGATATGGCGAACCCGATCTCAAAAGAAGACTTGCTGGAAGTGCACCGCGAACTTGTCCGCGTGAATGAGGTCGATGAGGGCATGATTTATTTGCAGATCACACGCGGTGCGCCCGGCGATCGTGATTTCGCGTTTCCGGACCCCGACACAACCGAGCCGACGATCGTACTGTTCACGCAGAACAAGCCCGGTCTGGCAGACAGCCCGGCTGCCAAGAAGGGCATCAAGGTCATCAGCATCGAAGACATCCGCTGGGGCCGCCGCGATATCAAGACGGTGCAGCTTTTGTACCCCTCCATGGGCAAGATGATGGCCAAGAAAGCCGGGGCCGATGATGCATGGATGATCGAAGACGGGTTCGTGACCGAAGGGACATCCAACAACGCCTATATCGTCAAGGGCAACAAGATCATCACGCGCGCCTTGTCCAATGACATCTTGCACGGGATCACGCGCGCCTCCGTGCTGCGCTTTGCTCGTGAAGCGCAGATGGAAGTCGAAGAGCGCAATTTCACCATTGATGAGGCAAAGGACGCGGATGAGGCCTTTATCACCTCGGCCAGTACTTTCGTGATGCCCGTGGTTGAGATCGACGGTGTGGCTTTGGGCGATGGCGTGCCGGGGCGCGTGGCGCAGCGGTTGCGTGAAATCTATCTCGAAGAGAGCCTTAAAAAGGCGATCTGACGTTTGGTTTTGCGTCTTTTCAGCCTATCCGCTCCTAAAGAGATGGTCAGGCGTTTTTATTTGATGCCCCATAAATTCGCTATGCCGAAGCGCAATGATGCCTCGTATTCTGCGGTCGGGCGAAGGGGAGAGTGCCATGCTGACAAGAGAGACTTTGCCACAGGCCGTCGGCAAGCCTTTGGGCACATCGACGTGGGTTGAGATATCGCAGGCACGGATTGATGCCTTCGCCGACCTTACGGAAGATTGGCAGCCGATCCATCTTGATCCGGTGGCCGCGCAATCGGCGGGTTTTTCCGGTACTGTGGCGCATGGGTTTCTGACCCTGTCGATGCTCTCAGCGATGAGCTATGACGTGCTCCCCAAGATTGAAGGGGAGAGCGCTTCCATCAACTACGGATTTGACCGCGTTCGTTTTATCGCGCCGGTGCCCGCTGGTGCGCGCATCAGAACGCAGTTTGAACTCGTCGACGCGGCACCACGGGGAGAGGGCTGGATGTTGCGACTGGCCGCAACGGTGGAAATAGATGGTGCGGAAAAACCGGCACTGACGGCCGATTGGCTTGCATACTACTTGTTCTGATACGCTGCCGTCGCCCGCGATCTGACCTGGGCTATGAAATGACATGCAGCCTGTGACAATCAAAGGTTGCATATGAGCTCAGACGCGGTGGAGACATCCATTTGGTGAGCGCCGACGCCCCAAGCTGGCCGTCACGAAGGTCAGGCTTTGCCGACGTTTTCGGCGAAGGCAGTCTTGAATGCCTCCTGTTTCTCGGGCGACGCTTCTGTCTGGTGGTTTGTCTTCCACTCTTCCATGGTCATGCCATAGAAAAGCTCGCGGGCTTCGTCCTTGCTCATTTCAATGCCTTTCTCGCCCGCCGCTTCCTGATACCAGCGGCTCAGGCAGTTGCGGCAGAAACCCGCAAGGTTCATCATATCGATGTTTTGCACATCGACGCGGTCTTGCATCAAATGCTGTTGAAGGCGGCGAAAGGCCGCGGCTTGCAGTTCGATCTCGGTTTGGGTTGGCATGGGGTACTCCTTGGCATCAGGGCTTTGTTAACAGATTGGTTCTGATGGACGTGCTGTCAACCATTGCAGTTCAGCTAAGTGTCATGTCATCAAGGTGTTAAATAATGGACTTACACGGTCTCATGGTTGCCCTCGCGCGCTGCATGACCCATAAAGCTCAAAACCCGTTAGCGATAACGGAAGCGAATGAATTTAGAAAAAGAGGGGCCGGACCGCTATGAGACGCCATCGCAATGTAAAAATCGTTGCCACTCTGGGGCCTGCGTCCAGTGACTACGACATGATCCGTGCTTTGCATGAGGCTGGGGCAGATGTGTTTCGACTGAACATGAGCCATGGCAGTCACGAGGAAATGCGTGAGCGCCACCGGATTATCCGCCAGATCGAAGAGGATACAGGCGGCAGCATCTGTATTCTGGCTGATCTGCAAGGGCCAAAGCTGCGTGTGGGGGTCTTTGCCAACGAAGAAGGTGAAACGCTTGTCGAAGGCGATGCTTTCCGCATGGATCTGGATGAGGCGCTTGGCGACAAGACCCGCGTGAACCTGCCCCATCCCGAGATTTTTGAAGCGCTCGAACCCGGTGCCAGCTTGCTGGTCAACGATGGTAAGATTCGCCTCAGGGTCGAGGACTGCAGCGACAGCCATGCCAATTGCACCGTGGTCGCGGGTGGCGTGATTTCGAACCGCAAGGGTGTCAATGTGCCTGACGTGGTGCTGCCGCTTGCGGCTCTTTCTGCCAAGGACCGCAAGGACCTTGAATTCGCCTGTGAGCTGGGTGTCGACTGGCTCGCGCTGTCTTTTGTGCAGCGTGCGGATGACGTGCTGGAGGCCTCTGATCTGGCCAATGGCCGCGCGGCCATCCTCAGCAAGATCGAAAAGCCGGCAGCCGTACACAATTTTGATGAAATTCTTGAGGCCAGCGATGGTATCATGGTTGCGCGCGGTGATCTGGGTGTGGAATTGCCGGTTCAGAATGTGCCGCCGATCCAAAAGCGATTGGTCCGCAGGTGCCGCCGCGCCGCCAAACCGGTGATTGTGGCCACGCAGATGATGGAAAGCATGATCGAAAGCCCGGTGCCTACGCGCGCCGAAGTCTCGGACGTGGCCACTGCAATTTACGAAGGCGCGGATGCGGTGATGCTCTCAGCAGAATCTGCGGCGGGGGCCTATCCGGTCGAAGCAGTGACCACCATGAACAACGTGGCCATCGAGGTCGAGCAGGACCCGACCTACACGCAGATCATCGAAGCCTCGCGCGAGGCCAAAGGACGAACCGTTGCCGATGGGATCGTGTCCGCGGCGCGCGAGATTGCAGAAACGACGAACATCAAGGCGATTTGTTGTTTCAGCCAAAGCGGCACAACGGCGATGCTGACGGCGCGCGAACGTCCCCGCGTACCGATCATCGTCATGACGTCCAAGGCCCGCACGGCCCGACGGCTGACGCTGGCCTGGGGGTGCAATTGCGTCATCACCGACCAGTTGGAGCGTTTTAAACAGGCGGTGGTCAATTCTGCGCGCGTGGCGACCCGTCAGGGCTATGCCACCAAAGAGGACCTGATCGTGGTCACAGCAGGCGTGCCCTTCAATGTGCCGGGCAGTACGAACATCCTGCGTGTGGCCCCCTGTGATGAACGGCTGATCTTTAACACCGATCCGGAATAGGGCATGGCAGACTGATCGCACACGGGCGTCATTCCTAATCTGCGATGCCTTCGGCGGCCCGCGCGCTGGAGCAATATTCGGAAGAGACGTTGAGATTGCGCCCGGCATAGGCAGCCGAAATCGTATAGTCGAGCAGGTAGATCATTGTGACGATCACGATGTATGCCCAGCGGCTGCGTTTGCGAAACGGGGCGAGTCCAACGAAGATTCCAATATAGAGAAACAGATTGAGCAAGAAGCTCAATAAAGTGAGGCATAGGTAGATCGAGAGGGTTGGCTGCGACACGGTAAACCGAGGAGTGCCGGAGCCGAAGTCCAGGACCGGAAGACACCCCATGGCGAACGCGCTGAAGGTCGGGACTTCTTCAGGCATGAATATCGACATGATGCCCAGTGCCATGGCGACCAATGCGTTGATTACCAGTACGTAAGCGCCTGCGATGAAGGCCTTGAGTGACAGGGCTTTATGAAATGGCAGGTCTACGCCGGCGAGACGAAGCCCACAAAACAGTGTCACGGATGTCACGGCGAGAATAAGGAAAGCCGTGACCGTGAAATGCTGCGCGAAATTGCGAAACTCATCGTTCAATCCGAACGGAAGGAACGCCATCAGCGATACGGAAAAGAGCACAAAGTAGTAAACAAGGGCATTTTGTACCGAGTTGCCCCCATTGTAGACCACTTCTGCTAATTTCCATGGGCGGCTCAGAACGAGACCGAGCGTATCAAGCAGATCGCCAAGCGAAAATTTTTCTAATTCGAAAAACTTGATGAAATTCACAGTTTTTGACCTGAAACGATGTCGTAGACACAAAGCGTATCACGTTTTGCAGTTCCGATGTAGGGCGTTGCCTGAATGAGGTGGTCACAGATGCTCAGTCCGGCCATGAAACTGGGGATTGGGCCGAAGATGTCTTGCCATACGCGGTTCGATCCCCTAAAGAGCGGCTTCTCGCCCGCGCGACCGGCCAATGTGGCATGCCGAGTCGCGCTTTAACCGATCTACAAACCAGGAGACGGAAATGCCCAAGATGAAGACCAAATCGAGCGCCAAAAAGCGCTTCAAGATAACGGCCACTGGCAAGGTTATCGGCGGCCAGGCGGGTAAACGCCACGGCATGATCAAGCGGAGCAAAAAGTTCATTCGCGACGCGCGCGGCACGACAGTTCTGTCGGAGCCCGATGCAAAGATCATCAAGGGCTTCATGCCCTACGACCGCTAAGCCAGAAGGAATACAGACATGTCCCGTACCAAAGGTGGAACAGTCACCCACGCCCGTCACAAGAAAGTCATCAAGGCTGCAAAAGGCTACTACGGTCGCCGCAAGAGCACCTTCAAAGTCGCGCGTCAGGCGGTCGATAAGGCCAACCAATACGCCACGCGTGACCGCAAGAACCGCAAGCGTAATTTCCGCGCGCTGTGGATTCAGCGGATCAACGCCGCTGTGCGCAGCCATGATGAAGCGCTGACATACAGCCGGTTCATCAACGGCCTGTCGCTCGCGGGTATCGAAGTCGACCGCAAAGTTCTCGCGGACCTTGCCGTACACGAACCCGAAGCATTCGGTGCAATCGTAAAGCAGGCACAGGACGCGCTGGCCGCATAATCCTGCGCCAGGCTCAACAGTTCAAAGCCGCTCTCCTTGAGGGCGGCTTTTTTGCTGGACAGACGGTATGTTGCGCGAAGTCCTGTTGGAAGGACAGGTTTTGCTCGCCCATGCAGCTGCAAAACAAAGCCTGCCCTCGCGCTGAAGCTGCGATGCAACCACTGTCGACTTATCAAGCAAAGCACTTGCCTTGATTTCATAAACAACGCTAAAGCATCGCCTGTGCGGCAAGGGTAATTCAGCCGGGCTCTGGGTCATGCAAAAGGCGGATAAACTGCCTGTTGGCGCCCATCATCGCAGCGGTGGAAACCCGCGGTATCATCGGTGACGATCGCAAAAAACGGCTAGCGCGGAAAAAGCCGCGGTTCGAATGGGATGAAAAATGTTGTTCACAGCAAGCGTTATCAAGCTTTCCGACGACCACAGCATTGCAAACGGCACCGTGCGCATTGTCTACGCGTTTCCCGATCAGCCCAACCTTTTGATCAAGGTTTTCCATGCGTTCGAAAAACGTTCCTCGCGCAGGCCACTCAAGCGCCTCGCCTGGAAATTATTCCCCATGCTGAAATTTCGCACCATTCTGAATGAGTTGAAATGTGAGCTACTGGCTTCGCTCAAGCTTGGTGCGGATATCGAAAACATGCCGATTTCCAGAATGCTCGGTATTGTGCAGACCGACCGGGGCGTCGGCGTTGTCGTGGAACGTATCGATGGGCTGGACGGCGATCTTGCGCAACGGCTCAATCGGCTTTGCCGTCGTGGGCGCATGGACGAACCGGTGTTGGAAGCGCTGAATGTTTTCGTCGACAGCATGTTTGAGCTGCACATCGTGGCGCGCGACATCAATTTTTCGAATATTGTCTACGGGACACGCGGTGCGGGCGCGGCCTGTTTCCTGATCGACGGATATGGTGAGCGCAACCTGATCCCATTTCGCAGCATGTCCAGGCGAATGAATGATCGTTCGCTGGACCGACAGTTTGCGACGATCGCACGAAAGACAGGTCTCACGTGGAATTCGGATCAGCGTGCTTTTTCAAATTCCGGTTAGGTGATTTCCGGCTGTCGAAAGGGCATATAGGGGTTCCGGGCGCTTCTTTTGATCGCTGTCCTTTGCGTGACGCGCACAGCTGCGTGTGAATGTGCCTCAGCCGTCAACGCCTCGGCCCCGCGCAACTGCTGGCTTGCCATCAGGGACTGTTCTGCTAGGAAACAGGGCAAATCAAGGGACGCGCGGAATATGGACGATCTCAAGCAAAAATACTTAAGCCAGATTGCGGCGGCGCAAGACGAGGCGGGGCTGGAATCGATCCGCTTGGCGGCTGTCGGCAAGAAGGGTGAGGTCGCCCTGAAAATGCGTGAGCTGGGCAAGATGACCCCGGAAGAACGACAGGTTGCCGGGCCTGCCCTGAATGCCCTGAAAGATGAGATCAATTCGGCTCTGGCTGCTAAAAAAGCAGGCTTGGCGGATGCTGCACTGGATGCCCGTCTGCGCGACGAGTGGCTGGATGTGACCCTGCCCGCGCGCGACCGTCCGCGCGGGACGATCCACCCGGTCAGTCAGGTCACCGAAGAGGTCACCGCCATCTTTGGCGAGATGGGGTTTTCGGTCGCCGAAGGGCCGCGCATTGATACCGATTGGTATAACTTTGACGCGCTGAATATTCCGGGCCACCACCCGGCGCGGGCCGAGATGGACACGTTTTACATGACGCGCGCCGAAGGGGACGAACGCCCGCCACATGTGCTGCGCACCCATACGTCCCCCGTGCAAATCCGCACGATGGAGGCGCAGGGCGCGCCCTTGCGCATCATCTGTCCGGGTGGCGTCTACCGCGCGGATTACGACCAGACGCATACGCCCATGTTCCATCAGGTCGAAGGGCTGGCGCTGGACAAGGACATCTCCATGGCGAACCTGAAATGGGTGCTGGAGGAGTTCTTTGCCGCCTTCTTTGAAATCGACGGGATCAAGACGCGGTTCCGCGCCTCGCATTTCCCCTTCACCGAACCTTCGGCGGAGGTGGACATCCAGTGTTCGTGGATTGATGGGCAGTTGCGCATCGGCGAAGGGGACGACTGGCTCGAAGTTCTTGGCTCCGGCATGGTGCACCCCAAGGTGCTGGCCGCCGGCGGGATTGATCCCGACCAGTGGCAGGGCTTTGCCTTCGGCATGGGCATCGACCGCATCGCCATGCTGAAATACGGCATCCCCGATTTGCGGGCCTTCTTTGATTCCGACCTGCGCTGGCTGCGGCATTACGGTTTCGCATCGCTGGATCAGCCCACGCTGCATGGTGGGTTGAGCAGGTGAGGGATTTCCTGATCGAGTCTTTGAAAAAAATTGCTTCACGGAGGCGGGGGGCAGGCGTTGGCGCGGTTGGCGCTACTTGGGCATTGAGTAACTTTTTTGGAATTTCGCTTGTCGCTCATACCTCGGGTGGTGTCCTTTTGACCGGGGGTTCTGGCTACATAGCAGGGACCTTCATTTCCGCGACGTTCGTTGCTTTGTTTTGGTGGATTTTAGTGCCCATTGCCGCTGTTATCGGTATAGGATTTTATTTTCGTCGGCATATCATTGGCGGCTTCGATTGGATTGTTAACTGGCTCTACCATTGGAGAAATAAACAATGAAATTTACCCTCTCCTGGCTCAAAGAGCACCTCGACACCACCGCCACGCTGGACGAGATCACCTATGCGCTGACCGACCTTGGTCTTGAGGTCGAGGGCGTTGAGGACCGCGCGGGCAAACTACGGGACTTTACCATCGGCTACGTCAAGTCAGCGGAAAAACACCCGGATGCGGACCGCCTCAAGGTCTGTCAGGTGGCGACCGATGAGGGCGACAAGCAGATCATCTGCGGCGCCCCGAACGCGCGCGAGGGGATCACCGTCGTCGTGGCCAAGCCCGGCGTCTATGTGCCCGGTATTGATACGACCATCGGCGTGGGCAAAATTCGCGGGATCGAAAGCTTTGGCATGATGGCCTCCGAGCGCGAGATGGAGCTGTCCGAAGAACACGACGGCATCATCGAATTGCCCTCGGGCGAGGTCGGGCAGTCTTTCGTCGACTGGCTGGCAGAGCATGACCCGGCCAAGGTTGATCCGGTGATCGAGATCGCGATCACCCCGAACCGGCCCGATGCGCTGGGTGTGCGCGGGATCGCGCGTGATCTGGCGGCGCGCGGCCTTGGCACGTTGAAGCCGCGCGATGTTGCGGCCGTCGAAGGGGTCTTCCCCTGTCCGGTAAGCATCACCATCGAGGCCGATACGCTGGAGCAGTGTCCGGTGTTTTTTGGCCGGGTGATCCGGGGTGTCAAGAACGGCCCAAGCCCACAGTGGCTGCAGGATAAGCTGCGCGCGATTGGGTTGCGCCCGATTTCGTTCCTCGTCGATGTGACGAACTTTTTCACCTATGATCGCAACCGCCCCCTGCACGTCTTTGACGCCGACAAGATCGAAGGCAACACCCTGCGGGTCCATCGCGCCAAGGGTGGCGAAACCCTCGTGGGGCTGGACGAAAAGGAATATACCTTTGCAGAAGGCATGACGCTGATCTCTGACGCGGCCAATGTGGAAAGCATCGCGGGGGTCATGGGTGGCCTTGCGACGGGCTGCACGGCAGAGACCACGAATGTCTTTATCGAAGCGGCCTATTTCGACCCGGTCCGCACGGCCTATACCGGTCGCGCGCTCAAGATTAATTCCGACGCGCGGTATCGGTTTGAACGGGGCATCGACCCGGAATGGACGCCCTACGGGATTGAACATGCAACGCATATGATCCTTGAACATGCAGGCGGTGAGCCCTCCGAGGTGATCGTGGCGGGCAAGATACCTGACACCAACCGGGCCTATAAACTGGATGCCGCGCGGGTGCAGTCGCTGGTGGGCATGGACATCCCCGAAAGCAATCAGCGCCAGACGCTGACCGCGCTGGGGTTCCGCCTTGAAGGCAACATGGCCCATGTGCCAAGCTGGCGCCCCGATGTGCAGGGCGAAGCGGATCTGGTCGAAGAGGTGGCGCGGATTGCCTCGCTGACCAAGCTGAAAGGCAGACCGCTGCCCCGGCTGGATGAAGGCGTGTCGCGCCCGATCCTGTCGCCGATCCAGCGGCGTGAAGCCATGGCGCGGCGGACCTGCGCGGCCTTGGGATACAACGAATGTGTCAGCTACAGCTTTATTGATCAGGCCTCTGCCAAGCTGTTCGGTGGCGGAGAGGACGTCACCCGGCTGGAAAACCCGATCAGCAGCGACATGAGCCACATGCGTCCCGCATTGCTGCCCGGTCTTTTGCAGGCGGCAGCGCGCAATCAGGCGCGGGGCAATATGAACCTCGCGCTGTTTGAGGTCGGCCCTGCCTTTCATGGCGGCGAACCCGGAGAACAGCATTTGCTGGTCAGTGGATTGCTGATCGGGCGGACGGAACCCAAGGATGTGCATGGCGCGTCCCGCGCTGTTGACGTCTATGATGTCAAAGCGGATGCGGAAGCGGTTCTGGCGGCCATCGGTGCACCTGCCAAGGTGCAGATATTGCGCGGTGCGGCCCCATGGTGGCATCCCGGTCGGCATGGGATGATCTGTCTGGGGCCCAAGAAAGTCCTGGGTGTATTCGGTGAAATCCACCCGCGGGTGCTGGCGGCGATGGACGTCAAAGGGCCCGCGATGGGCTTTACGATCTGGCCCGCCGAGGTGCCTTTGCCCCGCAAGAGTGGCGCGACCCGTGCTGCATTGCAGATCAGTGACCTGCAAGCGGTGGAACGCGATTTTGCCTTTGTCGTCGATAGCGGTGTCGAGGCACTGACCCTCGTCAACGCAGCAATGGGGGCTGATAAAGCGCTGATCGAGGACGCGCGCGTCTTTGATGAATTTATCGGCGGCTCTTTGGGGGAGGGAAAGAAATCCCTCGCGTTGACGGTGCGGATGCAACCCGCGACCCAGACGCTGACCGATAAAGACATCGAAGCGGTCAGCGCAAAGGTCGTGGAAAAGGTGATCAAGGCTACGGGTGGTGTGCTGCGCGCCTGATGCGCCTGTGCCCGTGGGGCGCTGCGATACGTGAATGAATTCAAAGGAGGTGCAGTATGGCATTGAAAGTATATCTGTCGGGGGAAATCCACACTGACTGGCGCGAGCAGATCGTGGAAGGCGCGCAGGGTCTCGATGTGAGCTTCAACAGCCCGGTGACCGACCACGCGGCGAGCGACGACTGCGGCGTTGCGATCCTTGGCGCAGAGGACAATAAATACTGGCATGACCACAAGGGTGCGATGGTCAATGCGATCCGGACGCGCAAGGGGATTGCAGATGCCGATGTGGTTGTCGTGCGGTTTGGCGAGAAATACAAACAGTGGAACGCGGCCTTTGATGCGGGCTATGCGTCTGCCTTGGGAAAATCCCTGATTATCCTGCATGGGCCAGACCACGCGCATGCTTTGAAAGAGGTCGATGCCGCAGCACTTGCCGTCGCGGAAGATCCCAAGCAGGTCGTTGATATTCTGCGGTATGTGTTGACCAGCACTTTGCCTTCGTAACCGAAAGCCCCGAGCCGCAGGTGATCTGCGCTCTGTTTTCTGGTCCCGGCGCTCATTGACGCGCCGGGCCTGTTTTTCCCCCGTGGATGCGCCTTACAACACGGCTCTCATATGTTAACCAAAGGTTAACGGCCATGTTCAGGGCCGTCATTAACAGTACGAGGGAAAAATGCTCAACGAATTTAAAACCTTTATTTCAAAGGGAAACGTCATGGATATGGCGGTCGGTATCATCATTGGTGCTGCCTTTACTGCCATCGTTTCGTCTCTGGTCGCTGACCTTGTGAACCCGTTTATCGCGCTTTTCACCGGTGGCATCGACTTCTCCGGGTGGTTCTATGCGCTGGACGGCGAAACATATGCGTCACTTGCAACGGCGACTGAAGCAGGTGCGCCGGTCTTTGCTTTTGGCAACTTCATCATGGCCGTGATCAACTTTATCATCATCGCCTTTGTGGTTTTCATGCTGGTCAGGACCGTCAACCGCATAAAAGATGCAGCTGAGGGTGAAAAGGAAGCTGTCGCCGAAGAACCCGCCGGTCCAACCGAGCTGGATATTCTCAAGGAAATCCGCGACGCTTTGGCCAAACAAAGCTGATCGTTCTACATGATAAAAAAAAGGGCCTGCCGGCAATTACCGGCAGGCCCTTTGCTATGTGCTGGGGCGCGCGCTGCGGAAAGCCGGCGTATCAGTTCCCGCCCAAGTTAAGCGCAGGCAATGCAAGCCCGCCCTGTCCCGAGGTTTGAAGCGGGGCCACACCGCCAACAGGCGCGCTTGTGATTGAGGCCTTGATGATGGCGTTGCGCTCGGCTGTCTTACTGGGCACGAACACTGGTTGCGCGCCTTGCTCCATTGAGGCGATGGCCGTTTGGTACCAGCCGGTCGATGCGGCAGGTGACTTCGCAGTGCCAAAGCCCCAGCGCAGGTGATGGCCCATGATTTCGCTATAAGGCATCTGGCCAGCGGCAAGCATCGAAGCTGCACCGCCAAGCGCCATCTGCGCGTCGTCCTGACGATAGCCGAGGCCCAGACAAATCTGCCCGTAAGCGCCAGCGGTCTGCATATTGCCTTGGAAAACGCTTCCCGCCACTTGCTGCGCTTGTGTTGCGACAAGTTTGACGTCGCCAGTGCCGATCTGCGCAATTGCCGGTGCCATCGCTTGCGCGATCTGACTGCATTGTCCCGCAAAGACGTCTTCGTTTTGACCTGTCTGGCTGATCAACCCCTGACTTTGTGTGATTGAGAACGCACGCGCCTCGCAGAATTGCTCTCCAAGGGCCTGTTCGGGGTCGTTGATGTTGTTTGCAAGGATCACACCCTGATTGGCTTGCGTCATGCCAGATACCAGTTCGCAATGGCTGGCCATGGAGGTGACAGCCTGCTGCGCGCCAAAGGTGATCGGTGCGATTGAAAGCGGCGCCTGAGCTTGCTGTACGCCCGCATTGTTGTTGAAGCCGCCGTTGTTGGCATTGCGGTCAACGACGCCATTGTTATTCTGAACGTTGTCTACCTGACCACCATTGTTTCGGAAACGGTTGGCGTAGTTCGGGTCAGCGAAGGCCTTGAGCAGGCCCCGTGTGCCCTCATTCGCGACAACCTCCGGATAGGCGGCACCGCCGCCTGCCTGAAGCCGCTGATGCGCACCGACAAGTTGTGAGCGCTGCCAGTCATCCAATCTGCCGGTGGGCTGCCATCCCATGTAGTTCTGGTATTCGGAAATTCCGGCACGCGAGCGCGGCCCAAGGGATCCATCGGCGGCGCCGACGTTAAATCCGAAGCCGTTCAGGGATGCCTGCACTTCACGGTTCTGCTGGCGTTGGTAGTTGCTGATCGATGATCGTTGCTTTTGTTGTTTCTGCGCGCGTTGGTTTTTGCCAATCTGATTGTTGAGCAAAGCGCCCAAGGCGGCCCCGGCGACAAAGCCCCCGATTGTGCTGTCTGCCTTTGCGCTTGTTGATGTGATCATCAAAGTAGCTGCCACAACAGCCGCAATTCCATTTCGCTTTTTCATATCCAATACCCCACAGAAAAATCTTTAATTTGCCTGATTAAATCAGATTCGCCCCTCCGCTGCACGGTTTTTTTCCACAGTTACGGGGATTTGATCGGCAAAATATCACCTGATTTAAGTGATATCTGTCGAAAACCGCGCCCAATTTACCCCGCGCTTGTCCAAAAGGCCGGGTGGGCGCCTATTGCACCGACTGATTGCCACACGACGATTGACGTCAATTTTTTTATGCCGTTATCTGGAGGCGCGGGAGCAAGGGAGTAGATCTTGTGCATGGTGACATGCGTCTGTTTTTCTTCATTCTTTAAGCGTCTGACAGCAGGTCGGAGCATTCAACCGCGCAGTTTTGATTTTGTACCGGCGCTTACCGGTGCGCCAGTTATTTTGCGGAGCCTGACATGGCCGAACACTTTTTGACCAAGACGCGCATTGACCTGAGCCGTTGCATTGATGCGGGCGAGGCACCTGCGGTCGAACAATACGAGGCATTCAACGCGCTGCTGATGGCCAAGGCAGGCCCTGATGTTGCCAAGCTTTTTGCTGAACCATTGGTCAGCAAGGGCAATGATCAGGCCGCGTCGACAGTCTCGTGGTATTGTGATCGGGCGGGGCAGGGCGTGCCCCTGTCGAAACTTGATACGGCTGAGCAAAACGAAGTTGCAACGGCCCTGCGCGCGCGTTTGTCCACGTTGAAGGACCTGTTGGATGATCCCGAGGCCGCGCCTTTTGTGGCTGCAGCATTACACATCGGCGGTGCGGGCGATATCTGGGCGGTAGGCGGTCATCCTGTCATCGTGAACTGGGGTTTGATGCCGGCGGAAGGGTCAGACGCTGCGACCCGTTCGATGCATTACGCGCGCACGCTCGGACCTTATCTGGCAATGGATGGCGCACCACCCCTGACGGAACAGGAACAGGAACAGCGTCGGGGTGACAAGGTCGCCGCGGTCGCGGCCGCCTCAGCCATCGCTGGCGTGGCGGCGGGCAGCGCAGTGAGCGCTGGCACGTCCGATGCAGCCCAGCCTGACGCGCAGGCGGATGTGGCGACCGGCGCAGGCGCCTCCGCAGGCGGATCAACCGATGATCCGTCAATACCCGTTGCAGAGCAAAGACCTGCCCGGGGGCGCGTACCGCTGATCGCCTGGGTGCCGCTGGTTCTGCTCTTGCTGCTTTTCGGGGGGGCTCTGGCCTGGCTGCTGGTGCCGGGGAACCGCATTTTTGCGGATGATGGTGTGCAACCTGCAATCACGGATGAGGATACACTGCGGGCCGCCCGCGAGATCAACCGCGCGCTGGAACAACGGCTGGCCGATCTGAACGTGGCGCTTGAGGGCGCTGTCTGTCGTGCGGATGGCACGTTGCTGATGCCGGATGGGATGACCATTGAAGGTTTGCTTCCACCGGGTTTCGATGAAGGCACGTTGCGTGCGGGCGAGATCATCAAAGCGGACCGCACACCGATCCTGCCCCCCGCCTCTGATCGGGTGATGATCCCTCCGGCGGACGGGGTTATTCCCGACACCGCGACTTTGCTCAACCACATTGATGACCGCACCGCGATGGTGGTCGCCGTCTCCGATCAGGGCACAGGCACGGGCACGGGGTTTTTCGTGGGTCCGGATTTGCTTGTTTCGAACTTTCATGTGGTCGAAGGGGCGGATGCGCAGAATATCTTCGTGGTGAGCAAGGCGATGGATGGGCTCAAGCGTGTCGAAGTGTTGAAATCGTTGGGCCCTGTGGCCGAAGTCGGTGCGGATTTTGCCCTGCTGCGGGTGCTTGATGTGAACCAGCCGTTTTATACGCTGCGGCAAAGCGATCAGTCGATGCGGCTGCAATCGGTCATTGCTGCGGGCTATCCCGGCGATGTATTGCGGATCAACAGCGACTTTCAGGCGCTCAGCAGCCGCAACAATTTTGACGTACCAGATTTGATCGTCACCGACGGCACCGTGAACTCAGAGCAATCGCTTTCGGATCAGGCGCGCGCTGTGATCCATTCAGCACCTTTGTCGGGCGGCAATTCAGGGGGGCCACTGGTTGACATGTGTGGCCGCGTGGTGGGCGTCAATACCTTCGTCTATCAGGGCGAACTTCGGAACCTGAACTTCGCGCTTTCCATCGATGACTTGCTGGAATTTTTGGCGGGTACACCTGCGGCCCCCGTCATATCGAGCGATGTTTGCGAGCCTTTGGTTGCGCGACCTGCGCCTGTTTCTGCTTCGGCGGGGCAGTGACGGGTTAATGGTATGAATGAATCCTTTCTGACCAACACCTCGACCGAAGGGTTGCAGCCGCTGGGCACGGCCCCTCAGCGGTCCTATGAACTTGTCAGCGACACCGTGCGCGAAGCTTGCGGTGAGGCCGCCGCCGCGCTTTTTGCGGAGCCCGTACCGACGCAATACGGGGATCGGTTTGACTGGTACGCCACGGTGGACGGGCAGGCGGTTCCGCTTGCCGCACTGGAAGATCCCGAGCCGGTGCGCGAGGTCCTTGCCGGGCTTGTGGCCAAGATCAAGGATTTGGCTGATGAGCTGATGGCCTCAAAGCTGGCCGAAAAACAGCGCCTCGGCGAAGCATTGGCCAATGCGCTCGAAATCCCGGACGAAGACGCGATTTTTGTCATTCAGGGCGCGGACGGCGGTGCACCACAACCGGTTCTGGTGAACTGGGCATGGACCAAAGACGCGCAAGTGGCGGTGCGCGGCGTGCTGACGGGCATGGACACGCGCGCCCCGGCACAACGTCCCGGATATGTGCCGCCTCCTGCGGCGGCTGCGGCGATGCCATTGGCGGCGGGCGCGGGAACAGCGGCGGTGGCCGGTGTCAGCGCCATTTGGTGGTGGCTGGTCTGGCTCGGCTGGTTGCTGCTGGCGCTGCTGATTGCTTCGGTCATCTATTTGATGATCGAACCCTGCGCGCTGCGGATTTCCTGGCTGCCCAATACCTGTGAGCGTGTCGAGGAAATCCCCGACACGCTCTATGAAGAGCGGCTGCTGCTGGAGGATCAGATCACGCAGGTGCAAAAGGAAATCCACATCAAAGATCGCCTCTGCCAGCCTGATTTTGCCCTGCTGCCGATCCCGGACCCTGACGCGGTGGTGCCACCCGAGACCGGCGTGCAACCCAGCCTGCCGATTGACCCGGAGGTCGATGACCGCGCAGACCGGGCGGGTGCGGAACGTGGGGATTTGTCCTTCACGCTGATCTGGGAAGGGTCTGATGATCTGGACCTGCACACCACCTGCCCGGCGGGTGATACGCTGTTTTTCCTCGACAAGGTTCAGTGTAACGGTGAGATGGATCTGGACATGAACGGCTTTCAGGTTGTGCCCGACCCGGTTGAGAATACCTATTTTACGGATCCGCTGCCGGGCGATTACCGCGTGCGGGTGCATCTCTATCGTCAACGCGACGGAAACGCGCCCCGCAGCTTTACGCTGCAAATCCGCGAAGGGGACCGGGTCACCACGCAAAAAGGAACGGTTTCGGTGGGTGCAGAAAACTGGCAGTATACCTACCGGTACGGGGGAAAATGATGTTTGAAGAGAGTGTCGGACAATTAAAGCAGCTGGTTGATTTCGGAGAAGAGATCGCGCTGGTGCCCTATAGCGGGGTGCAGATGCTCGATTTCGGCTTTGATCTGGACGCGCTTGAGATCAAGGCATCCAAGTTCATCGAGCGTGTAACCCGCGAGGAAGCAGGCGAGGTGGAACGCACGCTGATCCCGCTCAGCGGCAATGACGAACGTGATCTGCCGATCCTTGAGGCTGCGCTGGAAACCGATGATGCCTATTCGATCCGGCCCATCGCGGCGCTGGAGCCATTCCTGGAGAAATGGGTTCCGGTGCCTGTGCTGCGGATGAAAAGCCAGCGGGGACCCAGCGGCGAAGAGCGTTTTGATCCCGGCCCCTCAAGCTGGGCGCGGATGCGAATTGTTGAACTTGAAACCCCCGATCCCGAAACGGGCCATACGCACCGCGTGCAACTCGCACTTGATACCAACCTGATGGCGGGGGGGCAGCCCTCGCATTACATCGCACCCGAAGTTGCGGATGCCGAAAAGCCGCGCGATTTCCGCCTTGTGTCGGAGCCTGCGCATATGGACTGGTTCCTGCGCCGCCTTGAGGAAGCCGAAGACGGCAGCCTGATTGATTTGCAGGTCTGGGTGTCGGATTGGCTCAAGGAACTCTTCATGAGTTTCAAACGCGCAGCGCGTCCGGGGCGCACTGTGCTGGAAGAAAACCTGCCGCATCAGTTTGAGCACTGGGCGCGGTATCTGGCCTATCTCAACCTCGTGCAGCAGGCCGTGTCGCCGCCCAAGATGCGGTTTGTGAATACGGTCGCGGACCGGGATGCGGTCATGCCGGTCGGCGTCGATCTGGTGCTCGACATCGGCAACAGCCGCACCTGCGGCATTCTGATCGAGCAGTTCGCGGGTGAAAGCCGCGTTGATCTGGCGCGCTCCTTTCCGCTGGAAATTCGCGACCTGTCGCGCCCCGAATTCATGTATTCCGGTCTGTTCCAAAGCCGGGTGGAGTTTGCCGAACTGCGCTTTGGCGATGAACGCTTTGCCAGCCGGTCCGGGCGACGCAACGGGTTTTTATGGCCAAGCTTTGTGCGCCTTGGCCCTGAAGCCGTGCGACTGGTGCAGGGAGAAGAAGGAACCGAAACGGTATCGGGTCTCTCCTCGCCCAAACGCTATCTTTGGGATGATGCGGCGGTCTCGCAGGACTGGCGGTTTCACGATCACATGGATGTCAACAACCTGCCCAAGGCGGTGCGCGCGGCCATGCGCCACCTGAATGAAGCGGGCGATGTTATCAAGCAGTTGCAAAAAGACATTGAGAGCGGTCTGCGCACCGCCGGGACCGCCAGCACCACGGCGGCGATCCGGCCCCGGTTTTCACGCTCGTCGCTCTATGGGTTTATGCTGGCGGAAATCATTGCCCATGCGCTTATTCAGGTAAACGATCCGGCGTCCAGGTCGCGCCGCGCACAAAGCGATCTGCCGCGCAAACTCAACCGGATCATCCTCAGCCTGCCCACGGCGACCTCCATTCAGGAACAGGCGATCATGCGGTCCCGCACCGAAGGGGCGTTGCAGCTCGTGTGGTCCATGCTGGGCATTACGGACAGCACCAAGAATTCGATTTCCGGCAAGCCCGAATTGAAAATCGAATGGGACGAAGCCAGTTGCACGCAGCTTGTCTATCTCTACAGCGAACTGACGCAAAAGTTTGAAGGCCGCATCGACACATTCCTGACCCTCAAAGGCAAGAAACGTCAGCTTGAAGGGCAAAAGGAGGCGGTGCCAACGCTCAGGCTGGCATGCGTCGATATTGGCGGCGGTACAACCGATCTGATGGTCACGACCTACCGGGGCGAGGCCAACCGCGTGCTGCACCCCGAACAGACCTTCCGCGAGGGGTTCCGGGTGGCGGGTGATGATCTGGTCCACCGGGTGGTCAGCGCCATCGTGATCCCGCGCCTGCAGGAAAGCATCGAAGCGGCCGGTGGCTCTTATGTCGCGGAAAAGATGCGGGAACTCTTTGGCGGGGACCGGGGCGGTCAGGACCAACAGGCCGTGCAGCGGCGCCGTCAGTTTTCCGTGCGTGTGCTGGTGCCTTTGGCTGAAGCGATCCTGTCTGTTTCCGAGGCTTCCGAAGAATTTGACCGGATTGATCTGAACCTGTCAGAGGTGCTCGGACTTGAGGTGCCTGACGAGGATGCGACCGAAGAAGAGCTAGAGGCGTTTACCCCGCTTGAGGTGCTCAGCTACCTTGAGCGCGCGGCGGCGGATTGTGGCGCTGAAAACTGGCATCTGTCCGATATCGTACTCAGCACCTCCCGCGAGGACGTGGACGCGATCTCGCGCGAGGTGTTCCAGAAGGTCCTCAGCAATATGTGCGAGGTCATAGATCATCTGGGCTGTGATATCGTGTTGCTGACCGGGCGGCCATCGCGTCTGCCGGCTGTGCGCTCGATCGTAGAAGAGATGATGGTCGTACCGCCGCACCGTCTGATCTCGATGCATAAATATAAGACCGGGCGCTGGTATCCGTTCCGCGATCCAATCACGCAACGCATCGGTGATCCGAAATCCACCGTTGCCGTGGGCGGCATGCTGATTGCGCTCTCCGAAAGCCGTATTCCCAACTTTAAGGTCACGACCGAAGCGTTTCAGATGCGCTCAACCGCGCGGTTCATTGGTGAGATGGACCGCAACGGGCAAATCCTGCGGGAACGCGTGCTGTTTTCCGACATTGATCTAGATAAAAAGGGCAAATCCGGGGACCAGACGGCGGAACTCAAGATGTTTTCGCCGGTTCATATCGGATCACGCCAGTTGGATCTGGAACGCTGGACCACGACGCCGCTGTTCCGACTGGATTTCAACAACAGCAATGCACCGGGGGCGCAGAAACGGCCAACACCGTATCAGGTGACGCTGGAAAAAGACGAAGGTGATGACGACGACGAGCAGACATCGGTCGCCAAGCTGCGCCGTGAAAGTCTGCGCGAGGCCTTCAAGATCGCTGAGCTGCTGGATGGGGAGGGCGATGAAATGAAGGTCAGTGAATTGGTGCTGAAACTGCAAACTCTCGGCTTTGACGATGACTATTGGATCGATACCGGGGTCTATAGAATATGAGAATGTGCAAGATAGAAATGGTGCGGTCCGATGTCTGAGAATAATATACTTGCAGATCGCTGCGTAGAGGTGTCGCAACTGACACGCGACGCGCTTGCCTGGGTCAACCACGAGGAAAACAGCGACACTGTCGGGCCGCGGCACAAAAGCCTGACCAAGCTGCTGCGCAAGAGCGCGCGGCGCGCCGAACGGCTGGGCAAATCGGCCCGCACCAATATGTCGGTGAGCGTTTTTGGCCCCTCGCAGGCGGGTAAATCCTTTCTGGTGTCGGTTCTCGCGCGCCCGACGGATGGACGGCTTGCCGCCGAATTCAACGGACCCGGCGGGCAGCTTGATTACATCTCTCAGGTGAACCCGGCGGGGGATGGGGAATCGACCGGTCTGGTCACACGGTTCACGATGACCAAGGCCGCGACGCCCGATGGTTTTCCGATCCAGCTGAACCTCTTGTCCGAGGCCGATATCGCGCGCACCATCATCAACAGTTTTTATGAGGATGGCGATCAGTCCGAAACACCGCCCGAACCCGAAGACCTCAAGGCACATTTCGCTGCCCATACCAGCAAGGCCGGGGCGGGAGAGGTGCCAGGCCTGTCGTTCGAAGAGGTCTATGAAATCGCCGAATATGTCGAAAACACATTCGGCAAGGTCGCCTATGCCAGCCATTTGCGTGGGTTTTGGGATGAGGCGGCGAGCCTTGCGCCCAATATGTCGATCAAGGACCGTGGCGATTTTCTGTCGATCCTCTGGGGTGGGTATCAGCCGCTGACGGACCTTTATGTCAAACTGTCCTCCGCCCTGACGCTGATCGACAACGCCGAAGAGGTCTATGCCCCCCTTGAGGCGCTGCAACCGCGCGAGACGTCAATCATTGACGTCAACACGCTCAGCGGGCTTTTCGGGCCTGAAAATGAGGACACGCTGCCGATCCGCACACCCTCGGGTAAAGTGGCGCAGATGAACCGCGCGGTGGTCTGTGCGCTCGCAGCCGAACTGGTTTTTCCGATGGCGGAGCAGCCGTCAGATTTCTTTGCCGAAACCGACTTGCTGGATTTCCCCGGAGCGCGCAACCGGTTTGAATTGCCGCTGACCAAGACGCTGGAAAATCCCGAAGAGGGCGTGACCAACATGCTTTTGCGCGGCAAGGTTGCCTATCTCTTCGACCGCTACGTGGCCAATCAGGAAATCACTTCCATGCTGCTCTGCGTGCCCGACAGCAATATGGACACGGTCAGCCTGCCGGGGCTGGTCGAAAACTGGATTTCCATGACCCATGGTGCCACGCCGCAGGAACGGGCCAAGAACGACTGCATCCTGTTTTTTGTCATGACCAAGTTTGACAAACACTTGGGCGAAAGCGCCTCCGGCGGCTCTTCGACAGAACGCTTCGAAAGGCGGATGGACGCGTCCCTGCTCAAGGCGTTTGGCAAATTACGCGACAGTTGGGTGCATAAATGGACGCCCAGCCAGCCGTTCCAGAACTGTTATTGGCTGCGCAATCCGAACTATTTCGTCGAAGGTCTGATCAATTACAACGAGGATGAGACGGAAAAGGAAATCCGCGCGGAAAAACTGGACCGGGTGGCGGAACTCAAGGAAGGGTGTCTGTCAACAGAAGCAGTGACATCGCATTTCAAAGAGCCGGAGGTCGCATGGGACGCGGCCCTGACCCTGAATGATGGGGGTGTGGGCTATCTGACGCAGGAGCTGACGAAGGTCTGCAAGCCGGAAAGCAAGATGGGGCAAATCTCGGCTCAGTTGGATAAGATGACGAACGACGTTCTGGGGGAATTGCGCGATCTCTATGTATCTGACGATATCGAAACGCGGATTGAAGAAAAGCGGGATGCTGCGGCGCAGATCATCGACTGCCTTGAGCTGACGCTGCAAAGTCACCGTTTCGGGGCCTTCATAAACGCGCTCTGTGTGGATCAGGATGCAATTGAGGATCGGATCAGCCGGGTGCCAAGCTCCATCCGGATCAGTCAGGCGGTAGGTTCTTCCGCAATGGAAAGCACATCCACCGGCGGGGCTGCATCCCCGCCACGCCCCGGTGGCGCATCACGCCCCTCGCGCCCCGGTAGGCCAAACCGCCCGGGCAAACCAGCGCCCGTGGCAGTTGAGGTCGACACGGATGCAACCGCCAAGACAGCGTCGCTGATCCGCACCATGTCGTCAGAGGATTTTCAGGCTAACACCGCCATTGATATCTGGATCGAACACTTAAGCCAGTTGCGCGAGGATGCAGACCGCTTGGCGACCTTCAGTCTGACCCCTGAAGCGGCGGCGGATCTGGTGCGCGAATTGGTGCATGGGTTCCGGCGCACTGATGTTGCATCGGACATGAAAACCCTGCTCAAGGCGATTGATTACGGGCTGACCGTTGACAAACAGGCACCACCCGCCGCCATCGTCTGCGCCGAGACAATCAATAGTTTCGTACATTCTCTGGGTGCGGAAAAGCTGTCGGACAAAGACCGCCCGGTGATCGAATTGCAAGACGGCAACAGCCGGATGGCGTTTGAAGCGCGCCCGGCCTCTGATACGGCGTTTGATCTGCCGCAGGAACAACGCGCTGCCGCCGAAGACTTCTGGACGGATTGGGTATATATGCTGGAGACGCTGTTTGTCGGAAACGCCAAAGATGGCGACGCGGGCGAAATCAACATCGAGCAGAACATGGCCATCGGGCGCGTGGTCAATGGGCTTGATGCTGAACAGGCCGCGTAAGGGTCGATGAATACGAGAGAGGTAAAGCGGTGATTTCAGTCAAACCCGATCCGGCGCACCCCCGCGGGGGCCATGCGGAGCTTTCGGTACCAGAGGACAAACTGGTCGGCGAGACCGCGCAGGTTGCTGTTTTCGACAATTATTCCGAACGCTTTCTGGGGGAATCAGGCTGGCAGCCGGTCAAGGTTATGTTCGGCCCCTACGCGGTACGGCGCGAAGGGGGGCAGGCGCATCTGGTGATCGGCCCCGAGATCGTGAACCAGATCGAGGAATACGCGAACGTCAAGCTGATGGTGGGTGATGCCGAACAGGATGTAAGCTGGCCCGATGATGTGGTTCCTGCACCGGGCGCTGCGAAAATCGGCGGCATCATGGGCACGAAAGCCGCAGAAGTCACAGCCGCAAGTGCGCTGAGCGCCAAAATGCCGGAACCGGAGCCTGAACCTGCCGAGGTGGAACCTATCCCGGAACCGACCCCAGCCCCGACAGTGGAACCGGTGGAAACGCCTCCGTCCAAGGGCAAAGGCGGCCTGATCGCCGGTCTGGTGGTTGTGCTGCTTTTGGCGGCTGCTCTGGCCTATTGGTTGCTTGCGACGGACGACACACCTGTCACACCCGTGGCCGAACCAGTGATCGCGCCTGCGCCAGTGGCTGAGGCGAGCGATTCCTGCGCGGCAGATGCGCTGCGCGCTCTTGAGGGGTTTGTGGCACAATCAGCAGCGCTGCGGGGGTGTGCGGGTACGGCATCAGCCGATACGGCCCTTGGTCTGGTTGAGCGTGCGGCGGCGGCAGGGGACGCGGATGCCTTGGTGCTGTTCGGCACGGTCTATGACGGCGAAGCGGTGGATGCGGTGATCGAGGATCAGATTGGTCTGACCTTCGGGGATGAACCGGCAACGGCGGCGGAGTATTATGCGCGCGCTGTCGCGGCAGGATCCACTGAGGCAAGTGAGAAGCTGGCTGCCTTGTGCACACGGATGGCCGATATGACAGACACATTGGTGCAGGGTGCCGTCACCGATTATTGTGGCAATTAGGGAGATGGGTATGCGCATGCGGTTGGTGGTGATGGTCATGGCGGCCCTGTCTTTCTGGGCCTCTGCACTGGCGGCTCAACCCTTGCTGATGGAGGGCACCAATACGGTGTTTCAGCGCGTGCTGACACGCCCCGCCGCCACCCTGCACAGTGCCGTTGACGGCGCTGTGATCGAACAGATCCCCGCGTTTCAGCCGTTTTACGTCTTTGCGGATCAGGGGGAATGGAAACAGATCGGACCGTCCATTTCCAAGGAGCCAACCGGATGGGTTAAGACGGATCAGACCGTTGAATGGAAACAGAATATCGTCGGTGCCTTTACCAATGCCGCCGGGCGAGAACGCCAGCTGGTGTTTCAGAGCGAAGAGGATTTGCGCTGGCTGTTGAACCACGAAGCCTTGCCGCAGGTGCAGGAGCGTTTGCTGGCCGAGGCCTCGGCGGGGATATCGCAGGGCAACAACGGTGTTGTCTCTGTTGAGCCGGAAGAGTTCGTCAACATCCGCGAAGACCTCTATGTGATGCCGATCCTCGATTTTGTCGAAGACCTGCATCCGCTCAACTACGAGGATATTCTGTTGATGGAGGTGGCCTCTGTCCCGCTCAAGGCGGAAAGTGGCGTGCAAAACAACGCGGATCAGGGCAATGCGGCCTTTGACGTCGGTATCGTCTTTGTGTTCGACACGACCCAGTCGATGGAGACCTATATCGCGCGCACGCAGAAAGTGCTGCAAAACACGGTTCAGGAGATTTCAGGGACCGAGATTGGCAAGCTGGTGAACTTTGGGGCCATCGGGTTTCGCGACAACACCGATGTTGTGCCTGAACTGGAATACCGCACCAAGGTCCTTGCAGATATCAAACGGCGCGATGACCAGTCCGAAGTGTTGAACGCGATTGCCAACACACGGGTTGCCATCGCCAATTCGCCCGGTTTCAACGAAGACAGTCTGGCTGGCATCGAGGATGCGATTGACCTGATTGACTGGCAGCAAGAGGGATCGGGCGACCCTATTGATGCGCGCTATATCATTCTGGTCACGGATGCCGGGCCAAAAGACCCGCGTGATCCGAATGCACGCTCGCAGATCGGGGTTGAGGAGTTGCAAGCCGATGCAGAGGGCAAGAACATCGTGACGATGACGCTGCATCTCAAAACGCCGACCGGGGGCGAGGCTAACCATGCCTATGCCGAAGGTCGTTACCGTGCGCTGTCGACCTTTGCGGGCCGTCAGTTCTATTTCCCCATCGAGGGCGGATCAGAGGAAGCGTTCGAGGGTGTCGCAACCCGGCTGGTCACGGCCATCACCGATCACGTGCGCACCGCGCGCGGTGAAACCTCGGTCCTGAGCGAGGACGAGGCCGGCGAAGATCTGGTGGCCTTGGGCCGCGCCATGCGCTTGGCCTATCTGGGATCACAACGCGGCACGCAGGCCCCCGATGTGATCCGCGGGTGGGTCAGTGACAAGGCGGTGGAAGCGCCGCAATCGCTCGCCGTTGAACCGCGCTTGCTGATCACCAAAAATGAGATGGCGACAATGGCGGAACTGCTGGACAACCTGATCCGTCTGGGGGAGCAAAGTCAGGGTGGTGATGACGCGATGAACTTCTTTACGCAGGTGCGGGGCGTGATTGCGGATATGGCAACCAACCCGGACCGGCGGCTGAACACGCAAGCCGATACGCTGGGCGGGGCGTTGGAATACCTTGAACAACTGCCCTATCGCAGCCAGCTTTTGCAAATGACCGAAGACCGCTGGGCGCAAAGTGCCATGCTGCGCCGGTCCATCATCGACGGGATGCGCCAGAAGCTGACGCAATACCGCAAGTGGTTGTTTGACCCGCAGGTCTGGACCGCACTGCACGAAGGGGCAGATGATGGGGAGCTGGTCTTTGCCATGCCCTTTGACGTTTTGCCCTGAGGCGCGGCGATGGCCTATTCGCTCGCAATTGACGATCTGACGGTAACGCTTGGCGATGCAGAACGCCGCTTTACGCTGCAAGCGGGGCAGTGGTCGATTGCGGCGGGGGAGGTCATTGGGTTGACCGGACCATCGGGAACCGGCAAGACGCTGCTGCTTGAACTTCTGGGCATGTTGCGCGCGCCCGATCGCGGCAGCTATATCGCCACGCCACTGACAGGCACTGCTGGCACGCGGCAGGAATTTCACAGCTTCTGGCGGGACGCGAATGCCATGGCGCTTTGTGCCGGGGCGCGTGCGGGGTTCTTTGGCTTTGTACCACAGGCGGGCGGGCTGTTGCCGTTTCTGACCGTCACCGAGAACGTCGAAATCACGCAGCGGATTGCGCAGCGTCCTGACGAAAGCTGGCTCAAGGCGTTGTTGGGCGAATTGGGTCTGAACCAGATCGCGCATTTGCGCCCCGGTGCCCTGTCCATCGGTCAACGCCAGCGGGTGGCCATTGCACGCGCGCTTGCGCATCGCCCGTTTTGCGTGATCGCGGATGAGCCGACCGCAGCGCTCGACCCGGAAAATGCACAAGCCGCCATGGGTCTGTTGATTGAGGCCGCGCGCGCCGGAGGCACGGCGACCCTGTTGTCGAGCCACGACTACCCCACCTTGGAAAAATTCGAGATGCGGCGCATGGGGTTGCAGATCACCTCGGCACCGCATGACCCGAATGTGGTCAGCACCCTTGTGGCCATGGACAAACAACGGGCGACATCGCCATCTGATCGGGTAGACGTCTGATGCTGATCCTGCGTCTTGCCCTGCGTGATCTGTTTTTCCAGAAGGTTCATCTGATCTGCAACATCGCGGTGCTGGCCGGGGTTCTGGTGCCGCTTCTGGTTTTGTTCGGTGTCAAAAACGGCGTTTACAACGCGCTGATCGGGGAGTTGCTGAGCAACCCAAGGTCCGTGCAGATCGACACCTCCGGCAATGCCACTTTCTCCACAGCGGACGCCGAAACAGTTCGAGGCTGGCCCGAGGCTGGATTTGTAACGCTGAAAACACGCAGCCAGTTCGATTTCGTGAATGTACGGCTGGAGGGCGGGCGGCAAAAACGCGACGCGATCCTGATCCCCAGTGGTGCAGGCGATCCCAACCTGCCCGAAGGTTTGGCGCTGGATGCAGGCGCTGCCGTGATCAGCGCGCAACTGGCCGATCAGCTTGAGATCAGCGTCGGGGACCGGATTGATGTCATCACACAGGCAGAGGACCGCCCGCGGCAACTGCGTATCCAGCTGGACGTGGTGGCGGTATTGCCGGCTGAACGCGCCTCCGGTCGCGCCGTGCTGGCGCAGATCGATATCCTTGATCTGGTCGAGGCGTTTTACGACGCCTACGCCCTGCCGGAATATGGTATCACGCAGGGCAAGCCACTGTCGGATCGCGCGGCAGTTTTCGAGGGTATGCGCGTGTACGCCGTTGGTCTGCAAGAACTTGCGCCTCTTCAAAACCGGATTGAAAGTGAATTCGGAATCCGCACCGAAGCCCGCACCGCTGAGGTGCAGGGTGTCCTGAACCTTGGGCGCAACCTCAACCTTGCGCTCTTGCTGACCGCATCAGTTGCCAGTCTGGGACTGGCCGCAGCGCTGGTGTTTGGCTTTTGGGGCGAAGTGCAACGCAAGCGGCAGGTTTTGGCGTCACTTGCGCTGATGGGGCTGGGTGGGCAACGCTTGTGGCTGTTTCCGATGGTGCAGGCGCTGGTGTCTTCTGCGCTGGCTTTGGTGGTCTCCTTTGCCTTGCTGGGCCTTGCTGCATTGGTGGCAGAGCAGATGTTCGATACCGGTCTGGCCGCAGGCGGACTGGTGCAGATAACAACGGGGCAGGTCATGGCGATTGTGGTTGCCGTCAGTGTTTTCGTGATCGCCTCGTCGCTGTTTGCGGCGCGTGCGGTTCTGCGCATTGATCCGGCAACGGTGTTGAGAGAAGGGGCAACATGAAACATGTCATAGGTCTGTTGATGCTCTTGCTGAGCGCGGGGGCATCTGTTGGACAGGAAACGGACAGCGCGACATGGGATGCGGATCTGATTGATCCGGCCGGGGGGGCGGATTTGATCCTGCCGTTGCCCTGTGGCGGTGGCATGGCGTTTCAGCGGGTCGCGGTGCCGGTCGATGTGGCGGACCCGATTGATGATCGGCCGTTTCGCATGGGCCAGTCGCAGGAATCCACCGGCTTTTCAGATTACCTGACCCCGGCGTTCCTGCGCGGCGCGTTCTATACGCAGGAGGGTTCGTATTACTATATCGCGCGCTATGAGATGAATGTCGCGCAATACCGCGCGCTGACGGGGGACTGCGATGCGCCGTTCGAACGCAGGGATCGTTTTGCCCAAGGCGATTTGAGCTGGTTCGAGGCGGTGAACCTGACCCGCCTGATGACGGAATGGATTTTGCAAAACGCAGCCGACAGCCTGCCTGCGCAGGGTACGCGCAAGGGTTTCGTGCGGCTGCCAACTGAGGTTGAATGGGAATATGCAACGCGGGGTGGGGCAAAGGTGGACCCGACGCTGTTCCCGGGTCGGCGGTTTTTTGAGGACGGTGCATTGTCTGACTATGCCCATTTTCAGGCCGCAGGTCAGGGGCGTGGCAAGTTGCGTCCCGTGGGGCTGCGCGCGCCAAATCCCGTGGGGCTGTTTGATGTCTATGGCAATGCCGAAGAGCTGATGCTTGAGCCCTTTCGTCTGAATGCGGTCGGCCGTCAGCATGGGCAGGCGGGCGGCGTGGTAACGCGCGGCGGTTCGATTGATACAACGCCCGAGAACATCTATTCCGCACAGCGACGCGAATATCCGATGTTCAACCCGCGTTCGGGCATGGCGCAAAGCGGCGGTTTTTTTGGTCTGCGCCCGGTGATCGGCGCGCATATCGTGACGGATGCCGATTATGATGCGATCCGGGATGGCTGGCTGGCCCGCGTTGAAACCGGTGAAACGTCGGAAAGTGCCGAACCCCTGACAGCGCTTGCCGCCTTGCTCGAAGAAGAGATCGACCCACGTCGCAAACAGGCGCTGAGCGATCTGCAACTGAGCTTCCGACTGGCCAGTGAAGCGGCGGAGACATCGACGCGGCAGGCGGCGAAATCAACCCTGATCAGCGGTGCGGCTTTTGTGGAAACCCTTGTCGAAGACGCGCGGGCGATCCAGCAGCTTGATCTGCAATTGCGCGCACTGCGCGATCAGGCCCGCGTGGCCGTCGGTACGCCGCAGCACCCGCAATTGATGGTCGCGTTTCGAAACACTCTGGAACGTCTGGGTCAGTTGCGCGAAGGGCAGGCGACCTATCTGCTGTCCTATCGGGCGGCTCTTGAGACGCTCACCAATGATGTGGAGGGTGCAACGCTGGATACCGCCTATCAGACCCTGTCGCAGGACCTGATCGAGGCCGAACAGGTCCCGTTTCTTGAGATGCTGCGCCTGTTCTGGCGCGATCTGGAAGCATATCGCGAACAGCCCGACATGAGCCAACAGGATTTGCTGGCGCTTGCGGTACGATAAACCCTAAAGCGTCATGCGAAAAACCTGAATCACATAACGCTGCCTGAAATCAAGGATTTTAAAGCGTTACGTGATGTTTCAGGTATTTCGTCAGACGCTTTAGTTCTGCGGCAGGCTTTTGCGCGTGGGCATGCGGTCGATGACCGGGACATCATCGCCTGCGATGTCAAACCGCTTGTCACCGGGATCAAGCGTGGCCGAAATATAGGTGCGCCGCGTGCCGCCCCCCGGTTTGTCCGACGCCTCAACCAGCGTATACAGCGTGACCGGCTGCCCCATGAAATCGGTGAATGTCCCCGTCGGGGCCTGCCCCTGACTGGGGATCGATTCCCAATGGCGCAGGATATCAATCGGTTTGACCGGCTGCTTGTAGGCCAATAGCAATTCGCCAAAGAACTCGCCATCTCGCGAGGGGTTCGTCGTGCGGCTGAAACTGGCTTCGGGCATAAGGGCGGTGACCGCCTGATTGGCGGGGCGCTGAAACTGGCCATGATCGGTGCCGATCCAGATGCCGCCCCCTGCCGCGCGCAAGGCTTCCATCTGATTGATCACCAGATTGGCCGAAGAGTCATTTACCCCCGGCCAGTTCGCCAGTTTATGGGCGTTGGTGTTGCGAATGAACAGCGTCCCATCCAGCATCAGCGATTTCGGCCCATTGGCATAAAAGCCACGCAGCGCGTCAAGGTCGGCATCGTTGAACGTGCGGTTGGTGTTTGTGGCGGTCATCACGATGATCCGGTATCCGCCCTGCGTCGCCAGATGGCGCGCCAGAGAACCGCGTCGTGGTTCAAACTTGTAGGTGACATCAAAAACAGCGCCGCCTTGATAGTCATCGACAAAGCGCGCCACCCGCTGTCTGTGCGAGGATTTGGTTGAGGGCTCTTCGACGCTGACATCCCACCATAGCACCTTCATCGGTTGCGCCATGGCAGTGCTTGCCACAAGGATCAGGCAGGCGGTCATCAGGGCGACCAATATGTGAAAAAGAGACTTCATTCGCTCACCTTGCTTTTGCGTGTCGGCATGTAGTCGCGCACGGGTTCAGGCTCCGCGTTGCTGTCAATCGCGGTGCGCCCTTCGCCCGGCGCAAAACTGGCCGTGATATAGGGCCGTTTGGCTTTGCCGCCCGGCTTGTCGGATGTCTCGACCAATGTATGGAGCGTGACCGGATTGCCCATGAAATCGGTAAACTGGCCCACGGGCGCTTCGGCCTGACTGGGTATCTCTTCCCAGTGTTGCAGGATATCCAATGGCCGCACCGGCACGGCCGCATTCAACAGCGTGCCCCCGATGAACTCCCCATCACGCGACGGGTTCGTGCGACCCGAAAAGCGCGCGCGTGGCACGATCGCTTCGAGCAATTGATTTGCCCCCGCCTGAAATTCGCGGTGATCCGTTCCGATCAGGATCCCGCCGCCAGCATCGGCAAGCGCAGCGATCTGATTGATCAAAAGGGCCGCGCTGGCCCCATTTGGTCCGGGGAAAACGGTCTTGGGTCCGGGCCGCGCGTTGCGCACCCAAAGCGTGCCGTCCAGCATCAAGGCGCGTTTGCCACTGGCATAATGCGCGCGCAGGGCATCAAGGTCCGCGTTGGTGAAGTTTCTGCTCGTGGTTGTCACGTCCAGAACGATAATATCGAAAGGCGCGCCCGCCAAAGCCGCTGCAAGCGCCCCGCGTTGGGTCGCATGTTTGAACGTGACAGCATAGCTTGCGCCGCCGTCGAACTGGTTGATGTAATTTGCCATTGCTGCGCGGTCTTGCGCGTTGGTAGCGCCGTCATAGGTGGGCGACCCATCCCACCAAAGCACAGCCGTTTGTTCCGCCTGCGCCGCAAGTGAGCCGATAAACAAAGCAAAAATGCCGAAAGTGGCGGTTAAATATTTACGCATCCTAGAAATTCCGTTTAGGTGGTTAGGAACAGAATGGCCCTTGGGGCTGTGTTTGTCCAATTTCTTTACGGGCGGACACCTTATTAAAAACCAGCACAGGCTGCGGGCGCCGCAGCCAAGCAAAAGGAGCGTTATTTGTGAGCGCGCTCAAAATATTTTCGGCTGTTGGCGCAGTGGTGCTTGTCGTGGCTAGCGGTGCGGCGGCATATGCAGCTTTGCAAAGCTGTGCTGTGCGCCTTGAGTTTCTCTCGGACGTGAGCGGTTGCCCGACTGATGCCGATTTGGCACTGGAGGCGGAATTGGCAGCGCTCGCCGCGACACATGCGGCGTTGCGCAATGAGATATTCAACAGAGAAACGGTGCTGGCCGCGCGCCAATGTGAGGCCGTGCCGCCGTCCTCCACCGCGCCGATCACGCAGCCGCAACTGGCGGCCAATGATCTTGAGGCGCTTTATGGCTGCTGGTCCTTGGGCAGCAGCTATCAGACCCGCGATGTGGATACGGGCAAGATCGTCTCTTACCCCACGTGGCGGATGTGTTTTGACACGCAAGGGCGCGGGAAACAGGTCATGCAGGGTGTTGATGGCTCCACCTGTGAGGGGCCAGTGCAGGCGCGTATGGAAAGCCCCGCGCGCCTGATCCTTGGCGAAGGGGGTAACCTTGCGTGCAGCGATGGCGGCTATATCCACCGCCGCGATATCGCCTGCACCGCCGAGGGGGGCAGCGTGGCCTGCGCGACCCTTCAGCCCGAGACCGAAGGGGCTGCAGACGTTCCTTTCAGCCGCTGGCAATAAAAACCGCCGCGCCGGTTGCAGCTTATCTTTTGGTTAAGCCAGAGTAAGCCAACGACCACTTTCCTTTGGGGGCAGGCGGCTGCATCATATCGCTCAAACGTAAGTGCAGAAATGCCAAAGGAGGTGCGCCGATGCCCAAGGATCATGTAGACCCGATTGCCGCGCTGCGGGACAATACGTCCGTTCCTTTCGAGCGTGCACGGGCCATGCCCACCGAAGTCTATACTTCGCAGGCCTTCGTGGATGCTGAGCTTGAGCATATCTTCCGCAAGGATTGGTACTGCGTCGGTCGGGCGGATTCGCTGGTGGCCCCCGGTGACTACATATCCTGCGAACTCGCGGGTCAGCCGATTGTGGTGTTGCGTGACCGAGAGGGCGATTTGCGGTCCATGAGCAATGTGTGCCTGCACCGCATGTCCACCCTGCTGCACGGACGCGGAAATGCCAAAACCATCGTTTGCCCGTATCACGCCTGGACATATAACCTTGATGGTAAGCTGCGCGGTGCACCTGCGATGACCCGGAACGAGGGCTTTTGCAGGGATCAGTACAAGCTGCCGCAGGTGCGTTGTGAGGAATGGCTGGGCTGGGTCTTTGTCTGCCTTGACCCCAACGCCGCACCGGTGGCCGAACAGTTATCGGATGTCGCGCTGATGATCGCGGGCTATGACATGACCAATTATTCCGAAGCGTTTTATGAAGAACATGTCTGGGACACCAATTGGAAGGTTCTGGCCGAGAACTTCATGGAAAGCTATCACTTGCCGGTGTGCCACGCGGGCACGATCGGCGGTCTGTCGAGGCTGGAGGATATGATCTGTCCGCCCGGTGGTGCCGCGTTCAACTATCACACGATCCTCAAGGATGAATCGCTGCGCATCGCCATGGCGCACCCCACCAAGAATGACCGGCTGGAGGGGGACGCGCGGCGCACGACCTATTTGCTGGCGCTCTATCCCAGCCTGATGATCACGCTGACGCCGGGCTATTTCTGGTATCTTTCCCTGCATCCCAAAGGACCGGGGCAGGTACACATCCGCTTTGGTGGCGGCATGTCCAATGACTTTGCCGATGACCCCGATACAGAAGAGAACTTTGCCGCGCTCAAGGCTCTTCTGGATGATGTGAACGTCGAGGATCGCGGCTGCACCGAAAAGGTCTATCGTGGTCTTTGTTCGGATGCAGCAACGCCCGGACACCTGAGCCATCTGGAACGACCCAACTATGATTTCGCGCAATATCTGATGGCCAAGATTGACGCCGGGCGGGCCAGTTGACACGATGCGCGTCCGTATTTCCGCGTCTGGCATGCGAACCACAGTCAAAGGGAACCAAATGATACGTACGGGAACCATGATATTGGCCGGTCTTGTGTTGGCCGGGTGCGCGACACAACACTCCAGCGAAAAAACACTTCGCCAGCATGGGTATTCGGAGGATTATGTCGCGGGCTATCATGACGGATGCCCAAGTGGAAAACGGGCGGGCGGTGACAGCTTTCAGCAAGCGGCGCGCGATGATGTGGCCTATGCCGCCGGGGGCGATTACAAAACAGGGTGGGATTACGGTTTCCTGACCTGTCGCGAAACCGAAGCGCAAAATGAACGGACGGCAAGCATTATCGGAGCGGCGCTCGCAGGCAGCATGTCAAGCAGCCACGGTGCCGATGGTATTGATGCGCGCGATGCCCTCAAGGGGATTGATACCTCGGGGCTGGAGAACCTGGGGGTTGGCGGGCTTTGAGTTGGGCCACGTGCCTTCATGCGGCGGAGCGTGGCAGACGCGTGGCCCATGCCGTCAGACGCGCAAGTCTCGTCGCCAAACCCTCATGCGCCCTACTGCCTGATCGCAACGGTGGGTGAGATGACATCCAGCCCCAACGCCTTGCCAACGGCGTAATAGGTCAACTGGCCTGCGTGTACGTTCAAGCCGTTCAACAGGTGCGGATCATCAAGACAGGCTTGCCGCCAGCCCTTGTCGGCAAGGGCCAGCATGAAGGGCATCGTGGCGTTGCCAAGCGCAATCGTTGACGTGCGTGCCACAGCGCCGGGCATGTTCGCCACGCAGTAGTGCATGATCCCGTCCACGTCATAAATCGGGTCACTGTGGGTCGTGGCCTTTGAAGTTTCAAAGCAGCCGCCCTGATCAATGGCCACGTCCACCAGCGCCGCACCGGGTTTGAGCGTTGACAGTTGTGCCCGACTGATCAGCTTGGGCGCGGCGGCACCGGGAATGAGGACCGCTCCGATGATCAGATCGGCGGCCTGTGCCAATTCCAGCGTATTGCCCGCAGAGGCATAGGAGGTCTTGAAACGACCGCCAAAGACGTCATCCAGATATCGCAGGCGTGCCAGCGACCGATCCAAAACCGTGACATCCGCGCCCATACCCGCTGCAATTTTGGCAGCATGGGTGCCGACGACGCCGCCGCCGATCACCACAACACGGGCAGGCCCGACGCCGGGCACGCCGCCCATCAAGACGCCACGCCCGCCGTTGGCCTTTTGCAGGGTCCATGCCCCGACCTGTGGCGCAAGCCGCCCCGCAACCTCTGACATCGGGGCCAAAAGCGGCAAGCCGCCCTGATCATCCGTCACCGTTTCATAGGCAATGCACGTCGCACCCGAGGCGATAAGGTCGTGGGTCTGATCCGGGTCCGGCGCAAGGTGCAGATAGGTAAACAGCACTTGCCCCGCGCGCAGCATTTTACGCTCACCGGCCTGTGGTTCCTTGACCTTCACGATCATCTCGGTGGTTGCGAATATCTCTGCGGCGGTCTGCAGAACTTCGGCACCTGCCGCTGTGTAATCCGCATCCTCAAACCCGGCACCGGCGCCTGCGTTGGTTTCGATCAAAACCCGGTGCCCGTGTGACACGGCTTCGCGGGCGGCGTTTGGTGTCAGGCCAACGCGAAACTCCTGTGGTTTAATCTCTTTTGGGCACCCGATGATCATGATGCACTCCTCCTCCGTTGCATTGTGACTGAAACATACGGCGTCTTTGGCGCAAATAGGCGCGAAATAAACGTTGCTTGAGGTTGATTAATTGAAAGAAATCACCGGTAATGGACGCAAATTTGAATGAATTGTGTGCGAATGACGCTTGATACCACAGACAAACGTATATTGAGCGCTCTTCAGCGCGCGGGACGCATGTCAAACGCCGACCTCAGCGATGCGGTCAACCTGTCGCCCTCTGCCTGTCACCGGCGTGTTCAGCGTCTGGAAAAAGACGGGTATATCAAGGACTACGTGGCCCTTCTGGACGCGCGCAAGATGGGTGTGCCGACAACCGTTTTTGTGGAGATTACGCTGCAGGCGCAGGCGGATGAAGTGCTGGATGCCTTCGAGAAAGCAGTGGCGCGCATCCCGGATGTGCTGGAGTGTCACCTGATGGCGGGATCTGCGGATTACCTGCTGAAAGTGGTGGCTGAAAACACGGATGATTTTGCCCGTATCCACCGCCAATACCTCGCGCGCCTGCCCGGTGTGGCGCAAATGCAGTCAAGCTTTGCGCTGCGCACGGTGTTCAAAACGACAGCCTTGCCTGTGACATGAGGTTTGGGGCCTCTGCGCGGTTCAGGCGGCGCGTTTCTTGCGGGGCTTGTTGGTGTTTGACAGCCTGAGGTTCAACTGACCTGACCGGAACGATCCGGGAATCAAATGACCGGATTTGCGCACCTCCGGGAAATCACCGGCCCAATCCCGAAAACGGTCATTGGTCACGATTCGCGCGTTCATATCGCGGGCCATTGTCAGAATGGCAGGATCCGCAGGCTGCCCCTTGGGCACGACCATGACGTGGCTTTCCGGTACATTCAGGGCAAGGCTCAGCGTATCATCGTGCTGGTATTTTCCGGACAAAAGATACCCGGCATTCGCGTCAAACACGACCCCGACGGTAAAACCCTTTTGGGACAGGTGGGACACGACGTCGCGGACGGTGGCGATCTGCGGTGTGCCGTCCTTCCAATGCATGACGTTCGACCCGTCGATGATCGCCCACTTCTGCGTGGCCCGGAGGGCCGAAGCCTGACGCGCCGCCAAAAGGCGCCGGATCAGGACCGCGACCCACAGACCGATCAGGCCGCAGAGCGCGAGCAGCATCAGGTTTTCAGTCATGCCGCAACATCTCCCTTATTGCGTCTGACGAAGTGCCAGAAATATCGCATTTCAGCTAACGCGTTGAAATCTTTGATTTCAGGTAGCGGTGGGTAATTCAGGTTTTTCGTATGACGCTTTCGCAATTTCAGAACCAGACAATGCACCATTATGCAGGAGTTTGTCATTATTATGGTGCGTCAGAATTATGGTGCGTCAGAACGTGAAACCCCCGCGCAGCTTGCGCCGCACGGGGGTTCGTATTCTTGAAAGTCACATTGCGTGGATGATTTACATCATCCCTTCGCGTTGTGCCTTTTTGCGTGCCAGCTTGCGGGCACGGCGGATCGCTTCAGCTTTCTCTCGCGCTTTTTTCTCGGACGGCTTTTCGAAATGTTGCTTGAGCTTCATTTCGCGGAAGACGCCTTCGCGCTGTAGCTTTTTCTTCAGAGCCCGGAGGGCCTGATCGACATTGTTGTCGCGAACACTAACCTGCATGTGGTTTTCACCACCTTTCTAAGTTGAGTTGCAAGGATTTGCAGGAAGTGGGCATATAGCAAGGACGCCCTAACTTGTCTAGTGTGTTGATACCGACGTTCAGGAGCCAGATGATGACAGTGCCGTATGAAACCGCCAAAGCCGCCCTTTTGGAAGCAGCCATGATGCATGTGCCTTTCGATGGCTGGTCAGAGACCACATTTCAGGCTGCCGCGCGGGATGCGGAGTTGTCGCCATCGGTTGCGCGCGCCATCTGTCCGCGCGGTGCGGTTGATCTGGCGATTGCCTTTCACAAGGCGGGTGATGCCGCGATGCTGGAGCGGTTGGGCGAAACCGACCTCAGCGCGATGAAGTTTCGCGACAAGGTGACAGCGGCGGTGCGCATACGTTTGGAAGTGATCGAAGACAAGGAAGCGGTGCGTCGTGGCACGACGCTCTTTGCACTGCCTCAATATGCAGCGGATGGGGCCAAGCTGATCTGGGGTACTTGCGATGCGATCTGGACGACGCTGGGCGATACGTCTGACGATGTGAACTGGTATACGAAACGCGCCACCCTGTCGGGCGTCTATTCGTCTACGGTGCTCTATTGGCTGGGCGATGACAGCCCGGATCACATGGCCACATGGGGCTTTCTGGACCGGCGTATCGAGAACGTCATGGCCATTGAACAAATCAAGGCCAAGGTGCGCCAAAGCCCGACGCTGAGCCGTTTGATGACAGGTCCGAATTGGCTGCTGGGCCAGATCAAAGCACCGCGCAGCACGCCCAATACCGACCTGCCGGGAAGCTGGACCGCCCCGCGCGAGTGATGGCGTTGCACCCGTCGTGCGCTTGTCTATGGTGGACACAAAATGAACAACAGGACGGATGACATGGCCCAGATGATGCGCGCAATTGAGATCAGCGAAGCGGGGGGGCCGGAAGTTCTGACGCTGTGCCAGCGCCCGATGCCTGAGCCTGCCCACGATCAGGTTGTGATCAAAGTGGCATGGGCGGGCGTGAACAGGCCTGATGCCCTGCAACGCGCGGGCTTGTATGCTCCACCGCCCACGGCCAGCGATTTGCCGGGGCTTGAAGCCTCGGGCGAGGTCGTCGCTGTGGGGGCCGGGGTGAATGACCTTGCGATGGGTGATCTTGTCTGCGCGCTGCTGCCGGGCGGGGGCTATGCAGAATATGTGGCGACACCTGCGGCGCATTGTTTGGCCGTTCCCGACGGGATGGGCCTGCGCGAAGCGGCCTGCCTGCCTGAGACATATTTCACCGTCTGGTCCAATGTGTTCACGCGTGGTGGCCTCAAAGCGGGAGAGCGTTTTCTGGTGCATGGCGGGTCATCCGGCATCGGTACGACGGCCATTCAACTGGCGCACGCCTTGGGCGCGCGGGTGTTTGCCACTGCAGGCTCGGAGGCGAAATGCGCGGCATGTGTCGAACTGGGTGCCGAGCGCGCGATCAACTACCGGGATGATGACTTTGTGGCTGCCATGCGCGCAGAGGGCGGCGCAAATGTCATTCTGGATATGGTTGGCGGCGATTATATCCCGCGCAATTTCAAGGCCTTGGCGGATGACGGGCGGCTGGTGCAGATTGCTTTCCTTGGCGGGGCCAAGGTCGAGGTGAATTTCACGATGCTGATGACGCGCCGTCTGACGATGACAGGATCGACCCTGCGCCCGCAAAGCGATCTGGCAAAGGCTGGCATTGCGCAGGAACTGCGCGACACCGTTTGGCCGATGCTATCGGCGGGAACAATCGGCCCGGTGATGGATCAGGAATTCCTCCTCGAAGAGGCGGCAGCGGCGCATACACGCATGGAAAGCTCTGGCCATATTGGCAAGATCGTTCTGAAAGTCGCCTCGTGAGGCCCGTGCAAATTCGATGTAGTGGAGAGAAAAGATGGTAAAGACCGTAATTATTGAAGAAGCGGGTGGACCCGAGGCGATGCACGTGGTGGACCGACCTGTTGGCGAGCCGGGGGCTGGCGAGGTGCGCATCACCCACAAAGCCTGCGGGTTGAATTTTATCGATGTCTATCAACGCAGTGGCCTGTATCCGATGGCGTTGCCCCATGCCCTCGGTATGGAAGCGGCAGGCGTGATCGAGGCTGTCGGCGCAGGTGTCACGCATCTGAAGGTCGGCGACCGTGCCGCCTATGCTGCGACACCGCCCGGTGCTTATGCGCAAGCCCGCGTGATGCCCGCCGCACAGGTTTGCCCGTTGCCCGATGGGATTTCCTTCGAAGAAGCCGCCGCCATGATGCTCAAAGGGCTCACGGTGCAATATCTGTTCCACCGCACGACCCCGCTGAAGGCGGGCGATACCGTGTTGTTTCACGCAGCCGCCGGGGGCGTTGGTCTGATCGCCTGCCAATGGGCGCGATCAGAAGGGATCACGCTGATCGGGACCGCCGGGAGTGACGCGAAATGCGCGATCGCGCTGGAGCACGGTGCCGACCATTGCATCAACTACAAAACCGAGGATTTTGCCGCGCGGGTCCGTGAGCTTACCGATGGCAAAGGCGTAGACGTGGTCATGGACGCGGTCGGGGCAGATACCTTTGAGGGGTCTTTGGACAGCCTCAAGCCGCTTGGCATGATGATTTCCTTCGGGAATGCGTCGGGGCCGGTGCCCCCGTTTTCTGTCGGTATTCTGGGCCAGAAAGGGTCGCTGAAAATCACCCGCCCGACCCTGTTCACCCATATCGCAGAGCATGAAACCTGTCAGGCCATGGCGGCACAGCTGTTTGAAAAGGTGCAAAACGGCGATGTGAAGATTCGCATTGATCAGCGCTTTCCCCTCGCGGATGTCGCTGAGGCTCATCGCGCGCTGGAAGCACGCAAAACCACGGGCAGTACGATTCTGACGCTCTAGCGGATCGGGGTGAACAGCGCGTTTTTCGCGCTGCAGTCCCGGATAACATCGCGCCCGCACTGGCGCGGCTCCAGCGCGCGGGTCAGGCAAATCCGTGCCTCTTGGATATGTCCGTCGCGGCAGGTGATCGTGATCTGGTCGGGGCGCAAATCGGGGTTCGCCTCAAGAAAGGCTTGTTCAACGACTTGGGGGGCGATGCGCACAGGTTCGCTCAACCGGCGCAGAATTTCCGGACGGTTTATCCGCGCGTAAGCCTCGCGCGAGGTGTCAAAATACTGCGCGGCACTTAACCCGGCGCAGGTGCCGTGCTTTTTCCACTGGTGCCAGGCCAGACCGGACGTGCCCATGATATCGGCCATGCCAGCGGTCATCTGTCGGGAGGGCGCGCGTTCGGAGGTCTGACAGTAATCGGGAAAGCCGCTTTCGTATTGCGGCCACAGACCATGGAGAATCCAGCCGTGATCATGGCGCTCATCACATTGGTCTGAACCGCGCACATCCCCTTGCAAAGCACACCAGTTTGGCGACCAGCTTAAGGAGAGCACATAGTAGTCAAACGTGCCTGTTGTGTCGCTTTGAGCGGCAAACGGTAAGGCGGCAATAAGTGAGGCAATGAGCCAGCGCATTGGGGCTTTCCTTATAGGATTTTGCTGATTATATACGGCTGCAGTTCCCCCACAATGGAAACCGTTCCGAAGCTTCGGAACCGCCCTTCAAGGCGATTGGGTCGGCGTGGGGAATACGTATTGATAGGAGCACCACAATGGCAAAACCGATTATGGCCAAAGCCACCGCTGTCTGGCTGGTGGATAACACGACACTCAGCTTCAAGCAGATTGCTGACTTCGTCGGAATGCACGAACTTGAAGTGCAGGGGATTGCGGATGGCGATGTGGCGCAGGGCGTCAAGGGCTTTGACCCGATTGCCAATAACCAGCTGACCCAAGATGAAATTGACACGGCTCAAAGCAACCCCCTTTACAAGCTCAAGCTGAAGTTCAACGCTGCCGCACAGGGCGAGGAAAAACGCCGTGGTCCGCGTTACACGCCGCTGTCCAAGCGTCAGGACCGTCCGGCATCTATCCTGTGGCTGGTCAAATTCCACCCCGAATTGACAGACGGCCAGATCAGCAAGCTGATCGGGACAACCAAACCGACCATTCAGGCGATCCGTGAACGCACGCATTGGAATATCAGCAACATTCAACCGATTGACCCGGTGGCACTGGGGCTGTGCAAGCAATCCGAACTGGACATGGTCGTGCAGAAAGCCGCCGCCAAAAAGGCCGCCGATGCGCCGGTGATGAGCGATGACGAACGCCGCAAACTGGTCAGCACGGAACAAAGCCTCGGCATGGATGCCGAGCCCAAGATTCCGACCGCCATCGAAGGGTTGGAGACGTTTACTCTGTCTGGTGACAGCGCCAAGGATGAAGACGAAGAGTCAGCGGGTGATTTCTCCGATGCGGATAGCTTCTTTAACCTGCCCGATGGCACGCATGATGATGAAGACGAAGATGAAGCGGCGGACAAACGCTGAACTCATGTGTCACGTCTGACTTGTTTAACCCCCGGTGCACCGTCGCCGGGGGTTTTCGTTTGTGTGGTTTGTCTTGGGCTTGTGTTCCAGCACGAAAGCGGTCAGGCCTTACCTATCTTATCGAAAAGGACGCACCATGATTGAACGTATTGAAACCGGCATCAGATCATCGAAAATCGTGAAACATCAAGGTGTTGCTTACATCACCGGTCAGGTTGGTGAGGGCGAGACAATACAGGATCAGACCGCAGAGTGTTTGCGGCGTCTGGATGCGCTTTTGATCAAGGCGGGTTCATCGCGCGAGAAAATGCTTCGGGCGACGATCTGGCTGGCGGATATGAGTGACTTTGCCGGGCTGAATGAAGTGTGGAACGCGTGGGTCCCCGAAGGGCACGCCCCGGCCCGCGCTTGTGGTGAGGCCAAGCTTGCGCGTCCTGAGTTGAAGGTGGAAATCATTGTCGATGCGGCCTACGACTGACCCGGTCTAAAGCGTCATGCGAAAAACCTGCATCACGCAACGCTGCCTGAAATCAAAGATTTCAACGCGTTACGTGATACTTGTTGTTTCAGGTGTTTCGTCAGACGCTCTAAAACGACTTTCGCGCGCGCATCGCTGCGGTGATCGTGCCATCGTCGAGGTAATCCAACTCCCCACCAATCGGAACGCCTTGCGCCAGTGATGTGAGGCGGACCTGACCTTCGAGGTTGTCGGCGATGTAATGTGCGGTGGTCTGGCCGTCGATCGTTGCGTTCAGGGCGAGGATCACTTCGGTGATCCCTTCGCTCGGGACACGGTCCAGCAGACGGGGAATGCGCAATTCCTGCGGTCCGACCGCGTCCAGCGCGGAAAGGGTGCCGCCCAACACGTGATAGCGCCCTTTGAAAACCCCTGAGCGTTCCATGGCCCAGAGGTCAGCAACATCTTCTACCACGCAAAGCTCCCCATTGGCGCGTTTTTCGGAGGTGCAGATGTCGCAGATATCCGTCGTACCGACATTGCCGCAGTTCAGGCATTCACGGGCTGTCTCGGCGACCGCTTGCAACGTGTCTGCCAGCGGGATCAGGAGCAGGCTGCGTTTCCGGATGAGGTGCAGCACGGCACGGCGCGCAGACCTTGGCCCAAGCCCGGGCAGCTTGGCCATCAGGTCGATTAACGCGTCAATTTCCTTTGTGCTGCTCACAAATCATGCCTGTTTTGCGGGGGCCGCGCGGCGAGTGGTCTGCGGCAGAGGAGGGCGCTCAGAACGGCAGTTTCATATCCGCAGGCAAGCCCATGCCTTCGGTCAATTTCGCCATTTTTTCCTGCGCCTTGTCGGCGGCTTTTGTTTGCGCGTCCTTGATCGCGGCAAGGATCAGGTCTTCGACGACTTCCTTGTCGTCACTGTTAAAGATCGACGGGTCAATATCCAGACCTTTCAACTCGCCCTTGGCGGTGCAGGTCGCTTTGACCAGACCCGCGCCAGAGACGCCCTCGACGATCACATTTTGCATGTCTTCCTGCATCTGCGCCATCTTGGATTGCATTTCCTGCGCTTTTTTCATCATGCCGGCCATATCGCCGAGTGAGCCTAGTCCTTTGAGCATCTGCTGTGTCCTTATGTGTTCAGTTACATTTGATATGCGTGTTTTGGGGCGGTCTCGCAAGAGGCTCAACTGTCCTCGAAGGGGTCCCACTCGTCCTCGACCTCTGGCAGAGCGTCCGCAACGGCGGCTGCCGCGATCTGCTGGGGGGTTTTGATGGACGTGATGCGGGCTTTCGGAAACTGGGCGAGGACCGCCTGCATCATCGGGTGCGCAAGCGCTTTGCTTTGCAGGTCGAGTTCTGCGGCGTCTCGCTTTTCGGCAATCGTTGGCGCGGATGCATCATTCACAATTGTGACGGCCCAGCGATTGCCGGTCCAGAGTTGCAGCCGCTGCCCGAGCCGTTGCGCCAGATCGGCGGGCGCGTTTTCCGTGGGGGCAAATTCGATCCGGCCGGGCTGGTATTGCGCCAGCCGCACGCAGCCTTCTACCTCAACCAAGAGCTTTACGTCCCGATTGGTGCGGATCAGTTCGACCACATGATCAAAGCTGATGAAACGGCCAAGGGCTTCATTCGGTTGCTCGGCCAATGCTGTAACGGTGCCAGAACCCGACGGGGATGGGCTTCTTGCGGAGGCATAGGCCGTCGCAGTTGTGCCGCGCGTTGCCGTGTCCTGTGTGGGGGTACTGCCGCCTGAGGGGCCGCTTCCAGGTGCATCGGCCGCATTCAGTTTGCGCACCAATTCCTCGGGGGTTGGCATGTCAGCCACATGTGTCAGCCGGATGATCGCCATCTCGGCGGCCATCATTGCATTGGGGGCACTTGCCACTTCGTCGAGTGCTTTCAATAGCATCTGCCACAGCCGCGTCAGCACGCGCATGGGCAAGGTGCCTGCCATTTCAAGGCCCCGGCTGCGTTCGTCGGGCGATACGGTGGGGTCTTCGGCGGCTTCGGGGGTGATCTTGACCACCGACACCCAATGGGTGATCTCCGCCAGATCGCGCAGCACGGCCATCGGGTCGGCCCCTTCGGCATATTGTGCCGACAGTTCGGTGAGCGCGCCCGCAGTATCCCCGCGCAGGATCATGTCAAACAGATCGAGCACCCGCCCGCGATCCGCCAACCCCAGCATCGCGCGGACCTGCGCGGCTGTTGTCTCTCCCGCGCCGTGGCTGATGGCCTGATCCAGCAGCGAGGTCGCATCCCGCGCGGAGCCTTCAGCCGCGCGCGCGATCAAGGCCATGGCGTCCTGCGCGATTTCGGCCCCTTCGGCAGTTGCTATTTTGCGCATCAGATCAATCATGACCTCGGGTTCGATGCGGCGCAGGTCAAACCGCTGGCAACGCGACAGCACGGTCACGGGGACCTTGCGGATTTCCGTGGTGGCAAAGATGAATTTTACATGTTCCGGCGGCTCTTCCAGCGTTTTCAACAGCGCGTTGAATGCGCCGGTGGACAGCATGTGCACTTCGTCGATGATATAGACTTTGTAGCGGGCCGAGGCGGCGCGGTAGTGGACGGAATCGATGATCTCCCGGATGTTTGCGACCCCGGTATTGGACGCGGCGTCCATTTCCATGACATCGACGTGGCGGCCCTCCATGATGGCGGTACAATGTTCACAGGTGCCGCAGGGTTCGGTTGTAGGGCCGCTTGTGCCGTCCGGGCCGATGCAATTCATGCCCTTGGCAATGATCCGGGCGGTGGTGGTTTTACCCGTGCCACGGATGCCGGTCATGATGAAGGCTTGCGCGATGCGATCCGCTTCAAACGCGTTTTTCAGCGTCTGAACCATCGCGTCCTGTCCGACAAGATCGGCAAAGGTCTCAGGGCGGTATTTACGTGCCAGAACCTGATAGGGGGCGTGCGGTGTCTCGGACATGAAAAGCCTTGCTGAAACGGAATCGGAGCGACGATTTGCAGACTAAGGCGCAGCGCGTCCAAGAACAACGCCACTTGGCAAAGAAGTGCCGCAGGGACCCCGACAATTCGCTGCGTGGCACCCCTAAAGTGTCATGCGAAAAACCTGAATGACGTAATGCTGCCTGAAATGAAAGATTTCAACGCGTTACGTGATGCTTGATATTTCAGGTATTTCGTCAAACACTCTAGAACGACAGCTGCACTTTGATTGATTTGTTGCGATCCAGCGTGGTCGCAAATGCTTCATGTGCCTGTTCCACCGGAAAAACCTGCGTGATCATGGGGGCGACGTTGATCACCCCTTGGTCAATCATCCGGACCGCATCGGCAAATTCAGGGTGGAAACGGTGCGTGCCCTTCAGCGAAATTTCTTTTCCGACAATGGCGTTGATGGGGATATTCAGGCTCCCCGCGACGCCGACCTGAACCAATGTGCCGCGCGGGCGGACAAATTCAATCGCCATGGCAATCGCGGCCTCAGCGCCGGAGCATTCGAACACCACATCGAATTGTTGTTCAGGCGACCTGAACGCGTCCATCAGGTCGGCTGATGTCGCGATATTGACGCAGTGCGTTGCCCCCATTTTACCCGCGTTGGACAGGGTGAAATCGACGAGATCCGTCACCACGATATCCGATGCGCCCCGTGCCTTGGATACTGCAACACACAACGCGCCAATCGGCCCGGCCCCGGTGACCAGAACGCGTTTGCCTGCCAGATCGCCCGCCTGATTTGCAGCATGCAGACAAACTGCCAGCGGCTCGGCGCAGGCGGCATGTGCGATCTCGGTGTGCGCGCTCACTTTGACGCATTGGGATGCTGGCACCGGCAAGATACTGCGAAATCCCCCCTGCACGTGAGGAAAGGTTCTGGCCGAGCCCAGAAACCGCATGTGCAGACAATGCTGGTATTCCTCGCGGGCGCAGAAATGGCAATCATTGCAAGGCTGGCTGGGGTTCACCGCTACTTTGTCGCCCGGTTCCAAACCGGTGACGCCCGGTGCGACCGACTTTACGACGCCCGCGATTTCGTGACCCAGAATGATGGGTTCTGTCACACGCACCGGGCCAAAGCCACCATGCTGAAAATAATGCAGGTCTGAACCGCAGATGCCACCGCGCGCGATTTCGACCGCGACCTGGCCCGTTTCCAGGGGCTGTGATGCGATTTCCTCAACGCGCAGATCACCTTTGCTGTGAAGTCGGCAAATTGTGGTGGTCACGAAAACCTCCTGTTACGGGATAAGGACAGAGGGCAACCAGGTCGCCAGCGGGGGGAAGTAGGACACCATCAACAGAACGATGATGTTTGTCGCAATAAACGGCAGGATCGCGATAATGACCGGGGTCAATGGCAATCGCGCGATCCCCGCGCAGACAAACAGGCACACGCCAAGGGGCGGGGTTGTCAGGCCGATCATCAGGTTCAGCACCGCAAAGGTCGCAAAGTGCAGCGGGTCAATCCCCACGGAGGTGGCAAGCGTCAGAAGCGGGACGAAGAGGATGATCAGGGCCGCAATCGTTTCCATGAACATGCCGACAATCAGCAACAGGATGTTGATGATCAGGATGATGATGAGTTTGTTTTCCGTGAACGACAGGACAGCGGCGGCGATGGCCTGTGGAATACGCTCAGAGACGAGGATCCAGCCGAACACATTCGCAAACCCGACCAGAACCAGAATCCCCGATGCGGCAACGGCGCTGTCAACGATGATCTTGGGGATTTCGCGGAACGGAAGTTCGCGGTAAACGACAAGTCCGATGAACATGGCATAGACACTCGCGATGATCGCCGTTTCCGTGGGTGTCGCCACGCCGCTGAGCAGACCGTAAAGGATCAAAGCGGTCATCGCGAGCGCCCAGAACGCGCCCGCGAAGGACCGCCCGATTTCGCCCACGCCCTGCCATTCCTGTTTCGGAAAATTCCGGCGGCGCGCAATCACATAGGTGGTGATCATCATCGCCATACCCAGCAGAATGCCCGGTATCGCCCCGGCAAGAAACATCTTTCCGACCGAGATACCGGACAAGGCCCCGACAATGATCATCGGCACGCTTGGCGGAATGATCGGCCCGACGGTGGAGGAGGCGGCGGTGATGGCGGCTGAAAAGTCGGCAGGGTATCCGGCCTTTTTCATGCCCGGTATCATGACGCCGCCGATGGATGCCGCATCGGCAACCGCCGTGCCGGTGATGCCGCCGAACAGCATCGACGCGCCCACGTTTGTGAGGCCAAGGCCCCCTCTGATCCAACCGACCAGCGCATTTGCAAAGCGGATGATCCGTTCCGTAATACCGCCCCGGTTCATCAGGTTGCCTGCGAGAATAAAGCCGGGGATGCTGAGCAATACGAAAACATCCATGCCCGCATACATTTTCTGCGGCATGACGACCACGGGAATGCCCGTCACCAGCAGATAGCAGAGGGAACTCAGGCCGAGAGTGATGGCTACGGGGATGCCCACGACCAGCCCGATGGCGAAAACGGTGACGAGAATAAGCAAGCCCATGTTCAGCTGTCCATACGATTGACTGGCTCACCGGTGCCGGAGAAAAAGATCATCGAAACGATCCTGAGCAGGGCGAAAGCCGCGAGGCAGCCTAGCAATGCGAGAACCGAAAAGTGGATATAATCCATGCGCACGCCCAAGGCGGGCGAGGTTTGAAAAGCCCCGATGGACACATATTTCCATGCCGCAGGGATCAGGATAATGCAGAGGACGAGCGTTGCGGTCGCAGACAACAGTCGCAACAGCCATGGCCCCTTGCCCGGGAGTGCTTCGCAGACGACGTCTACATTCACCAGATCGCCGGAGCGCAGGGCAAGCCCGGCCCCGAAGGTCACCGTGTATAGCATCGCATAGCGCGTCAGCTCTTCGGTCCAGACGGGCGACGATCCGAATGTCCGGCCCAGAACCTGTGTCAGGACAGCACAGATGAGAACGAAAAAGGACAGGCCAACACCGACGCTGGCGACACCCACGATGATCCGTTCTATCCGCTGCATCCGTCATACTTTCATTAAAAGAGGTGCAAGAGTCGCCGGAGATAGGTCCGACGGCTCTCGCGGAAGTTTTACTCAGAAAACAGCGATTCCACGACGGGGCGGATTTCTTCGCTTACGTTGGCAAGAACCGCGTCCTTGGCAGCGGCCTGAAACGCGGCGCCATCCACCTCAACGAAGGTCATGCCCTTGCTTTCGAGATAGCCGCGATCTTCGGCGAGGCTTTCCAGAAGCAGACCACGCTCATATTCCTGCGCCGTTGCTGCGGCCTGCATGACCGCGTTCTGATCGTCCTCGGACAGTTTGGCCCAGGTGGATTCCGCGATCGTCAGGTAAATCCAGGACCGGACATGTTCGGTCTGGTTCACATAGCCCTGCACTTCGTTGAAGTTGGCCGAGCGGATCAGGGCAAGCGGGTTTTCCTGACCGTCGATCACGCCGTTTTGCAGGGACGTGAAGACTTCGGAAAATGCCATCGGTGTTGGCGATGCGCCCAGAGCGCTCCAGACGTCCACGAAAAGCGGCACGTTCGGGACGCGCATTTTCATGCCATCAAGGTCTGCAGGCGATGTGATCGGGCGTTGCGATGTCAGGTTGCGCGGCCCACGGGCAAAGAATGCAATCGGACGCACCTGGGCTTTTTCGATGATCTGCTGTTTGATCTGCGTGCCGATGTCACCAGAGGCGACTTCGTCCATGTGATCGAGGGATTTATAGGCATAGGGCACGGCCAGCAACGCAGCCATAGGGGCCCAGTTTTGCAGGCTTTCACCAGTGATTGTCATGTCCACCGTACCAAGCTGCATGCCGTTGATCAGGTCGATTTCCTTACCGAGGGATTCGTTCGGGAAAACCTCGACGGCAATGCGGCCATCGGTCAGCGTGGAGAGTTCCTCGCCGAATTTGACGGCCGCGAGGTGCCATGCGTTTTGCTCATTTGCCAGATGCCCCAGTTTCAGGGTCATCTCCTGTGCAAATGCGGCCGAAGACGCGAGCGCTGCAACGCAGGTCACCGCAGCCAGTCCTTTGATTTTTGTAAAGAGCCTCATGATGTTTCCTCCAGTGTTAAGGCTTGGGATCGGGTATTGTTTGAGCAGACCCGTCGAAATACGCGGGGTAGAGGGCCTGCACCTTTGGGAGCGAGCTTAGGATTTCCATCAGGTGGGTGCGCATCGCGACCTCGGCCCCTGCCACGTGTTGCTGTTCGATCGCATCAACAATCGCGGTGTGCTGATCAATCAGCTTGGCGACCGGAAACTCTTCGAAGGTCAGGAAGCGCACCCGGTCCATCTGTGTCTTGATGGCATCCAGAATACTCCAGGCTTTGCCAACACCGGCGGCATCCGCAAGGGTGTGGTGGAACCTTTCGTCCAGTTCGATGAATTTCGCAGGGTCGCGCGCGCCAACCGCTTTTTGCGCGTCCAACTGTGTGCGCAGGTCTTTGACCAACCCGTCCGGCGGCGTGTCTGCCAGTCTTTTGACGATATCCGCTTCCACCGCTTCGCGTACGAAACGACCATTCAAGACCGCATCATAATCGATGAGTTTCACAAAGGTGCCGCGTTGTGGTCTGATCTCAAGCAGGCCTTCGTTCATGAGGGTGATGAACGCTTCGCGGACGGGTTGCCTACTGACGTGATATTCTCTTGCAAGCTCCGGTTCCGACAACCTGCTGGCTGGTTTGAGGTCATTGCGGATGATGCGGCTGCGCAAGATCAACCTGAGTTGCGGGCTGACCGCGACTAGCGGGTCAAGCTTCCATTTGCTCAGATCATCCAGCACCAACGTCATCACCGCTCCCTTTGCGGGAAAGCTACTTGTATACTTCCATACATGTCAACATGAGTAAGCGTACCATGTGGAAATACGCATAGGTTTCGCGATGTATCGCGTTGTAAATGTTGTAAAATCAGTGGTGTTTAGCGGCGATGTACAGACCAGATCGCGGGGCGGCATATACTGCCGCCACACCGGATCTAATTATATGATCGCGCCGCGCACCTTGGCCGACACCCATTCGGAGATCACAACAGCCGCCAGAATCACCAGCAGGATGAGCGAGACCTGCGGCCATGCCAGCACGTTCAGCGATGCCGACAATTGCAGACCGATACCGCCGGCCCCGACAAGTCCCAGCACCGTCGATTCGCGGATGTTGATGTCCCAGCGAAACACGGCAATGCCAGCAAATGCAGGCAGGATTTGTGGCACAATTCCATATGCCATGACCTGCCAGCGCGATGCACCGGTCGCGGTGATCGCCTCGACCTGAATTTCGTCGATCTCTTCTATGGCCTCATAGAGCAGCTTTGCGCAGAACCCGATGGAGCGGATCGCGATGGCGATCACACCCGCAAAGACGCCGGGACCGATAATCGCGATAAGCAGCAATGCCCAGATCAGTGAGTTGATCGAGCGGGTCGAAACGATGATCAGCAAGGCAATCGGACGCACGAACAGCGCTGAAGGCGTGGTATTGCGCGCGGCAAAGAACGCAACCGGGACAGCAAGAAACAGGGCGATGATCGTGCCGAGGGTCGCAATGTTCAGCGTATCCCAGATCGGCTCGCCCAGCTGCGCAATGTAATCCCATTTCGGCGGTGTTGCGCGCGTCCAGATATCATTCGCAATGCGGGGCGCGTCCCAGACGAAAAACCATGTGGTGGCTTGCGAAATCTGCTGCCAGCAATAGGCGAAAATCATCAGGCCAACGAGCCACATGGCCCAGTGCGAGAGGCTTTCGCGCCCGGTGCGTCTTTGCCAGGTTTTCTGGCTGTCTGTCTCGCGGATCGGCATTATTGTACCCTCGCCCGGACAATGCCGGAGATATATTCGAGCGCCATGACGATCACGATGATCATGATCAGGATCGCAGCGGCAGTGTCATATTCGTAGCGGTCAAAGGCTGTGTTGAGCGTCGCACCGATGCCCCCGGCACCCACCAGACCCAAGATAGCGCTTTCGCGGAAATTGATATCGATGCGGTAGATCGACAGGCCGATGAGGCGCGGCATGACCTGCGGCTGCACGCCGTAATTGATCCACTGTGTCCAGCGCGCGCCAGAAGCTTTGATCGCCTCTGCCTGCACCTTGTCCATGCTTTCGATGTCTTCTGCGAGCAGTTTGGACAGAAAGCCGATTGTCGCAAAACTCAGCGTCAGGAAACCTGCCAGCGGGCCGAAGCCAAAGATCGCAACCAGCAAAATCGCTACGATGATTTCCTGCAGCGCACGTGAGATCGCGATGATGCCCCGGCAGATCAAATAGACCGGCAAGGGTGCAACATTTCGCGCAGCGCCAAGGGCAATTGGAATCGAAATGATGATGCCGACAACAGAGGCCGCAACGGTCATGATGATGCTTTCAAGCATCCCCGAATAGATGTCGCTGGACCGGGTGGTGAAATCCGGGCTTGTAAAAGCGAGCACGAATTGTTTGCCGCGTTCAAGCCCAACATAGACGCGGGCCCAATTGACCTCGATCGTCATATAGGCAGCAATCAGATAGGCGAAGAACCCAAGGACAAGGGTCCACCGTAGCCACGGACGCTGGATGAAAGGTGGCTTTTTCCACGGCTTTCCCAGAAGTGTTTCCAGCTCGGAATTTGGGACGCTCATTCGGCTGCCTCGATCTCGTCATCGTCGATTTGTTCGATGGTCGCTTCCCAGTCTTCTTCACCGTAGATTTCGGTCAGCCTGTCCGGGGTCAGTCCTTCGGGTGGACCATCGTAAACCATGGCACCAAAGCGCAAGCCAATGACACGTTGCACGAACATCTGCGCCAAAGCCACGTCGTGAATGTTGATAATGGCGGCAAGCCCGCGCTCGCGGCACAACTCGCAAATCAGCCGCATGATCTGACGGGATGTTTTGGGATCAAGCGAGGCGGTTGGTTCATCCACCAGCAGCAGCGCGGGGTTTTGAATGAGGGCGCGGCAGATACCAACACGTTGGCGTTGCCCGCCAGAAAGCTCGTCAGCCCGTTTGTCGGCCATATGCGCGAGGCCCACGCGATCAAGCAGGCGAAACGCTTCGTCCACATCCGCTTGCGGGAACTTACGCAGGAAAGAACGCCAGAAGCCAACATAGCCCAAACGCCCGGACAGCACGTTTTCCATGACGGTCAGACGTTCCACAAGCGCGTATTCCTGAAAGATCATGCCCATGCGGCGGCGTTCGCGACGCAATGCGCCAGATGACAGCCCGGTCAGCTCGACATCGCCCAGATAAACCTGACCGGAGCTCGGCTCCACCAGTCGGTTGACGCAGCGGATAAGGGTTGATTTGCCAGCGCCCGACGGGCCGATCAACGCCAGCACCTGACCCTGTGGTATCTCAAGGTCGACTTCCTTCAGCGCCTGATCGCCGGTTTTATACGTCTTCACTAGCTTCTCAAGCCGCAGCATCACCATGCCCCCCACCATTTTTGATTGGACAGGGCGGGCCATAACAGACCCGCCCGATCAGTGTTTATTCGCAGGCGTAGCTGACGCCATTTGCGGTGTCGATCTTGCGGATCACGTCCCAGAATTCCTGATAGGTCATCTCAAGGAACTGGCCTTCGTTCGATTTTTCGAACTCTGCCTGCAGTGAGGTGCCTTCCCATTCGAAATTAAAGAACGCATTGCGGATCTTCTCTTTCAGCTCCGGCTTGAGGTTGTAGACCGTGCCAAATCCTGTGGTTGGGAAGGTTTGCGATTTATACACGACCTTCACGTCGTCTTCGGAGATCACGTCGCGGCTGATCATGCGCGATTTGACCGAATTGGCGATGGAGGCGGCAACGTAGTCCTTATTGGCCACGCCAAGGATGGAGTTGTCGTGCTTGCCGGAAAACACAGGCTCGAAATCGCGTTCGGGCAGCATGTCGAAGTCGCCCTTGAGGATCGCAGAGGGTGCCTTGAAACCGGAATTTGACGTGGGCGACGTAAAGGCAAGGGATTTGCCTCTGATGTCTTCAACCGTTTCGATTCCGGAACCGGGATAGGTGATGATTTCCATCTCATACCCGAAATTGCCGTCTTTGGACGCCATGATCGTGAAGGGGTTGAAGCCCGCGCAGTTCACAGCCAGCGGGTTCGACCCGGTGTTGAAACCGGCGATGTGCAAACGACCTGAGCGCATGGCCTCGATTTGGGCTGCGTTGTTTTGCACGGGGAAAAAGACGACATCTTTGCCGGTCTCTGATTCCAGGTGGGTCAGAAAATCGGACCATGCCTCTTTATAGACGGCCGGGTCTTCGACGGGCGTGTATGCAAAGATCAGCGTGTCGGGGTCGAGCTGCTCGGCAGGGTCAGTTGGCGTATCAGCGATCAGGTCCCCGTCAACATCGCAGAAGCGCGAATCCAGATCACCGCGTGGGCAGTCTTGCGCCAAAGCGCTCGTGGACAGCGACAGCATGCAGATGGCAGAAGCGCCAAGCAGCAGTTTAAGATTGAGTTTCATTTCATTTCCTCCCTGAGTTTTCTTTACGTGATTATGCGTTCGGTGATGGCGTGTCTGCAACGTGAATATCAACGCCACCACGCTTTAATGCTGCGAGTAATTCGTTTTGCGGTCTCACATCAACAAAAATACTGTGAAGCTCGTCGATGCCGACGACGCGGGCCAATCCGCTTTGATTGAATTTCTCGGATCCGATCAACAGCTGGCGAAGTGATGCTTGACGCAGCATCTCCCTTTTAACTGCCGCAAACCCCCGAACGGTCTCGGACACGCCGTCCACGGACAATCCCGATGCACCAATCATGCAGCGATCCACTCGAAATCCGCGCAGAAACTCCAGCGTTTCAGTGCCAACAACAGCATTTTCGTCGCCCTGATACTCCCCCGGACACAGCATGACATCTGCGGATCGTGAACCAAGCGTCATCGCTACCGGCAGCGAATTTGTAATAACCGTGCACGACACATCGCGATAGGCGAGCGCTTTGGCCAGCTCAATCGTTGTTGATCCGGAATCGATCATTATCGTTTCGCCGTCCCGCACTTGAGACGCCGCAGCAAGGGCTATGCTTTCCCTTTCTGCAATACGTGCCGCCGTGCGTGTATCGAGATTTGGATAATGGCGCTGCGACAGTGCCGAGGCACCGCCATGTGCGCGGTCTATCAGGCCGTCCTTGGCAAGCGCGTCAAAATCGCGGCGCAGGGTTTCCGTGGACGCGTTGAACTGCCTTGCAAGCTCACTGATCCGAACATGGGGCCGTAATTTTAGCTCCAGAAGAATCTTTCGGCGACGTTCTGATTTCTTAACTTTGCCCGGGCGCACATCGGGGCCTGCGTCTCGTTTAGTTGCCTTTGCCAATTACCTGACCCACTTAAATTTGGCCTGATGATTGTGGTGTTTCGGTCTGATTTGCAATTATTTTGTTGCATAAACCACAAGTCAGTGCTGAACCTTGGGGATAAACGATCAAACAACAGATGTGTTTAAACAGTTTTGAAATATGAAATTTCACAAGATGATGGTGCGATATGACTTTTATCGCTTTGCCTTCACCAGCCCGGGCCCAGTGTTTTGTACAAATCTTGTCGGGTGACGACATAACCGCGCGGACTTGCCCATGAGTGATCAATTGGTAACGGCCAAACAGATCGCGGCCCTGCCGGTACGGTGGGACAAGACAGGCAAGTTGCGCGTGCTGATGGTGACATCGCGCGATACCGGCAGATGGGTCATGCCAAAGGGCTGGCTGATGGATGGCAAAAAGCCTTGGCACGCGGCGGAGATCGAAGCGTTGGAAGAAGCCGGCGCTGTCGGTTTCATCTCACACAATGCGATTGGCACCTATCACTACGACAAACGTCTCTCCGATACAGACCTGATGCCATGTGAGGTGACCCTTTATCCAATGGTGGTCGAAAAGCTGAATAAGCGATGGAAAGAACGCCTTCAGCGCAAGCGGCATTGGTTCTCGCCGGGCAAAGCTGCGACACTGGTTGATGAAAAAGATCTGTCCCGCATCCTCAAAATGCTTGCAGATCGGGCGGGAGAATTGAAGATAATGCAAAACCTGCGGGAAGCGTCCTAGGCGCTTGACCGATCAGAACCGGAAAAACCGGGACATACGAATAAACTGGGAGGAAGAAAATGAAGAAATTTACAACCACGCTGGCGGGGTCCTTGATCGCGCTGTCCGCGTCAATGACTGCGGCGCAGGCCGACAAGCTGACATTCTACTGCAGCGCGCAGGAAGAATGGTGCCAGCTTATGGCGCGTAGTTTCGAGGATGCGACAGGCATTGATGTCAACATGACGCGCAAGTCTTCGGGTGAGACCTTTGCCCAGATACGCGCGGAATCCTCCAACCCCAAAGGAGACGTGTGGTGGGGCGGTACGGGCGATCCACACCTTCAGGCAGCCGAGGAAGGGCTGACCATGGCCTATATTTCGCCAATGCGCGACCAGTTACACGACTGGGCAATCAGCCAGGCCGAAAGCGCGGATGACAAGACGATTGGCATCTATTCCGGTGCGCTGGGCTATGGGTATAACACCGACCTGATCGCGGCGAACAATCTGCCGGAACCCGCATGCTGGAAGGATTTGCTGAAGCCTGAATACAAGGGCCACGTGCAGATGGCGAACCCGAATTCATCGGGGACGGCCTACACGACACTGGCTTCTATGGTTCAGATTTTCGGCGAGGACGAGGGTTTCGAGTTCATGAAAGGGCTTCATGCCAATGTGAACCAGTATACGAAATCCGGTTCGGCCCCGATCAAGGCGGCAGGACGTGGCGAGAATACAATCGGCATCGTTTTCATGCATGACGCGGTCAAACAGGCAGTCTCCGGCTTCCCGATCAAGGTTGTCGCCCCGTGCGAAGGCACAGGGTATGAGATCGGATCGATGTCGATCATTGATGGCTCCCGCAACCTTGAAGAAGCGAAAAAGTTCTATGACTGGGCGCTGAGTGCCGAGGCGCAGAACCTTGCTTTGCAGGTCGATGCCTTTCAGGTGCCATCCAACAAAAGTGCGCAAACTTCCGAAAGCGCGCCTGATATGAGCACGATCAAACTGATTGATTACGACTTCAAGAAGTACGGCTCCTCCGATGAACGCAAGCGGCTGCTGCAAAAGTGGGACGAAGAGGTCTCTGTGCTCGCGCAGTAATCCGTGCGAAACGCCACATCCGAACGGACCACGCATCCGGTTTTGACCTTCTGGGTCATTGCAGGGTGGGTCGGGTTTTGTCTTCTGCCATGGTACATGGTGGAAGACGGCCTGCTGTCGTTCGAGTGGCTGCGTGATGGCTATCCGTTTGATGAGGATTACGCCCCTGCCGCGTTCCTGATCGCGCAGGGCAAAAAGCTCTGGCTGGCGCCTCTGCTGATCGCGCTTATTCTGCCGCTCATTGCACTGCGGCGTCCCAAATCAGACCCGTGGTTTGCCCGGCTGCTGATCCTTTCGGGGGCGATTGGCTTTGGCTGGTTGATCGCGCAAGGCTTCAGCATCGGCATTCGCGGGTTTAACTCTGACTGGCTTGAGGCCGCCTTTGGTGACCTTGGGGATCGTCAGTTCGGCATGGGCTATGGGGGCATGATCACCGCATCTGCTTTCCTGTTTTTGCTCACGCAGGGTGTTGCTGCGCGGGGGGCGATCAATGGCGATGTCTTTGTGGTCAGCGCCATTGGCGGCGTGATCACCATCGTCGCCGTTTTCGTCTTTTTCCCGATTGCCAAGATGCTGTTCGCGGCATTCGTGACCGAGGATGGGGCATACTCCATTGCTGTTTTTGCGGATAAACTGTTCGATGACCGGCTCTGGAGCCTTGGGTGTTTTGCCGGGGCAAAATGCGGGGCGGCGTGGAACTCCTTGTTTTTGGCGATAACGGTTGGATTTCTCACCACTGCACTGGGCCTGTGCTTTGCGCTGATCGTGACCCGGTCGGGCTTTCGCTACAAACGCGCGATCCGCGCGCTGACGGTTCTGCCCATCATCACACCCCCGTTTGTGATTGGTCTGGCGCTGATCCTGCTGTTCGGCCTGTCCGGTTCCGTCACGGTGTTCTTTGCCGAGATGTTCGGCGTGCAACCGACCCGGTGGCTCTATGGCATGCCGGGCGTGATGATCGCGCAAACGCTGGCCTATACGCCGATTGCGTTTCTTGTGCTGATCGGTGTGGTTGAGGGCGTCAGCCCCTCCATGGAAGAGGCATCGCAGACGCTGCGGGCGAACCGCTGGCAGACGTTTCGCACGGTTTCGCTGCCGCTGATGCGCCCCGGTCTGGCCAATGCCTTCCTGCTCGGCTTCATCGAAAGCATGGCCGATTTCGGCAACCCGCTGGTTCTGGGCGGCAATTTCGATGTTTTGTCGACCGAGATTTTCTTTGCCATCGTCGGCGCGCAATACGATCAGGGCCGTGCGGCCGTTCTGGCGATGGTTTTGTTATTTTTCACGCTCTCGGCGTTTTACGCGCAGCGCGCATGGTTGGGTAAGAAAAGCTACACCACCGTGTCGGGCAAGGGCGATTCAGGGGTTCATCCGTTGATGCCGACCGGTCTGGCCGTGCCTGTCATGGTGATCGCGCTGGGGTGGGCCATATTTACCGCCGTTGTTTATGGCATGATCATCTACGGCAGCGTGGTCGAACTCTGGGGCGTGAATAATTCGCTGACCTTCAAACACTACATCACCGCCTTTTCCGTCCGTTTCGAAGAGGAAGGCATCCGCTGGACCGGCGCCGCCTGGGACAGTTTCTGGACGACGATCACCATTGCTGCGATTGCCGCACCGCTCACCGCGGCGGTGGGTCTGGTCACGGCCTATCTGCTGACGCGCCAGAATTTTGCAGGCAAAAACGCGTTTGAATTTGGCACGATGCTGTCGTTCGCAATCCCCGGCACGGTGATCGGTGTTAGCTACATTCTGGCCTTCAACGTTCCGCCGATCCAGATTACCGGCACCGGCGTTATCCTCGTCATCAGCTTCATTTTCCGAAACATGCCCGTTGGCGTGCGCGCTGGCATCGCCTCGATGAGCCAGTTGGATAAATCACTGGACGAAAGCTCGCTCACCCTTGGGGCAAATTCGTGGCAGACGTTCCGGCGCGTGATCCTGCCCTTGCTGCGGCCTGCCATTCTCGCGGCATTGGTCTATTCCTTTGTGCGCGCGATGACAGCAATTTCTGCCGTGATTTTCCTCGTTTCGGCGGAATATGACATGGCCACCAGTTACATCATCGGGCGGGTCGAAAATAATGACTATGGCCTTGCGATTGCCTATTCCACCACGCTGATCTTTGTGATGCTGACGGCTGTTGGCATGCTGCAATTGCTCGTGGGTCGGGTGCAGATCGGACGGCGAACCCAACAGGTAGCGGAGAAAACGACATGAATGAAACGCAACTCGGCGGCAAGGCAGCACCGGTTCGCTTCGAAGGGGTCTCCAAAGTCTTTGGCAAGGATGTGATCGCGGTCGACAACATCGATCTGCATGTCGATGCGGGCTCGCTGGTGACACTTCTTGGCCCGTCCGGATGCGGCAAGACGACGACATTGCGCATGATTGCAGGGCTTGAGATGGCGAGTTCCGGGCGTATTCTGATCGGCGATCAGGACGTTACAAAATTACCTGCAACGGATCGCGACGTATCCATGGTGTTCCAGTCCTACGCCCTGTTTCCGCATATGACCGTGCTCGAGAACGTAAAATACGGTTTGACATTTTCCGGTTTTGGCAAGGAGGAAGCGCGCGCGCGGGCCTTGCATGGTCTCGATCTGGTCGGACTAAAAGGGTTTGACAACCGGTTGCCCTCGGAACTCTCCGGCGGCCAGCAGCAGCGTGTGGCCGTCGCACGCGCGCTGGTGCTGGAACCTCAGGTGCTGCTGTTTGACGAACCGCTGTCGAACCTTGATGCCAAACTGCGCCGACAGGTGCGCGAGGACATCCGCGCGATCCAGCAGAACCTTGGCCTGACGGTCATCTACGTCACCCATGATCAGGAAGAAGCGCTCGCCGTCTCTGATCAGATCGTGGTCATGCGCAATGCCGCCATCGCCCAGATCGGCACACCACGCCAGCTTTATGATGCGCCAAACGACCGTTTCGTCGCGGATTTCATCGGAGAGGCGAACCTGATCAACTGCACCATCGTCGCGGTTGAAGGCGATACCGCAACCATCGACATAGACGGGTATCAGCACCGATTACCCGCGCGTGGTTTGACGCAAGGACCGGCCACTTTGGCCGTGCGCCCATCGCGTATTGTCGTGGGGCATGGCGATGGGGTTGCCGTGCGTATTGCCAAGGCCACCTATGTCGGCGTACGTATGGAATACACTCTCGAAGGTAGTTTCGGGCAGGTGTTTGCAGTTCAGGATGATGTCGATGATCCACTTGAAATTGGTGCCGAGCTGCGCATGTCCTTTGCCGCCAAGGGGCCAGTCCTGCTGCCTGAGGCGAAATAAGTGAGCGCCCTGATTTTCATCACGCACCCTGAAGTCAAGGTCGATGCGGCCCGCTCGGTGACGGATTGGGAACTAAGCGAAACTGGCTGCGCGCGCGCTGAGGGGTTTGCGCGTTCAACGCTCTTGGCAAATGTGACCAGTATCTGGGCCAGCGAAGAGCGCAAAGCGCAACAGACAGCCGACTATATTGCGCGGCAGACTGGTGTGCCCCTTCAGACAGACAGTAATCTGGGCGAAAACGACCGTACCGCGACCGGGTTTCTGCCGCCCCCCGAATTTGAAGCCGCCGCAGATGAGTTCTTTTCGAACCCCGACACCGCATTCCGAGGATGGGAAACCGCGCGCGCCGCTCAGGGTCGGATTGAAAATGCCGTGCGCGGTATCGCGGCGCACCACGAAACCGGCGATCTTGCAATCGTGTCCCATGGTGCGGTGGGGACGTTGTTATATTGTGCTTTCAAAGGTCTGCCGATCAACCGCGCATATGATCAACCTTCTCAAGGTCACTATTGGACCGCAGATCTTTCCGACCTCAAGCCAAGACACCATTGGATCTTGATCTGACACGCGGCCTTCGTATGGAGGGGTGGATCTTGTGGTACAGGGCACCACACTACTTGCATGCTCAGGCCGCTGGTAATGACCGGGCTGGCCTTGATCGGCACCGGTAGCTTGAAAATTTTTGCCCGACCCTGCGCCTGACAATGCTAAACTTGTACAAGCGGCGTCGAAACCTGCACCAGATTAACGCAACGGGCATTGGGAGACCATGATGGGAAAAATATCAAATTCAGACTACGAAGCCGAGTTGGCAAGGCTGCAGATCGAACTGGTCAAACTGCAGGAATGGGTCAAACATACCGGTCATCGGGTTGCGGTTATCTTTGAGGGGCGCGATGCTGCGGGCAAGGGCGGCACGATCAAACGCATCACCGAAGCCATGAACCCGCGGATTTGTCAGGTGGTTGCCCTTCCGGCCCCGACGGAGCGCGAAAAGTCGCAATGGTATTTCCAACGATATGTCGCGCATCTTCCGGCGGCGGGTGAGATCGTCATATTTGATCGCTCATGGTACAACCGGGCGGGTGTTGAGCGTGTCATGGGTTTCTGCAGCGAAGAGGAATATAAGGAATTCATGCGCAGTTGCCCTGAGTTTGAGCGCATGCTGGTGCGTTCAGGTATACAGCTTATCAAATACTGGTTTTCCGTCAGCGACGAAGAGCAGGAACGTCGGTTTCAAATGCGCCTGACCGATCCCACGAAACAGTGGAAGCTGAGCCCGATGGATCTGGAGAGTCGCAAGCGCTGGGTGGATTACTCGAAAGCGAAGGACGATATGTTCTCGCATACGGACATCAAGCAGGCGCCTTGGTACGTGGTAAATTCGGATGTGAAAAAGCACGCCCGGATCAACTGCATCAATCACTTTTTGTCATTGATCCCTTACAAGGAAATCGAACGCCCCCCGGTCGTCCTTGAAGAACGCCCGCCGCAACGGGGCTATGTCAGACCCCCGATGGCGGACCAAACCTTCGTGCCCGAAGTCCACCTGGACCTTAAATAGGACAGCGTTTCGGCAAAGGTTCTGCAGAACCAGACCCACGGCTGTGTTCCCTAAACAGGTTGTGAGCCGGGACGCCACTAAATGAATATGGCAATGTGAGCCGGTTTCGCCTGCTGTTCAGGAACCACGCGCGAACCAATTCTTTTGTCAGCCTTCCGTCGATCCCGCCGAGGGCTGGAGCACGTGTACTTCGTCGACAGGCACCCGACCCTACCGGTTCATTTGAGCCGTGAAATTTGTACAGATGAATGGTGCTGCAGGGGAGGATTGAACTCCCGACCTCGTCATTACCAATGACGCGCTCTACCACTGAGCTACTGCAGCCTTTGTGCGAGTGCTGGTTAGACGCAAACTCACATTGGTGCAAGCCTAATCTGGACCCGCGCGCGTGGCTGCGATAGACAGCCTTTATGGCAGATAAAACCCCATCGAAATTCAAAGGCACAACCGATGGCTCCCGCGAAGACCGGCTGAAAGCGGCGTTGAAAGCCAACCTTGCGCGGCGCAAGTCGCAGTCGCGCGAGCGGGCGCAGTCAGATGGGGAAACAAACAATACACCGGGCAATTCCGGGCAGGATAAGGACGCATAAGCGCATGGATTCGATATTGGTAAAAGGGGGCGGCAGCCTGAAGGGGCAGATCCCGATCGCAGGTGCAAAGAACGCCTGCCTTGCCCTCATGCCCGCAACATTGTTGTCCGAAGAACCACTGACGCTAACCAATGCACCGCGCTTGTCGGACATCCGCACAATGACGCAACTGCTTCAGTCGCTGGGCGCGGAAGTGACCTCGCTGCAGGATGGTAAGGTGCTGGCAATGTCCTGTCACGGGGCGATCAACACGCGTGCGGAATATGACATCGTGCGCAAGATGCGCGCGTCCAACCTCGTGCTTGGGCCGCTTTTGGCGCGCGAAGGTCACGCGCAGGTTTCCCTGCCCGGGGGATGTGCAATTGGGGCGCGCCCCATGGACATCCACACCGACGGGTTGAGCCAGATGGGCGCCGAGATCGAGTTGAAAGACGGCTATCTGCTGGCCAAGGCCAAGGGCGGACGGCTCAAGGGGGCTGTCATCGACTTTCCCTTTGCCTCTGTTGGGGCGACCGAGAATATCGTGATGGCCGCGTCACTGGCGAAAGGCACCACCGTCATTAACAATGCCGCGCGCGAGCCCGAGATTGTGGACCTTGTTGAATGCCTGCGCGCCATGGGAGCACAAATCGAAGGCGAAGGGACCTCGACTATCTCGGTGCAGGGCGTTGACCGACTGGGCGGCACCACCCACCGCGTTGTGACCGACCGGATTGAGCTTGGCACCTATATGCTCGCCCCGGCGATCTGCGGCGGACAGGTGGAACTGCTGGGGGGACGCATCAACCTGCTGGCTGCGTTTTGTGACAAGCTGGATGCGGCGGGTGTCACGGTGACCGAAACTGCGAATGGGTTGAGTGTCGCCCGCGCAAATGGGGATATCCGCGCGGTCGATGTCACGACGGAGCCATTTCCGGGGTTTCCCACTGATCTGCAGGCGCAGATGATGGCCCTGTTGTGCACCGCCAAAGGGACCTCTGTTCTGGAAGAAAAGATATTCGAGAACCGGTTCATGCATGCGCCTGAGCTCATTCGCATGGGCGCTGATATCGAGGTGCATGGCGGGACCGCGACAGTCAAGGGGGTTGACCGCCTGAAGGGGGCCCCGGTGATGGCCACCGATTTGCGGGCGTCCGTTTCCCTGATCCTTGCGGGGCTTGCCGCTGAGGGCGAGACAAAAGTGTCCCGCGTCTATCATCTCGACCGTGGATATGAGCATGTGGTGCGCAAGCTCTCCGCTGTTGGGGCGCAGATCGAAAGGATCGCGGAATAATGACCGATGCACGTTTCGAAGACGGGCGTGAAGCGCCCCTGAACCTTGGTGCGGTCGATGCAGAAGACCTCAAGGTCATGGCGTCCCTGACGCAGGATGCGGTTTTTCCGGCAACCGAAATGCGCTGGGACAAGGCCGCGCAGCGGTTCGCTCTGCTACTCAACCGTTTTCGCTGGGAAGAGGGCACGGCACGTGCGATGTCCCCTGAACGGGTGCAATCTGTATTGGCCTTCGACACGGTGACCGCTGTTGCCAGCAGCGGGATCGACCGGGGCGACAAGGACACAATTCTGTCTGTGCTCACGATAGAATTTGTCGCCGCAGACGCGCCTTCGGGTCATATCGTCATCACGCTTGCGGGGGATGGGGCCATTCGTCTTGAGGTTGAAGCAATTGAAGCGACCTTGAAAGACGTCACAAAACCCTATCTGGCACCGTCCAAGACGACGCCATCGCATCCTGAGTGACCTATCCCCGGCACTGCCCCTTTCCCAGACGAGTCGTAAACTGCCATGCCCGTATTTCTGAATGCTGCCGATCCAGATTTTGAGACCCGCTTCAGCGCTTTGCTGAGCGCCAAGCGCGAAGACAGCCCCGATGTAGACGCCACCGTTGCGCAGATCATTGCGGATGTCCGTGCGCGCGGTGACGCGGCCCTGATCGACCTGACGGAAAAGTTTGACCGGCTGACGTTGACGCCGGATCGCCTCGCCATCACGCCTGATGAGGTGGATGCTGCGGTTGCTACGGCGCCCGGCGATCAGGTGGCCGCACTGGAACTGGCGGCGCAACGTATCCGCGCCTACCACGAACGCCAACGTCCTGAGGACGCAGAGTGGATCGATGACAGCGGCGCAATGCTGGGCTGGCGCTGGACGCCTGTGGCGGCAGCTGGGCTTTATGTGCCGGGTGGTCTTGCGTCCTACCCGTCCTCGGTGCTGATGAACGCCATCCCTGCCAAGGTCGCGGGGGTTTCCCGCCTTGCCATGGTCGTGCCGGCACCCGACGGTGTTTTGAACCCGCTTGTGCTGGCCGCAGCACGTCTGTCGGGGGTTGATGAAATCTACCGCATCGGGGGGGCACAGGCCGTGGCGGCACTTGCCTACGGCACGGCGACAATCGCGCCGGTGGATAAAATCACGGGTCCGGGCAATGCCTTTGTTGCAGCGGCCAAGCGGCGTGTGTTTGGCAAAGTCGGCATTGATATGATTGCGGGTCCATCCGAAATACTGGTGATTGCAGATGCGCAGAATGACCCGGACTGGATCGCCCTCGATTTGCTGAGCCAGGCGGAACATGACGAAAGCGCGCAATCCATATTGATCACGACCGATGCTGCGTTCGGGCAGGCGGTGGCGGCGGCGGTTGAAAAGCGGTTGGAAACCCTAGAGCGGCGCGCGATCGCGGGTGCGTCCTGGCGGGATTTTGGGGCGATCGTCACGGTCCCTGATCTGGCGACAGCGGCTGCATTGTCCGACCGGATCGCCCCTGAACATCTTGAGCTTTGCGTGGCGGACCCGGATGCCCTGAGCGCGCAGATCACGCATGCCGGGGCGATTTTTCTGGGGCAATGGACGCCAGAGGCGATTGGCGATTATGTCGGGGGACCCAATCATGTTTTGCCAACGGCACGCTCTGCCCGGTTCTCATCGGGCCTGTCCGTGCTTGATTTCATGAAGCGTACAACACTGGCGCGGATGACACCGGCGGCATTGCGCGCCGTCGGTCCGGCGGCAGAGACGCTGGCCAACTCGGAAAGCCTTGAGGCGCACGGCCTTTCTGTGACGGCGCGCCTGCGCAAACTAAACGACAGTGAAGCGCTCTAAAAGGTTGCCCCGAACGGTGTTTCCGCGCTACTCAGGCGCGGCTTACATCCATCGGCAAGAAGTACTCAAATGTCCCGCATCTCGCATATAACCCTTGATGACAGCGGCCTTCCGCCGCCGACGCCTGAAATCGAACAGGAGCGGAAAGTCGCGATGTTTGATCTTCTTGAGGACAATACTTTTGTGCTGCCCAGTCGCGAGGGGCGCCCGGTTCTCGACGGTCCTTACCACGTAAGCCTTGCGATCCGCGACAAGCGTCTCGTCTTTGACGTGAACACGGAAACAGCAGAAAAAGCGGCGGAATTCCATCTGTCGCTCGGGCCGTTCCGGCAGGTTGTCAAAGACTACTTTCAGATTTGCGAAAGCTATTTCGATGCGGTCAAGAAACTGCCACCGAGCCAGATTGAAACCATCGATATGGCACGACGCGGTATCCACAATGAAGGCAGTCGTGTGCTTCAGGAACGCCTCGAAGGTAAGGCCGATATCGACACTGACACCGCACGGCGTTTGTTCACACTGATTTGCGTTCTGCACTTTGGCGGTTAAATGACACAAGAACCGCCACAGTCCGTTCTTTTTTGTTGTGATCATAACGCTGTGCGCTCTCCGATGGCGGAGGGCATAATGAAAAAGCTCTACGGCACCGGCACATACGTTCAATCCGCCGGCGTGACGAATGATCTTGAGATTGACGGATTCTCGATCGCGGTCTGTCAGGAACTGGATGTGGAATTATCGCGTCACCGGTCCCGCAGCTTTGACGAGATGGAAAACTGGGGCGATGATCTGGGTTCTTTCGATCTGGTGATTGCCCTGAGCCCGGCCAGCCAGCGCCGCGCGCTGGAATTGACGCGGTTCTATCACCTTGATGTGGAATACTGGCCGATCCTTGACCCGACCGGGTTGGGTGAGACGCGCGAGAGCAAGCTGGCTGGGTATCGGCAGGCCCGCGATCAGATCAAAGAGCGGCTGATCGCGCGATTTGGCCCCCCAAGTGAATTGATCTGAGGGCGCGTTTACTCCGGCACCCATTCCTTGCGCGTCATCGCAATAAATGTATCGCCTGCGCCGCCCGCCACATTGCGGTCCAGAACATCACGCAGGGATTCTGTTTGCCGGATCGCGCTCCATCCCGGTGCCGAAAACGTGCCGCGTTTAAAGACATGTTGTGACAGCAACGGGTTGGTCAGCGCCTGACTGAACGCATCCAGCGCGACAAAGACCAAAATGAGGTTTGGCAACGGGCTGTTGGGCACCCTGTCTTCGCAAAACAGGCCCACATGAAAATCGACATCGCGGGGTCCGCCATAGTGTTTGGCGAGCGTATCGCTGATTTCCGGATCAGATGAGATGGCCTTGAAGGACGCAGGTCTTTGCTGACTCATGTAATTGCAATAATCCGAGAACCCCGCCAGCTGACAAAAGCGGTCCTGCTCGATTGAGGCCAATTCGACCTTCAACAAAGGCTCAGCCGTGTTGCGCGGCCCAAGCTCAGCCGCTTGCGTTGCACATATACCGGCAAACCCTTTCAGCAGGCCATCACGGATCAGCAGGTCGTTGTTCATGAACGTCGTATGAACCGGGTGCAGATCATCGCCCCATTGGATCTGATCGGGGATCAGCGCGTGCCAGCGGTACAAAAGGCTGAATTCAGTGGTGATCCAGTTGGGTTTGTTCCACGGCGCATTCCACGCCACGGACGGGTCCGCGCGCAGCGTGAAGGGCAGGGGAGAGATGTGGTTGATGTAGTCCTCAACGATGATCTTGATGAAAATCACGATGACCGTATTGCGCGCTGTTTCAAAAACGCGGTCGTCATCCCAATCGGGATGTACGACTTCGATCTCGCCCGCGAGCCGGTTGTGTTCACGCAGAAACAGCGTGTTGAGCATGGCAACCTGCGGCACCGAATTGACCCGGTCCCCGCCCACGGCAAAGAGTTTCGCCTGTTTCTCAGGGCTTTGATCTGCACCCCCTAGGGGTGGGTCGAGAACCGCGAAATCAGGATCAGGCACGCCATCGCGGTAAAGAAATGGCGGGTATTCTTCATCCCCGATCATCTGAGATTTAAGACGGCCTTTGTGGCCCGGATCGCTGGACTGAAGGCGCAGCGCATCCGTCTGTGCGGGGGTGCGACCATAGAGCGTGCACATGTCGATGTCATGGTTCGACGTGTTGCGTTTCAGGTGCAGCTTGGGGTCTTGCCCCTCGGGGGTGAGATGTTCTGACTCGGTGCGGATAAACCCATCGGTCAGATATTGCGCAAAGGCCGGAAACAGGCAGGTCGATTTGGGACAAAGCCGCTGTGTGCCCTCTTTGCGCCGGAACAGCTCTTGCAACACTTCCGGGTCTGGCAGGTTATCGCGGGTTTGTGGTGGCAGATGCCGTGCGCTCCAGCGGCGATCTGTCAGGCCGGACCAGCTGACGTAATCACGCCCGGTGCTCAGAGGGTGTGGCCGGGTTCTTGCGCGTTTGACGACACGATTGATGGCAAATTTATTGACCAAGGCCGCCAGCGGGGGGATGGCTTCGACAATGGAAAACAGAAATTTTTGAACGTTGTAAGGGATACGTGACATAAAAAAGATCCTCTGAAAATGACGCAACTATGCGTAGAACATCACGCATGTCGTTAACTTTTTCTAGAATTATTTACGGACAGGCCAAAGAGCGTGCAGGCTTTAGCACGCGCGCTTGTGCAAGGTACGGTACGTTCGCAGGTATAATTAGCCCTTGCACCGCACCAACGAAAGACACAAGCTGAGAGCATATAAAAAGGGGTGGCAATATGCTCGAAATCAGCACACGAAAAGTCGCGCGGGTAATCCTGCTGACCCGTGAATATGGCCCTGAGAGCTCCAATCTATCAAACTATATATCCGGGCTGAATGATGACGAGAAAGCCAATCTTGTCGCCTTGATGTGGGTGGGCCGCGACAGTTTTGATGTCTCCGAACTGGAGTATGCGAAAGCGGAAGCGCGGCGCGAAGCCTCTGCGCCAACGGAAAACTATCTGTCCGGCATTCCGGGCCTTGCAGAGCATCTTGAAAACGGGTTGGAATTGCTGGGCGTTGATGTGACCGATGTTGAGGACAACCTCTGACACGGCACACGACCGACATGTGTTTTTGATCAATTGGAGGGTCCATGCCCGCTGTCGTAAAAACCTACTTTGACGCCTTTAACGCCAAGGATATTCCGGGCATGCTGGCCTGTCTGACGGAGGATGTCGCGCATCATGTGAATGAAGGCGACGTGCGCGAGGGCAAGGAAGCCTTTGAACAGTTCTGTGCGCATATGAGCCGCTGCTATGATGAAACCCTGACCGATATGGTGATCCTTGAGGCAAAAGATCAGGGGCGTGCGGCTGCGGAATATGTGGTGAACGGCACCTATCTAGCGACGGATGCGGGCCTGCCCGAGGCGCAGGGGCAGAGGTATCGGCTGAGTGCGGGGTCGTTCTTTGACATCACCGACGGCAAAATCTCGCGGGTGACGACGCGGTATAACCTGTCGGACTGGATCGCTCAGGTGTCCGGAGCCGATGACGCTTGAGTTCCGCAGGCTGAGTGGAGCCGCGTTAAACGATGCCATTCCCGCAGTTGCCGCCCTGCGCATCGCGGTGTTTCGCGACTGGCCCTATCTTTATGAAGGTGATCTCGAATACGAGGCAGAATATCTCGCCCCCTATGCGCAAAACCCGCTGACGGTTCTGATCGGTGCTTTTGAGGGCGCGCGTCTGGTTGGGGCTTCGACCGCGATGCCGTTGACGGCGCATGCCGATGGGTTTGCGAGCGCATTTGTGCAAACGGACATAGATGTATCAAAGGTGTCTTACTGTGCTGAGAGTGTCTTGCTCCCGCAGTTTCGGGGGCACGGGGCGGGGCATGCGTTTTTCGATCTGCGCGAGGCGGCCGCGCGGCAGGATGGCTTTGACACATGCGTCTTTTGCTCTGTGATCCGCCCTGCAGATCATCCACTGCGTCCGACCGATTACCGGCCGCTGGATGGTTTCTGGCGCGCGCGGGGCTACCGGCCCCTGCCCGGGGTCGTGGCGACATTCAACTGGAAAGATCTGGGCGCGGCAGATGAAACACCCAAGCAGCTTCAGTTTTGGGCGCGCGACCTCTGAGAGATCACAAATCTGCGCAAAGCGTCTCGGCGGTTTCGGCAAAAGCAGCCCACGCATACCAGAAACGTTCACTCGCAGGGCTGTCAGAGAGTTTGACCTGTTGCAAAAGCTCAGGCTCTGCGAAAAAGCGCGCACTGCGCTGCTGTTCTGACTGGCTCAGCGTCAGGTTCGCCGCCGCCTGAACGCACCCACAGCGGGCCTTTGACGCCGTGCGCCGATTGTGAACGTTGCACGCCGCGCCGATCGGTCCCGTGGCAAAACGCTGAGCGCCTTCCAGTGTCACAGGCGTCAGAGTGTTTGGCTGTGTATTTGCACCACCTCCCCCGCAGGCGGCAAGGCCAAGCATCAGCGCACTCGCAAGGCCAAGGCGCAACATGCCAAAGGCTGGTTTTGTCCGACAATACATCATAGCCCCCATATGCCGTATTCGCATCGCAGGCGCAATTCATCCGCGCCCGCTGCAGGACATGATGCCGCGTCTCAGAATTTCCAGCGCGCGCCGACCGCCATCGCATCAATATCGTCGAAATCTGTGCCCGAGGCGTCAAATTCATGCGTGCGGTAAATGGCATAAAGCTCAAGATTATAGGCATCGACCTTTTGAACCGCCGCGATCCCTACGGATGAGCTGTCGGATCCGTCGATTGCGTAATCATTGCCCTCGAACACATCCAGCGACAACGCCGTGGTGCCAAGGGCAAACCAATCCTGCTGATACCCCAGTTTGGCGTAGATGTAATCGGCATCGCCTTCCTGCTCAGCCCCTGCCGACAGGGCAAGGCTGAAACCGGTGGGCTTGTGCAGGAGCGCGAAAGAGCCGACCAACAGTTCTTCACCGCCGCTGATCCACTCGTACCCAAGGCGCCCATCCACCTTCATGTCGCCATAGTCAGCCGCGTATTTGGCCGCGACATCATAGTATTCGCTGTCGTTGTCGCGATCCAGAACCTCTTCACCGCCCGAGATGCTAAAGACGAGGTTGTTCCATGAGGGCGTGTCGTACCGCACCCGGAACCGTCGCGCCCCGTCAAAGGATTTGAACGTGTCCCCGATGGCGATGCCTGATAGCGCGCCGCCATCGGGGCGGTACTGAAAGCTGCCGGCGAGGTCGGCAATGCCGGAATAGGCAATCACCGAGGTGCCCGAGAAATCCGCTTCCGCCACGCCGTCCGACGCGGTGCTGCCCTGCCCGAAACTGAGCGTGCCCAAGCTTGGCGTGGCGTAGATCAGTTCGAGTTTACGCAGATCCGTGCGCCCGATATCGAGGTCGAGATCGTTGTTATCCATGGTCGCAGAACTCGACCCGGCGAACCCAAGCGCCGTTTCAAAGTGGAATTTGACCGTGGACCCGCCCGCCAGATCGTTCGAGTAAATCGCGCCCACGCGGCTGTTGGAATTGTCGTTGTCGGTAAAGAACGTCTCATCCTCTGTCCCGTCATCGACGCTGAAAACACCAAAGTTAAGCTGCCCATAGAAATCAATTGTCGGGTCTGCGGCGGCGACATGTGGTGCAACCAAGGCAAGGGCAGACACAAGGCCAAGACGGGAAGGGAGGGAGACTGTCATGATGTTCAGACCTTTCAGAAACGAAATTCGGAGCCGTTCTGAAACAACCCTACCGCGAAAAATTGGAGACGTAAAAGCAAAGCTGCTCTCAGGCATTGGGTTTTTCAGTTTCGATCCACGTCGGCGTATCGGATGGCGGGCCAGACCCCAGATCACTTTGGCAACGAATTGGAGTTGGACACACTTGCTTGATTTGAATGGACTCAGCATTGAGAGGGCGCTCTGAAAACGAGCCGAAAAGGTTGTTCGTACTACTGCTCATCCCTTTCAAAAAACCAACCCGCGATCTTTCGACCCAGTTTCAGTAGCCACGTGGCTCGTTTTTCACGCTTTTGCCCCTTATCGATTTCCTGCCCGAGAGTGGTGAGCCAATTAACCAAGCGCGCGCGCCAAACTTTCGGCGGCTTATCTTCATTGACGACGGTTTCCACAGCGTCGCTCAATTGTCTAAACGCATCTTCTGTGAGGTCCTTTTTCATAGCTTCAGGAACTGCTTTGAGGTCTTCCTTTTCAGACTGGGTTGGCATGCGGCGTGTTTCGAGGGCTGCCAGCTTTGCAATGCGATCCCTGATGAGCGTATCTTGCGCGCAGAGCTCTTCCACCGACGTATACAAAACATTTTGTAATCCGATAAGCGCGGCGTCGTCGGGGTAAACATCGCCAATGTTACGTTGAAGAGCCATGCAGGCATTCCAGAAGCATGTTGCGACCACGCTTGGTTGGTCGCGATATCTTGTACACGCGTTTCTGATCAAAATCGTTTCGCCGGAAGTTTCGGATAATCCGTTTCCTGCGCTCAGCGCGGCCACCAGATTGATCTCAACTTGAGAGATCGCAAAACTCACAGGTTCTTCCTGAACCGTGACGTCATCTTCGACGTCCCACAGGCCATCAGAATTTAGAATCAATCTGGGACCGACGTTGGTTTTGTACGACTGGATTATCTCAGCGATCCGCTTGGCAACTACTGTCTGCCCGGCCTTCCACTCGTCTTCTGTTACCTCCAGCGCGATCCGGTGGGTCAACTGCCCATGGCAGCGGGGTGCCGTTGAGGATGCCTTCGTACCATTCGATCCAAAACGACCAATCGGCGTCATCGGCGTCCCATTGAGCTTTGAGTTCTTTCCATGCCTGCGCAATATTTGGTGGCTGGTCGTCACCTCCCCAAAGTGCGTTCCACTTCAATATATCATTCGCATCGAGCGAAGTGGCTGCAGCAAATGAGTTGGCGGCGGCGATGAGTCGGAAGGATCCGATGGCAGCGGCTGCATCGCCTGCCTCGGCAGTGTTAGTTGAGGCTGCTGCGGCTGCTGCGGCGTGAGACTGCATGGCAGAGAATGAGGCGGCGTGATAATGAGACGAGCGGTCATTCTCGGCGGTGGCGGTTTCCATACAGGTGGCGGTTGCGGTTTTGGCGGCAAAAATGGCGGACTTTCTCAATTCTACTAGTTCTGAATTTAAATAGGTAGCGGCGGCTGCAGCAGTAAAGGCTGCGCGAAAACTGGCGAAGGTAAGCCCGCTTTTGGTTGCCGCGGCCCAACTTCCTAGATACGGCAGCGCGCGCAACGCACAGCGCGCGGCAAACCAAACCTGCGTCTGATGGTCGTGTTTCCCCAGCCACGCCCGTGCGCTGAACTCGTCCGTTATCTCTACCTTCTGATCCACCTTGACCGCCCCATGAATCCGCACCATATCCCATTACCATGACACCGCTTTCACATATCCGCAATTTCTCCATCGTCGCGCACATTGACCACGGGAAATCCACGCTGGCCGACAGGCTCATTCAATCCACCAATACCGTGGCGGATCGGGATATGAAGGAGCAGATGCTCGATAGCATGGACATCGAGCGCGAGCGCGGCATCACCATCAAGGCGCAGACCGTGCGGATCAACTATACCGCCCAGAATGGCGAGGAATATGTCCTCAACCTGATCGACACGCCGGGCCATGTGGATTTCGCCTATGAGGTCAGCCGCTCCATGCGCGCCGTCGAAGGGTCGCTGCTGGTCGTGGACAGCACCCAGGGCGTCGAGGCGCAGACGCTCGCCAATGTCTATCACGCCATCGACGCGGATCATGAAATCGTGCCCGTGCTGAACAAGATCGACCTGCCTGCGTCCGATTGTGACCGCGTGGCCGAACAGATCGAAGACGTGATTGGCATCGACGCCTCCGGTGCCATTCAGGTGTCTGCCAAGACGGGGCAGGGCATCATGGAGACGCTGGAAAGCATCGTGCAGAACCTGCCCGCGCCCAAAGGCACGCGCGATGCGCCGCTCAAGGCGATGCTGGTGGATTCGTGGTATGACAGCTACCTCGGGGTGATCGTTCTGGTGCGCATCATGGACGGGGTGCTGAAAAAGGGCGACCGCATCCGCATGTTGTCCAACAATTCCACCCATGGCGTGGACCGCATCGGCGTGTTCCGCCCCGCCATGACCGAAATCGACGAACTGGGTCCGGGCGAGATCGGGTTTCTGACCGCGTCCATCAAGCAGGTGCGCGACACCCGCGTGGGCGATACGATCACGCATGAGAAAAAGGGCACGACCGACGCGCTGCCGGGCTTCAAACCGGCGCAGCCCGTGGTGTTCTGCGGTCTTTTCCCGGTGGACAGCTCCGAGTTCGAGGAGTTGCGCGACAGCATCGAGAAACTGGCGCTGAATGACGCGTCCTTTTCCTATGAGATGGAGACGTCGGCCGCCCTTGGGTTCGGGTTCCGCTGTGGCTTTCTGGGGCTGTTGCACCTCGAAGTCATCCGCGACCGGATCGAACGTGAATATGACATCGAACTGATCACCACCGCGCCCTCGGTCATCTACCATGTGTATATGAAAGACGGCTCTATGATCGAGTTGCACAACCCCGCCGACATGCCCGACCTCACGCTGGTCGATCATCTGGAGGAGCCGCGGATCAAGGCGACGATCCTTGTGCCCGACGACTACCTCGGCGATGTGCTGAAGCTGTGTCAGGACCGCCGCGGCATTCAGCAAGACCTGACCTATGCAGGCTCGCGTGCGATGGTGGTCTATGATCTGCCGCTCAATGAGGTGGTGTTTGATTTCTACGACCGGCTGAAATCGGTGACCAAGGGCTATGCGTCCTTTGACTATGCGATGATCGGGTATCGCACGGACAGCCTTGTGAAAATGTCGATCCTCGTGAACGACGAACCGGTCGATGCGCTCTCCACCATGGTGCACCGCGACCGGGCCGAGGGACGGGGCCGCGCGATGGTCGAAAAGCTCAAGGACCTGATCCCGCGCCATATGTTCAAAATCCCGATCCAAGCGGCGATTGGCGGCAAGGTCATCGCCCGCGAGACCCTCTCAGCAATGCGCAAGGACGTGACCGCCAAATGCTATGGTGGGGATGCGACGCGCAAACGCAAACTGCTGGACAAGCAGAAGGCGGGGAAGAAGAAGATGCGCCAATTTGGGAAAGTGGATATCCCACAGGAAGCGTTTATCAGCGCTCTCAAGATGGACGGCTAAAGCCGTTTAACAAGGCTTATATGAAAGACGGCGTGAGGCAGCGTACTGCGTAGCAATGCGCGTTTCCGCGCGTTGGACTTGTGGGATTAAACATGCAATCGGGCACGCGAAACAGCGACTAGACAGAGCAGTAAGAAGTGACTGGGCGCAGTTTCCGTGCAAAACACCCGCCCGGCGATATCGGCGGTTGTAGCCGGGCGAGCAGAAAAACTGGTTCATGCTTTATCTATTGGTAACTTACTTGGCCGACACAGGATGCTCCACCAAGGGCACAATCACCCTGTGCACATCGGTTGACAGTCCAGGCTTAATTTGCTCCAGCATTCCCAACAAAACCAAGTATATATCGTTAGCATCATTTAGCACTTCAGTTACCATTGCTTCGGTGATCGCAGTTCGCGTTTGCTCATAATTTGGCGATTTTTTTTGCCTGTATTGCGTAGGTAGTCGACGCGAAGGAAACCCTCCGGAGAGCCAAAAAAAGCGCCGTGCGCAGCCAAATGCCTGTTGTCAACAAACCTGTCTATCCAATCTACGAGTTTTTCAAGGTCTTTGGCAAAACCATGATTGTTTTTTGCTTTATTGGTCCTGCGAAGTTTTTTAATCAATTCGCTGGTGCTTGTTTTTCTGTTTTTAGAGTATTTATTCAGCCAATTATCGTCAGGTGGAAAACAGCCTTCGAGACAAGTGATGACTGCGCATATTGCCAACTCAATGTGCGCGCAAGTTTGGAGGTATGCGCCAATTTGAAACAAGAAACGCGGGGGCAATAGTGTTTCTACAGCTAGCTTTTCGTTTTTCATTGATGCCTTGCTCAGACGAATACTCATAAACAAACAGTGTGCTGCTTTTGAATTCAGTTGCAATACATCTCACCAAGTAACCCAATGCAAATCCTCTGGATTTGCAGCGCCCGAACCGCCCCCACGGGGCGGGCGCTTCGCTTTTTCCCACCCCTCGGTTCGGGCGCGTCGCCCTACTGGAAGCACGCCGCAGGTTGCACCCAAACACAAGATAGCTTGGTCGCAGTTTTAAGAACCACCCAACCCAACCACATCAACCTTGACACATATCAAGGCAAACACCCGGCACCTGCGTTAGTCTTAATGCGAGTTTATCACAGGAGGCACCCTCGATGTTACGCATTGCTCTCATTCTTTATTCCATCGTCGCAACCACTCTCGCGGGGACGGCTGTGATTGCCGTGTTGACCATGGGTCTTACCGGTATGATGCCAATCGTGGTGGCGGCGGTTGCGGGCGCGGTTCTGGCGGCGCCGGCATCCTATATTCTGGCAGGTAAGATCGCAGGGTAGTCCACCCGCACACAAAACGATTCGCCGCGCGTTCTACGCTGATCACGAAAGGGGATTTTCATGGATGTTCAGGTTCACAAACAGACGCTTTTGAGCCGCCGCGCGTCTCTTGTGGGGGATTTGTCCGATATCGAACAAGCGCTGGATGCGCCCATGCCGCAAGACTGGGAAGACCGCGCCACTGAACGTCAGGGCGATGAAGTCCTCGAAGCCATGGGGCAGGTCGAGATGGCTGAACTCAGGCGCATTGACGCCGCACTGAGCCGCATTGACGACGGCACCTATGGCACATGTCTGTCCTGCGGCGACCAGATTTCCGACGCGCGCCTCATGGCCGTGCCGGATGCGGCACTCTGCAGGAACTGTGCTAAATAGCAGCGCGCGCCGCAGGGGAAACTCCGGCGCGACGAGGTGTTCTTAGATCGCTTCGTCGAGCGCTTCGCCAGCGTTTTGTACGTCGCGGCCGATGCCTTTTGTGGTTTCACAAGCAGCAAGTGCCAATACGAGGCTGAGGAGAACGGCAACTCTGATCATGGGGAAGTCCTTTTTGAAGTCGTCATCAATAGACCCTCTATAGCCTATTGCGAATCGGGTTCACGCGAAAAAGTGATTTCCGTACCGCTTTTTGCGGAGTTTTTCCCATGGGGTCAGGAAATCACGCCATCCACCGCTTCGGGAATTTCATTCAGCTGTTCCATTGCCTCCGGATCGGCGTCCTGATTGTGATCGCAGGCGGCGAGGGCCGCGACGGTAAACAGGCACAATACGAGCTTTTTCATCTGGTCGTCCTTTATTGCAATATCCGGTCAGGTTACCCGGAAATGCGATCGGCGAAAGGTCAAAAATCGGTATGCGCCGGTGTCAGGGCGCGCGGTAGAAAAGGTATCGTTCCGGGTCAATGGTGTCCGGCCCGCTGATCTGTGTCAGTCCGATCAGCGGTTGCTGGCTGACCACCAGTCCGCCCGGCACCATCAGTGCTGCGATCAGGGGCGAGAGCCGCGCGCCCTCCGCCACATCCAGATCCTTGACGCCAAAGCCGAAATCATAGTGTGCCAGGGCGCATTTTGCCCCCGTCTTTGCAAGGGTCGTGAGCATGTCATCCGCTTCGCCCTGCAGGAAGTTTTCCGCAGGGGGTACGCAGGACGGATGCGGTTGCAGCACCCGGTCAATCACCCAGATGCGCCGCTCGGGCAGGACCTCGCGCAGGTGATCATAGGTGCGACCGTTGCCCAAACCCAGTTCCAGCACATCACCGTCAATGCCCCGCACCTGCTCAGCGGCCCAGTTCAGACCGTCGATCTGCGCGCTTAGACGGCGGCGCATGGAGTCCAGTCGGCTCATCTGTGTTTCTCCAGCAAGGGGGCGATGGGTTGTGGCAGCGCGCCAGCATCCAAAAGCTCTGATACAAACTGCTGGGTGAAGTCCCACACATCCGCAGTATGCACAAGATGATGCGTCAGATAGCCCAAGGGTTCAGACGCATCCGACTGCCCCATCCGCGCGCGCGGCAAGTACTTCAACCGTTTGCGCAACGAGCGTTGCGGGGTCTTTGAGGCCGCGCGTGCCACGCCAGTCAATGGGATCAATATGGGTGTTGATCTGCATCAGGCCATCAGCGACATAGACGGTTTGTCGTGGCGTAAAGGTCGACAGGCCTGCATAGCCTGCATCGGCAAGCGGCGCGAGGTAGGATGGATTGATCCGGTTCCACGGCGGTACAAAGACCGGGACCAGCCCGGTGCCAAAGAGCTGCCGCATCTGATCAAGCCCACGTTGGAGTTCGGCGATGGCCCCGCTGCGCACTGCGCCGAATTCCGCTTTTTTCTGACCGCTCGGGGCATGGTTCTTGTGTTGCCAGCCATGAACGACCGGCACGAGGTGATCCGACCTTTTGACATGTTGAGCCAGTGAGGCTTCGGCCAATGCCGGGATGATCGCAAGATGCACGGGCACGTTCAGCGCGACAGCGGTAGTTTCAAGTTGATCAAGCGCCGCAGATAGTTTCGTGGCATCGTCATCACGCCACCAGAAGCGCAGGGCCATCCCAATGGCCCTATGGCGCGCCAATTCACGGCGCAGCGGGGTCCAGTCAACCTGCATGGCTCGGTGCCTTAACAAGCGTTTCGAGCAGTTCAACCGTGCGGTTTGCCCCATCGAGGGTCTGCGTTTGCGGATCCCGTCGGGGGTCTTGCACGACAGAATACACGGTGTTCAAAAGTGTCTCGGCTTGCAGGTCCACAGAGTTCACAACGCGTATGCCCGCTATTTTAGCAAGTGCCGAGGCGCGCAGGGATTGCTCCACCTCGCCGCCCGCATCAAAGGGGACGAAAACCGCGGGCGTTCCGGCCTGCAGTATATCGAGCGCCGTGTTGTAGCCGCACATCGACACGGAGGCTTTTGCGCGGTGCAGCATCTGGCGAAAATCCGGTCGCGCGGGTTCGATGGTGGCATTTGCCGGGCAAAGTTCTTTCAGTGCCGCGCATTTTGCCGCTGCATCCGCGCCACCGACCAAAACACGCCAATGCAGATCGCCGTCCAGTTTCGCAGCGCCCAGGGCAGCAGAATAAAGCGCATCGCCAACGGCCCCCCCGCCAGCGCTGACGAGTATGTCGCCTTGTCCCGGTGCATCAGGGTGCATGGGGGCGGGCGGGTTTGCGACAAATCCGCTGTATCTGAGTTTTTCCGAAATATCTTCGGTGACGGGCCAGCTTGCCGCCAGCGGTGTCACATCGGGATCGGAATGCACGATGATTGCGTCGTAAAACTCTGCGATAATGTCACGGACGCGTGCCGCTTTGGATGGCTTGGAAGGCGGCGCTAGAATATCACGGATCGAGCAGCAAATGCGCGGCGGGTTTTTGCGTGCTCTGGCCGTTTTGAGCAGCGCCAGAAACTCATCGGTCAAGCTGCGCCGGCCAAAGGGGAACAATTCGGTGACAAGCACATCCGGGGTGGCCTCTTCAAATGTGCTCAGGAGCTTGTCGCGACGATCCCGCATCAGCGTTTCAGACGCGACATCCCCTTTGTCATCAAGCAGGCGCGTGAAATTCACGCCATCGGACCTCAGGGCGGGCAATTGCACCAAGGTAATACCGTCATGAGACAGGTGAGGCACGGGCATGCCGCCGGAGACCAGTGTCACCTCATGCCCTGCCTTCAGATGTGCGCGGGCCAGCACCAATGTGCGCGACAAATGTCCCGATCCAAGCAGGTGCGTCACCACAAAGAACACTCTCACCGGGTGCGCGCCTCAAGGCGAACAGGATCGCCTGCAACCGTCCAGCCCGCGTCAGAGATGTTCAGGATAAACAGGCGGTCCCGTTTGATGCGGAAAGGGGCGGCACCGTCAAAGTTCCAGCCCGTAGCCTTGGCCATCAACACGCGCATGATCCCGATGTGACAGACGGCGACCGTGTCCGTGGCAAGGCTGTTGACCCATGGGGTCAGTCGCGCGCTCACATCTGCCGGGCTTTCCCCGCCGGGGGGGCGATACTCCCAGCCCCAGTCTTCGATATGGCGGTAATCTGTGTCGGGATCGGCCAGCAACGCCTCCCCGCGCTTTCCTTCCCACGCACCCCAGTCCATTTCCATCAGCGCAGGTATCGTGATCGGGGTTTTGCCGCTGATCAGTTCTGCGGTTTCCACGGCGCGCATCAGCGGGCTGGATACGAGCGCCGCATCGTACCACGGCTTCGGCAGGACGCGTGTGGCCAGCCCGGCCCGTGCCTCCGGGTCCAGCGGGATGTCCGTGCGCCCCTGAATGCGACCCTTACGGTTCCATTCGGTGTGGCCGTGGCGAATGAGGGCGAGCCTGATCATATCAATATCTCGTCAATTGCGGTTCTAAGGGTGGTTCTGGCGGAACCCAGAAGGTGATGCGCGCCGACATGCGCGCGCGCCGCCGTACCAAGGTGCATCGTCAGTTTCGGCATTTCAAGCAGCATATCAAGCCGCGCTGCAAGTGCGTCGCTGCCAGCCTCGGGCGATGGATAATCCGCTCCCGGTGCAAGGACGTCACGGACGCCTGGGCGGTCCTGCGCCACAACGGCCATTCCGGCGGCCTGTGCCTCAAGGTAGGTCATCCCGAAGGCTTCGTTGACACCGGGCCAGAAGAGGATCTTCGCGCGCGCGTAGGCGTCTTGCAAATCCTGCGCCGACAAGGCCCCAAGGAACGATATCTTGTTGCTGAAAGGCGCAAAAAGCGTCTCAACCTCCGCGCGCGCCGGCCCGTCCCCTGCGATTTCAAGGTGCCAGTCGGGTGTTTGCAGCTTGGCCAGCGTGTCGGCGATAATCTTGTAGGACGCGAGTTTGTCGCCCTTACGGAACATGCCGACGCTCAGCATGCTGCGCTCCTTGCGGCCTATGGGGGGCAAATTCTCACGCGGCAGGAATGGGCGCAGGTGGATCAGTTTTTGATCGGTGGCGGCGTAATTGCGCAGCGCTTCTTTATCCCGCAAGGTCAGATAAAAAATCACGGCTGCCGCATCGCTCGCCGCCTCTGCCGCTTTGGCGTAGTCGGCCCAAGGTCCTGACAGTCTTTTGCGCGCGCGGGTTGCCTCAACCAGCAGATAGGGGATGTTCAGCGCCTGCGCGACGGCTGGCCCGATCAGGTCGGGCGCTTTGTAGTAGTTGTGATAGGTGATCCAGAACCGCCATCCGGCCTGTCGCCCCTTCGGGATCAGCGTGTCGATTTCGACCGATGCCGCCGCTTGTTTTTCCGCCTGTACCTGTGCATCCCCGATCCCGTCGCGTGTTTGCAGATGCGAGGCGACATCTGCCTTGATGTCGCACATCTGCAATGCGGCCAGCAAGGCGCGGGCCATGGCGCGATCCCCTGAGGGCACAGGGTGATCAGGTGGTTTCATCGGGGCATAAAAGGCGGCGGGTATCACGCCGCGTCCCGCATCATCGCGCGCAAGCGCTTGGTCAGCTGATTGATGCCCGGCTGCATCTGAAACTCGGTTCTCAGCCGTACGTAGGCCGCATCGGCAAAGGCACGGCCCTTGTCTTGCCGCGCGGCAAAATCCCGGATCGCCTGCGCAAGGCTGTCCGGGGCATCATCCACCAGAATGCCATGCACGCCTGTGTCAATGAATTCCGGAATGGCAGAAACAGGGGTCGCCAGAATGGGCAGCTTTTGACTGGCGGCTTCCATCAAGACATTGGGCAGACCATCGCGGTCGCCATCTGCCGCAATTCGGCTGGGCAAAACGAACAGGTCGGATGTGCGCATTTCTGCGATAACCTCGGGCTGATCGCAGGCCCCGCGCCATGTGATACGGTCTGCCACGCCTTTTGCAGCAGCCAGATCCTGCATCTGATCCTTGAGTGTACCGCCGCCGATATGCGTCCAGTGCCAGTGTAGTGTATCCGGCAAAAGAGCGAGCGCTTCGATCAGCCGATCAAAGCCCTTTTTTTCAACCAGCCGTCCGACCGACATGAGGGCCAGCGGTGCATCCGGTTTGCGCGCCTTCCGGTCGGGAGGGTCAGGAAAGCGCGTCAAATCCAGCCCGTGATAGACCAGATCAACGCGGTCGGTCCTGTCCGCAAGGCCGCGCAAATGTTCAGCACCAAATGCGGTGCAGGTGGCCCCGAACTGCGCCCCGAAGCTCTGGGCCGAGAGTTTTTCGCGCAATTCCCAGTCAGGTGACGTCCAGATGTCCTTGGCGTGGGCGGAAAAAGACCACGGCAGCCCGGTCAGGATCGCGGCATAGCGCGCGACCGACGACGGTGTGTGCAGGAAATGCGCATAGAGGCCGGTCACATCCTGCGGTAGTTCATGCGCCAAGACGCAGGCCTGACCAAACCTGCGGATGCGGTTTTCGGTTTGATCGCGTGCATAATCCGCACGAAAGCAGCGCACGGCGTCTTTGAAACCGGGCAGGCGTCTGGCGCTGAACAGCGCGCGCCGGACACGCGGCGGATCATCCTCAAGGTATTCGGGCAGGTAATTCACCCGCGCCTTCAGCCGGTCATGTAGCGGGTGCGTTTTTTCATCGGTCGGATGGCGCAAAGACCAGAGTTCGAGCGTCAGCCCTGCGTCTTCCAGCGCGACAAGTTCCTGCGCAATAAAAGTCTCGGACAGGCGTGGCCATCCCTTGACCAGAACGGCAAGCCGTGCGGGCGTCGTTGTCATTTCTGTGCCATCAACGCTTTGGTTCGGGCAACGACGACGTCCAGCCCATCCAGCAAGCCTTCGGCACCCGCCTGCGATGGTTTTTGTTGCGCTGGCAGCCCCCGGATCGCCTTGATCATGGCATCCGGGGTCATGCCGTCACGTTTTTCGTCCAGCATGCGCACAAGGCCGATTTCCTCGGCGCGCGCGGCCCTGATCCATTGTTCAAGCCGTGGCACGGTGCGGGGCACGATGACCGCCCGCTGGTCAAATGAGAGGACTTCGCAGAATGTGTTGTACCCGCCCATGCAGACAACGCCCTGCGCGCCTGCAAATAGCGATTCAATCCGTCCGTCAAAGCCCACGGCACTGACGCGTCCGTTCAGCCTCGCGACCCGCTGTTCGAACGCCTCGCGCACGTCACCCGACAAAAACGGCCCATAGATCAGCACCGCATCGGGTGCCAGATCGGGCGCTTGTTCATAGGCCTGCAAGACCAGATCAACCAGCGCGGCACCGTCACCGCCACCGCCGGGTGTAATCAATACATAGGGTGTTTCCGGTGTTTCAACTTCATCCGTGATTTCGCGGCGCAGATACCCTGTCCAATGCATTCTGTTTCGGGTTTCAGCGGACAATTGCAGACCTTCGGTCGGATCATAGACAGATCGGGGTCCGTACACCCAGATTTCGTCATAGAATTTTTCTGTGGCCTCAATTGCCCCTTTGCGCGCCCATTCTGCGGCCAGAACTTCGGCTTCGTCCAACACATCGCGCAGCCCCAGCACCAGACGTGTCTGCCCGCGCCCTGCCAGCCACTCCAACGTGGGCAGCAATTCACCCCGAAAGCCGGCGGGTTCTTTGTCGACGATCAAAAGGTCCGGGTCGTATTGCTCTACCGTGCTCTGGATCAAAGCAGACCTGAGCGCTGTCGTCTTGTCGATATCAAGCCCGAGCGTTTCGCTTACATAAGACCCATCGTGTAGTTTCGTGACACCCGGTAAACGGACGTGATCGACACGTTCGGGAAATGTGAAACGCCCGGCGACGGGCGATCCGGTCAGAATGATTGCCGAGGTATTGTCATCCGCAGCCGTGAGTGCAGACGCCAGTGCTCGCGAACGCCGCAGATGACCCAAGCCAAAGGTGTCATGGCTGTAAAACATGATGCGCTTTGATATGGGTTTTTGATTTTGCAACGCAGGATCGTTACGCAAGACAGTGCCAGCCGATGTGTTCTGATAATTCATGAGGCGCAGGCCCCGCAGTCTGCCCGCGCTGTGACGATACTGTCAGACGTCAGGGCAGGGTCGTTTTCTATATGGCGCATTGCCCGGTCCCCGGTCCCTTGCGTTGGCATGGTTTTGTCGCGGTTTCTCTTTGGCACAAAAGCACCAGCAGTGCAAAACCCGAATTCCCTGCTGTTTTCACAGATGTTGCGCAATTGCATTGTCTGCCAAGCTCACCTACCGTCCGGGTTTGTAAACTGTGTTGGACATTATCGCGATGCGCGCATCCATTATCGCTCTTTTTATTGTTCTATTGACGGCCATCGTGGCGATGCCAATCGAAAGTCAGGCACAAAGCGTCGGCTCACTTTTTGGCAATACCGGGGGTGCCGAAGAAGAAAGCAGCACGGATCGCATATCCGATATCATGGAACAAGCCGCCGAAAACGGCGTTGGCGTTGTGGTCATTGATCTGGAGGGTAACGTCGTATCGACGACAGGTCAGCCCCCGCCCAATGCAGAGGTCGCGCCAGTCGAGAGCAGCGGCTCCGTTTTGATGAAGACGCAGGATTCCCTTGTGAAATTCCGCGCGACCCTTGTGCAGCGCATCCTTGGTCTGCCGGATGATTTCAACGAGGTGATCTTTATTCTGCGCGCCACCAGCCCGGATGGCACGATGTGGGCGTATTTCGAGGCGTTATACATCTCAATGGCGCTTTTTGGCGTTGGGATGCTGGTTCAGAGATATGTCTTTGGTCGTTACATCGCGCGCTCCATGATCGTTGCGCGGACGCTGGAAAACCCGCAGGGCTATTCGCAAAAGATGCCTTGGTTGGTTTTCCGCTTCTTTCTCGGGGTGGTGGGTATTCTGGTTTCCATGGCGGTGGCCTACGCCTTGGGCGTGCTTATTTTTGGCCCGCTCGAAGACCCCGGACTGCAATTTACCGTCAGCGTCATAAACGTCGCGTATTTTCTAAGCCGTGCGGTGGCCGCGCTGTGGCGTATGATCCTGTCACCCTACATGCCGCAATACCGCATCCCCTATCTTAATACGCGCGATGCGAAACACCTGAATTATTGGCTGGTCACACTCGGTACGTTCGATATCTTCAGGCTGCTGTTCACCGTATGGGTGCGCGAACTGGGCCTGAATTACGATGTCTTTGCCTTCATGGCGTCCCTGCTTGGGGCCGCTGTCGTTGTGGCGAACATCATGATGGTTCTGGTCAATCGTCGCGCGCTGTCCAATGCGATCCGGAAAGGCGAGCCGCGTGAGAACTGCAGTTGGGTGATCAAGGCACTGTCCTCAATCTGGGCGCCGGCAGTGATCATCTACATGCTTTATGCGTGGTTTCAGGTGACCTATGATCTGGTGTTGGGCACGCCGCCAGCGGTGCCGCTGATTGCCGGAGCCTACGCGATCCTGCTGTCGATTTTGGTGGTTTTCGGGGTCATCAACTTCGGTATCGAGCGTGGTTTTGCCCGTGCTCGGGCAATGCGTGCTCTGAACCAATCCTACCCTCAAAGCGAAAGCGAAGCGGAGGATAGCCCTGACGAGGCCGCTCAAACGCAAGAAAACGCGCGCTATGCCCCAAGGGGTATGCGCACCTACGAGGAACTGGCGCAGCGCGTTGCTGGCATCGTGGCCTTTGTGGCAGGTGCATATGCGTTCTTTTACATCTGGGACAACAACAGCACGCAGATGGTTGAAAGCTTTGCCAACCGACTGCTGGACGTCATGGTCATCCTGTTCATAGGATATGTGGTTTATCACGCGTTTCGCATCTGGATCGACAACAAGATCGCCGATGAACTCGGTGACATCACCGAAGGTGAGTTGGGGGATGAAGGCAGCGGCTCTTCTGCGTCCCGGCTGGCCACGCTGCTGCCGCTGTTTCGCAACTTTATCCTGATTGTGCTGATCGTGACCATCACGCTGATTATCCTGATGGAGATGGGGGTCAATGTGGGGCCCTTGTTTGCCGGTGCGGGTGTTGTGGGCGTGGCCGTGGGCTTTGGCTCACAGGCGCTGGTGCGCGATATCTTTTCCGGCGGGTTCTTTCTGTTTGATGATGCGTTTCGCAAAGGCGAATATCTGGACATCGGGGGCGTGAAAGGCACGGTCGAAAAAATCTCTGTGCGCTCGTTTCAGCTGCGCCACCATCTAGGCGCGCTGCACACGATCCCCTTCGGTGAAATTCAGGTCATGACGAATTATTCCCGCGATTGGGTCATTATGAAACTCAAGCTGCGGGTTACCTATGACACCGACGTCGAGAAGGTACGAAAACTGATCAAGAACCTCGGTGTTGAGTTGCTGGATGATCCCGTGATTGGCGAGAACTTTATTCAACCGCTCAAATCGCAGGGTGTGATCGAGATGCAGGACAGCGCGATGATCATCCGGGTCAAATTCATGACCAAACCGGGCGATCAATGGCTGGTGCGCAAGAAAGTATACGAAGAAATCCGCTCCTTGTTCGAACGCGAAGGAATCCACTTTGCGCATAAGGAAGTCACGGTGCGCCTTGCGGATACTGAAACCAAGGTTGAAAATCTGTCAGAAAAGGAAAAGCAGGCAATCACCGCAGCAGCCCGCGCCGCGATGGATGATGATCTGCTGGAAGGTGGCGCACAGGATGAGGCGGATGATCGCTAGCCCCGTGCCATCTAGCCTGTGTCGGCGGGTCGTTCTGCCTGCTATGACCTTGACGTGAAAATATAAATTTTCCGGCCCAGAAAAGCGAAACGCAGATGTATGATCCGAAAGGCAACGGGAAAGACAAAACCGTGCAGGCCGTTCATTTTGACGAGGTCGAGCCGCCAAGCCATTTGCGCGAAATCCCGCCCGAAAGTCTTGGTCACGCGTTTTTGTTTTGTAAAATAGGATTTGTGTTACATTATATTAATCATTCTCCTATCTTATATTGCAACTGGAGGTTGCTTATGATCGAGCGGAGTGCAATTATAGCTATAGCTGTTTCTGTTTTTATCGGGGTCTTGCTTACGGCGCTAATATCATTGTTTGCGGCGGCTGGACTATTGCATGGGTTTTAGTTAACAATTAGTTAAATTCTGACAAATTGTAATTGAGTATGCTTAATGTCTATCGACCTAATTAAGGTAGCAGCCACTTCATTCACATCTGCTGCAGCAGCTGTAGCTATAGCAGGAGCTATTTTTGCAACATGGATGCCGAGAGAATTTGATACCTTGAGAGACGGCCAATTGCAGATAAATTCGAAGATAGACGATCTTGCGGTGTCAGTTTCAGCGGTGCAGACAATGGCTTCCAATATAGAGCTTACGTCAAGCGGTATAGCGAATACCGCCAAGGCCAACGAGAAATCTATCGCTTACCTGACCTCGTTAGTAGACCCTGATAAGAGATTAGTAAAATCAGTCCTCGGTCGACATATGTCTGATCAATCGGTTCAGCGGCTGCACCAAAGTGGTGAATTGGAGTTTGTGAAAGGCGCTGTTGTTAACGGAAATCAGTACCTTTTTATTGACTCTGACGATATCCAAAAGTTGAATAGTGCAACGCTGTCGATGGTTCGAACTTTGTCAGAAAACTCTGATGTGACATTTCAGCCATGGTTCGTGGGGCAATATCCCGGTGATGACATTGAGCACCTATCAGAATACCGTTTGCAGCTTGTTCAGGTTTTGAAGTCACTTAACCCATCCCTTTCAATTGAAGGATTTGACGAGGTCGATTTGGATTAAAATGACTTCGTTGTAACCTGTCTTAATTTCACTAGCCTCTATCCCTTGTAGGGATCCAGGGACGCGCGCAGCCCATCACCGAGGAAGTTGAATGCCAGCACCACAAAGATGATCGGCAGCATCGGAATGGCGGTCCACGGGTAGATCTCGATCGACGCGAGGTTTTGCGCGTCATTCAGCATGACGCCCCAACTGACGGCGGGCGCCCGCAACCCCAGCCCCAGAAAGCTCAGCGCGGTTTCGCCAAGGATCATCGCAGGAATGGACAGGGTCGCAGAGGCGATCAGATGCGACATGAAGTTCGGTAAAAGGTGGCGACGGATCACGCGCCCCGGTTTGGCCCCCATCATCTCGGCTGCGCGCACGTATTCTTCTTCGCGTAGCGACAGAAACTTTGAGCGGACAGCCCGCGCCAATCCCGGCCAGTCCAGTATGCCCAGAATGATGGAAATGATGAAAAAGACAGACACCGGGCTCCAGTTTGACGGGACTGCTGCCGAGAGTGCCAACCACAAGGGCAGCTCTGGCAAGGATCGGAGTATTTCAATCATGCGGTTGATGATCCAGTCGGTGCGACCCCCGAAATATCCGGCGATGGAGCCAAAGAAAATCCCCAGTACAAACGAGACAGTTATGCCGATCAGACCAACCGTCAGGGACAGTTGTGCGCCGTAGAGAATGCGGCTGAACACGTCACGCCCCAGCCTGTCTGAACCCCACAGAAAGACCGTTGCCCCTTCGGGCGCGCAGAAAAAATGCGTGTCCGACGGAATAAGCCCCATCAGCCTGTATTGCTGGCCTTCACAAAAGAATTCCAGTGGCATCGGCGTGCTGGTATCGGTCTCATAGGTCCAGCGGTAATTGACCAGATCCGCCGTCGCCTCAATCGGATAGACGTAAGGCCCGATGAAGCGGCCATCGTGCCACAGGTTGATGGATTGTGGCGGCGCATAAAGATAATCCGCACTGCGCTCATTTGGAGTGTAGGGAGAAATAAAACCCGCGACCGGCAGCATCATGTAGCTGAGCAGCAAGAATATCCCCGAAATCAAACCCAGCTTGTGGCGCTTGAACTTACGCCAGACCAGCACCCAGTTCGGCGCATCCATATCCGAGCGCTCAAGTGCGCTGAGGTCCACATCATCGGTATAGGGGGCGTCGTCGACGTAGCGACCGTCTGGCATCTGTGTCATCCGTTGCGCGCCCCGTACCTGATGCGCGGATCAAGCAGGACCAGCAACAGGTCAGACACCATCGTGCCAATCAGGGTCAGCAATGCCACGAACATCAGGATGAACCCGGCCAGAAACTGATCCTGCGATTTCAACGCGGTCAGCAGCGACGGGCCAATCGTTTGCAGCCCCAGAACCACAGACACAAGGACAGAGCCTGAAATCATGGACGGCAGCAGGTTGCCAATATCTGCCACGAAAGGGTTGAAAGCCATGCGCAGCGGGTATTTTGCGAGCAGCTTTGCGGGGGCAAGCCCCTTGGCCTTGGCCGTTTCCACATAAGGCTTGCTGAGTTCATCCAGCATATTGGCGCGCAGGCGTTGCATCATCGCAGCGGCCCCGGACGTTCCGATCACAAAGGTCGGCACAATCAGGTGGATCAGAATGGAATAGACCTTGTCCCACGTCATCGGTTGCCCTTCGAACCTTGGGTCCATCAGGCCGCCAATGGGCAGATCAAAGTACTTGTTGCCGTAATAAAACAGCATCAGGGCGAGCAGAAAGTTCGGCGTCGCCAGACCCAGATACCCCACAAAGGCCGCCGAATAATCGACCCATGTTTCAGAGCGTGCCGCCGCAAGAACCCCCAGAGGCAGCGCGACGACATAGACAAACAGCACCGCCGCGAGGTTGACCAGAACCGTCAGCCACAGCGCGTCCCCCACGATTTCATCGACGGGGCGGTCAAATTCAAATGACCAGCCAAAGTTCCCTTGTATCAGCCCGTACCAGCCCTGCGGTCCGGGTGCCATGCCGACCCAGATGAGGTATTGTTCCCAGATCGGACGATCCAGCGCATATTCGGTGCGCAGGAATTCGGCCTTGGCAACCCCTTCGGCCTGACCTGTTGCGCGCAACTCAGCGATCTGGTTGCTCAGATAGTCGCCCGGGGGCAGGTTGATGATCACGAAAATCAGCAGTGACACGACCCAGAGGGTCAGCAGCATCGTGATAAAGCGATAGATGGCGTAGCGGAGAAACATCATTGGGTGAACTGCTGAAAGGCGTCTTCGTAGTAAAATTCATCGATGCGGTGGATGCCGAAATGCGACCCCGGATCCCATGCCCATTTTCCGGTTTCCGGCACATTGCGCAGGCGTTCTGAGACAACAATCGGTTGAGGCGCTTGCGCCAGAATGCCAATCCCAAACTGATTATCCGCGTGGATCGCCAGCATTTCGCGCCAGATTTCCGAACGCAGCGCAGGGTCTGTTGTATGGCTCCAGTCGTAGCTAAGCTGCATCAGGCGTTTGGGCGCTGGCATATCGGGTGCTTCGCCGACCTCGCCACCGGTCTGATAATACTGCCCCCATTTGGGCCAGGCGAAAAATTCCTGATGTTTGGGGGCAAGATATTCCGGTGGCGTATAGGGTTGCGGCAACCCATTGTCCCAGCCGAACCAGACGGCGGCCATGCTCAGCCCTGAATAGACGCGGTTGCGCAGGATATCCCGGTCAAGCGGGCGCATGACCAGTTTGACCCCGATCTCGCGCCATGTATCGGTGATGATCGCCAGCGCGTTTTCGACCTCTTTACGTTCGCCCGCGGTTTCGATGACAAACTCCATAGGGCGTCCGTCGGGCAGCAGACGTATACCATCCGGCGTCCGTCCGGTCAGACCAATTTCATCCAGCAACGCGTTGGCCTTGGCGGGATAGTAGACGGACCATTTGTACACATTTGCGGTATCATGAAACGGGCTAGTGGGCAGGGCCGTCATCCCCCCCTCGGAGGCGAGGCCAAAGTAGAGCGCGCGGTTGATCATCCGCCGGTCAATGCCCATGGACAGCGCGCGCCTGAACCGCACATCGCGGATGATCTCGCGCCAGACCGGGTCGGCAAAGTTCAGGTTCGGATAAATTGCAATCTGGTTCGCCGTACTGTTCGCCCAAAGCAGCGTTTTATATCCTGCGCCATCCAGCTCACCCTTTTTCAGGATTGAGATATCGGGGAAATCCAGACCGCGGGCCTGTAAATCAACCTCGCCGGCGTTTGCTTTGGCGGCGATCAGCCCACCCCCGACAACGGTCATTTTGACGATGTCGATATAGGGCAGTTGCACGCCGCGCTTGTCCATCCGGTGATAGTAGGGGTTGCGCACAAACAGTCTCTGGCTGGTTTTACCAGCACTGGCGTTAATCCAAGGTTGTAGCGTGGGCAGGGCGGGGTTGTCGAACTTGTACATGTTATCAAGCCCGTTGTGCAGCGCCGCCCAGGTTCTGACCCGCGCCTTCTTGATTTGTTTGCGCAGGTCTTTTTTGTCCACGAAATCCGCGTGAAACTGTTTGAGATAGTGCGCGGGACGATAGATCAGGAAGGGGCTCGCCTGAGCCAGAAGCTGTAAAAATCCGGGGTTTGGCGTGGGCCATTCGATGACGACGGTATGGGCATCCGGGAATGTCATACTTGCCAAAGCGCCGTCCACAAAGAGGTTTTGCGGCGGGCCGGAGGGGCTCAATTCCTCATTGAGGGCAACATGACGCCAGTAATATTCAAAGTCGGCAGAGGTGAAGGGATGACCGTCGGACCATTTGTGCCCCCGGCGCAGATAGAGTGTGAATTTGCGCCCCTCCTCGACCTCAAAGTCCCGTAACAGGTCCGGATAAAGATCGTAGTTGTGGTCATAGCCAACCAGTCTGGCATATCCATAAACCACCATCTGGCGCACGTCCTTTGAACGCGAGATCAACGTGCGCAGCGTGCCGCCCTGTTGCCCATAGGTGCGCCCTTTCGCGGGCAGATCAACGACAAGAGGATCAAGCGGCAGACGTTCGGCAACAGGGGGCATATTTCCGACGGATACTTCCTGCGCCCAGAATGTGCTTTCCTGAAAGGCTGCTGGTGTCTGCGCCAGAGCGGTCTGGTGCAGGCAGAAAACCAAAAAGAGAGCGGATAGGGTTTTATACATGACAACGTACCTTATGTCCGGGTGCGAGTTCGGTTAATGCCGGGGCCGCGACCCCCTCGAAACGGAATTCATCGGGCCAGCTCGCTGGTGAGCCCGCACCCTGCGACACCAGATTAAGATCAATAGGCCGGTTCACATCCGGCGTCGGCTGGGCCGCGATCAAAGCCCGCGTATAGGGGTGGCGCGGGTTGTAAAAGAGCATGTCAGGTGCCGCCTGTTCCACCACAACGCCCTGACGCATAACGGCCACCTCGTCGGCAATGCGCGCGACCACAGCCAGATCGTGACTGATGAAAAGATAGCTCAATCCCATACGGTCGCGAATGTCTTCCAGCAGCTTCAGGATTTGTTCCTGAACCGAGACATCCAGCGCCGATGTCGGCTCATCACAGACCAGTAACACCGGGTTCAGGGTTAGCGCCCGCGCGATCGACAGTCTTTGCCGCTGCCCCCCGGAAAACGCGTGCGGGAACCGCACCAGCATGGACGGATCAAGCCCCACCCAGCGTAGCATTTCCTCGGCCTTCTCGCGCCGCTCGGCCTTGGTGCCGATCTTGTGGATCTCCATCGGCTCGGTCATTGTCTGCGAAATTCGCATACGTGGCGATAACGACGAATAAGGGTCCTGAAAGACCATCTGCGCCTGTTTTTGAAACCCGACCCGCTCTGCAGGCGTCATCGCGTGAATTTTCAGTGGCTCTGCGTTTGCCTCGGCACGAAACAGAACATGACCGCCTTCATCGGGTGCTTCGGCACCAAGGGCGATGCGGGCGCAGGTTGTCTTGCCCGACCCGCTTTCCCCGACAACAGCGAGTGTTTTGCCACGCTCTAATGTCAGGTTAACCTGATGGCAGGCGGTGATCTTTTGGGGCGCCCGCCAGCCGCCCGCGCGCATCGTATATGTCTTGCAGACGCTGCGCAGTTCCAGAATGTTATCCGCGCTTTTCGTGCGCTCTACCGGGTTGGCAACCTGCGGAATGGTGGGCGCTGCGGCGAAGAGCTTTTTCGTGTACCCGTGTGCAGGAGCGCCAAGAACGGCCGCCGCGGGGCCACTTTCCATGATCCGGCCCTTGTTCATGACCACAACGGATTCAGCCATATTTGCCACGACACCCAAATCATGCGTGACCAGTATCACGGCCATGCCGGTGTCGCGTTGCAAATCCTTGATAAGACCCAAGACCTGTGCCTGCGTGGTCACATCAAGGGCCGTTGTCGGCTCATCCGCGATCAACAATTCGGGCTTGGCGACCATGGCCATTGCAATCATGGCGCGCTGGCGCATCCCACCGGACATCTCGAATGGATAGGATTTCCAGACCCTCGCGGGGTCGGGAAAACCAACGCGCTCGAATGTCTCCAGCACTGATTTCTTCGCCTCGGCACGGTTCAGGTTGCGGTGCAGCGTCAATACTTCGGCGACCTGATCGCCCAGCCGGTGCAGTGGCGACAGGGAGCGCATCGGCTCCTGAAAAATCATCGAAATTTGATCGCCGCGAATGGCCCGCATGGCGCGTTCCTTGATCGCCAGCAGGTCAACGGTAGGTCCGCTGGCGGATGCAAAATTGATGGTGCCGCTGCGTATCTGCGCCGCCTCTGGCAGAATGCGCAGCACAGAGCGGCAGGAAATGGTTTTGCCGGACCCGCTTTCCCCGACAAGTGCGAGCGTCTCACCGGGCATGACGCGAAAGCTCACGTCCCGCACGACCGGGTCGGCGGCACCAAAGCCAATGCTCAGATTGCATACTTCCAGCAGTGGTGTCGTCATCGAGGGGCCACTTTTTACATCTCTTCCATCATGCAGGCTGCGGATTTATCAGCGTCAGTCAACGCGATTTCTTTCCTCAGGTCCAGCATTGAACGGTGGGGTGCGCTTTGTGCTACCAATTTTTGACAAAAGCAGGCATTGGGAGCGCGAGTTTTGCAAAGGATGACGTGATGAGCCGACTCGATTTATTCATCGCCCGCATGGTGTCACAACGGGCCTGCCTGAACCATGCCGCCGCGCTTACGGCGGATATCTCAGGGCCGGTTTTCGAGCTTGGTCTGGGCAATGGGCGCACCTATCACCACATGTGTGAGATCATGCCGAAAGAAGACATCTATGTCTTTGAGCGCGCGATTGCCTCTCATCCTGACAGCACGCCGCCGGACGATCAGGTTCTTTTGGGAGATGTCTTTGAAACGCTGCCGCTGGCCCTGACGCGCTTTGGCGCAACGGCACGCCTTATTCATGCAGACCTCGGCGGGCACAACGCACAGAAAAACGATGAATTTGCGCGCCGGGTGTCCCCGTTGATTGAACCCTTGTTGGCCGACGGAGGGTTGATGGTCTCAAGTGACCGGATGTATTTTGAGACCTTGACGCAGATCGCGCTGCCGCAAGACGCCATCGAGGGGCGGTGTTTCATATATCAGCGTTGATATCTCGATCAGTGTGGCGCGTCAGACTGTTGTGGACAAAACCGCGTCGCGAATGGCCTTGATGTTGGCTCCGTAAGGCGCGGGGTTGCTGACGGACCCGCCCCGAAACACGGCCGATCCCGCGACCAATACATCCGCGCCCGCCGCCGCCACCAAGGGCGCGGTGGTGGGATCAACACCGCCGTCAATTTCGATATGGATGGGTCTGTCCCCAATCATCGCGCGCAGTTGGCGCACCTTTTCAACCTGACTGTGGATGAATTTCTGCCCGCCAAAACCGGGGTTTACCGTCATGACACAGACCAGATCGACCATATCCAGCAGATATTCTACCGAAGAGGCGGGGGTGCCGGGGTTCAGCGCAACGCCGGCCTTTGCGCCAGCTGCACGAATGGCCTGCATGGTGCGGTGAATATGCGGGCCCGCTTCGACATGGGCGGTGATAACATCGGCCCCCGCCTTGGCAAAGGCGTCAATATAAGGATCGACGGGCGCGATCATCAGGTGCACGTCCATGACGGTCTTGATATGCGGGCGGATCGCAGCGCAGGTCGAGGGGCCAAAGGTGATGTTGGGCACGAAATGCCCATCCATCACATCCACATGCACCCAATCCGCGCCTTGCGCCTCGATGGCTTCGCATTCCGCGCCAAAGTTCGCGAAATCGGCAGACAGGATCGACGGCGCGATTTTAAGTGAGCGGTTGAGTGCCATTGGACGAACCTTTCGGGTGACATGTAATCATCCCGGCTATATCGGTCCGGGTTCCTTTTGTCCAAGGGTGTGGCCGATGAATTTTGCGTGCCGCAGGTTGCTTGTGGGGCGCGGCAGGAATGGGGGCGTACCTCGCCGTCAACCCCGCCCAAGCTCTTTGATCATCCGGTCGCGCATCACGAATTTCTGCGGTTTTCCGGTCACGGTCATAGGCAGTTCATCCTTGAAGGAAACATAGGCAGGGACCTTGAAATGCGCGATGGCGCTGCGGCAAAAATCCTGCACATCGGTTTCGGCCAAATCACTGCCCGCGCGGGCCACAATCCACGCGCAAACCGCTTCGCCCAGTTTGCTATCGGGAATGCCAAAGACCTGCGCTTGCAAGATTTCAGGGTGGGTATAGAGGAACTCTTCGATCTCGCGCGGGTATATGTTTTCGCCACCGCGCAGGATCATATCCTTGAGCCTTCCTGTGATGGTGCAAAACCCATCCGCATCCAGCCGCGCCAGATCCCCGGTGTGCATCCACCCCTGCGCATCAATGCTGGCGGCGGTTTGTGCGTCGTCCTCCCAATAGCCCTGCATCACGGAATAGCCGCGCGTCAGCAATTCGCCCTGTTCACCTGTTTTGACGGTGTTGCCCGTGTCATTGACGATTTTCACCTCCACATGCGGGTGGATGCGACCGACGGAGGACACGCGCTTTTCCAGCGGGTCATCCATGTTGCTTTGGAATGACACAGGTGAGGTTTCCGTCATGCCATAGGCGATTGTGACACCTCGCATATGCATGCGCGCCTGAACCTGCCGCATGACTTCAATCGGGCAGGGTGCCCCGGCCATGATCCCGGTGCGCAGGCTGGAGAGATCAAAGGTATCAAAGGTATCAAAGTCCGCAAGTTCCAAGGCGTTCACGAACATCGTGGGCACGCTATAAAGGGCCGTACATTTTTCCTGCGTAACGGCTTCAAGGGTGGCGCGCGCATCGAACCCTTCGCCGGGAATGACCATCGTGGCCCCTTTGGACACGCAGCCCAATGTGCCCATGACCATGCCAAAGCAGTGATAAAACGGCACCGGGATGCACAGCCGGTCCTCTTCGGTAAACTGCATCGTTTGCGTCACGAAATGCGCGTTATTGACGATGTTGTGGTGCGTCAGGCACGCGCCTTTCGGGCTGCCTGTGGTGCCGGAGGTGAATTGAATATTGATCGCGTCTTGGGGGGATAAGTCGTTGGAAATCCGATCCAGTGTTTCGACAGGAACCCCACTGCCTGCCGCACAAATCGCGTCAAACCCGATGGTTCCTGCCGGTGGTGCGTCGCCGGTTACGATCACGTGGCGCAGCTTGGGCACACGGGCGGCTTGGCACTGGCCGGGTGTGGCGTTTGCCAGTTCCGGCATCAGTTCCGTCAGCATCGCAACGTAGTCTGATGACTTGTGCCGCGGCGCCATGACCAGCGCTGAGCAGCCGACCTTGTTGAGCGCGTATTCCAGTTCGGACAGACGATAGGCGGGGTTGATACATACCAATATCGCGCCGATCCGGGCCGTGGCGAATTGTGTCAGCAGCCATTCTGCACAATTGGGCGCCCAGATGCCGACGCGATCCCCTTTTTCGATGCCAAGCGTCAGCAAACCTGCCGCCAGCCTGTCCACCTCGCGCACAAAGTCGCGATAGGTCCAGCGGATGGCCTGCCGGGTGAAAACTGCGGCGGGGTGATCTGGCAGACGCGCTGCCGTTTGCGCCAAAAGCTGCGGGATCGTCAGGTTCCACAGTGCATCCGCCGTGGACCCGTAGACATGAGAGAGGTTGTTTTGTGGCTGCCGACCCAATGCGCTCACGGCTGTGATCCCTTTGCTGATTTGCCTCAAGGCTAGCGCAGAGGCGCGGTGCAGGCGAGTGGTGCTATGACGATTTTATGACTTGATCGCCATCAGACGTACCAGATTGCCCGGCGGATCAGGTTCAGACCGAGAAAGAAGAACAGGATCAGGATGGCGTTGCGAAAGGCTTCGATGGACATCTTGCGGCGCAGAATTTCCCCGGCGGTGAAGCCAATCAGGGTCGGCAGCAGCATCGAAAACGAAATCGCAGCAAGTTCACCGGATAAAAACCCGACCTGCGCGTAAGTCATCACAAGCGGGAGTGACCCGACCGAGATCATGAACCCTGTGGCGCGAATGAACTCATCCTTATCGACGCCTTTGGTGTGCAGATACATCGCCATTGGCGGCCCCCAAGCGGCGGTCATGCCGCCCACCACACCAGCAACCAGCGCAAAGAAAACCTGCGCTGCAGTATCGTAACGATCGGCAAGCGGGGGCAGCAGTTTGCGCCAACTGACGGCGACAAAGATCAGCACAACGGTGCCAAGGATGGCAAGCAGCGCGCGGTCTGATGTGGTTTGCGTCATGATGGCCGTTGTACCTACGCCCAAAAACAGAACGACGGCAAAAAGCCAGTATCTGCGCGCCGTTCGTTTCAGGAATCCACCGCGCAGCATCTGCCACAGGTTCGAGCCCAGCATCGGGAAAAGTACCAGCGCAATTGCCGTGCGCGGGTCCAGAAAAAGCGTCATGAACGCAATGGCCGCCGTCGGCAGGCCGATGCCAGTGACCCCTTTGATCGCGCCGGACACCAGAAAGGCAAAGCCCGCGATCACGATAAGCGTTGTCAGGTCCATAGTTTACCCGTTCCACGCCGGGCAGAGGCCCGCAGCACTGCTTTGTGCGTGCAAGAAGGTCGGGAAGTCAGGCAAAACTGATCTGAGCCTTCATCGCTTGTGTTCTGTCGCTGGCCAGATCAAAGGCGGCGATGGCATCTGCCAACGGTAGCGTTTGCGTGATCAGGGGCTTTACGTCAATCAGCCCCTTTTGCATCAGCGTCACACCGGTAAAGAACTCTTCGTGAAAGCGGAACGAGCCGCGCAGTTGCAACTCCTTGGCCGTCAATGCCTGCACCGGTAGGGTCATGTCTCCGCCCAACCCCAGTTGCACAATGATGCCACCCGGACGCAGGGCCGCGATCCCGCCAGCCAGTGCGGCGGCCACGCCCGTGCATTCAAACAGCACGTCAAAGGTGCCCTTGCCCGCCTGATATGTCGCCAATCCATCCGGATCGGTCGCGCCATTGATCGTGACATCCGCCCCCTGTGCGGCGGCCATCCGCAGCGTGAAATCGGTCAGGTCCGTCGCGACGATTTCCGTCGCACCCGCGCGGCGGGCAACCAGAATGCTCAGCAACCCGATGGGGCCACAGCCTGTCACCAACACACGTTTGCCCAGCAGCGGGCCAGCCTGACTGGCGGCGTGCAGACAGACGGCCAGGGGTTCGGCCATGGCAGCTTCGCCTGTGCTCAATCCCTCGGCCACCGCACATTGCGCGGCATCCGCGACCAGAACCTGCCGGAATGCCCCCTGAATATGCGGGAACGGCATGGCGGAGCCGTAAAACCGCATGTTCAGGCATTGGTTGCGCATCCCTTCAACACAATAGCAGCAGGCGCCACAGGGGCGCGAGGGTGACACCGCCACCAACTGCCCGACCTCAAGCCCGCTGACCCCCGCCCCAAGCGCCGTGATATGCCCGGATACTTCATGACCCAGCACCATGGGTTCCTTGAGGCGTACCGTGCCAAAGCCACCATTATGATAGTAGTGCAGATCCGATCCGCAGATGCCCCCGGTCGCCAGCGCAACCTGAACCTGTCCGGCACCAAGGGTCTGTGGCTCATGCTCTTCAATGCGCAAATCATGCGCGCCGTGGATAACAAGCGATTTCATAGAGGTCTCTTTGGGCTGTTCAAGGGGCGGTATGCCCGGCATCCTTGACTTTGAGGGTTGGGGGTAAAATAAGCGGGACGGATCGCAATTGTCGAGCACAAAGAGGAATATCATGAGCCTTAGCCTATTTGACCTGACGGGCCGCCGCGCCCTGATCACCGGATCGTCGCAAGGCATTGGCTTTGCACTCGCAAAGGGACTGCAAGCGGCGGGCGCTGACATCGTGCTGAACGGGCGGGACACTGCTAAGCTGGCCGCTGCCGCCGCTCAGTTGGGCGAGGGGACGCACCAGCTGCCCTTTGATGCAACGGACCACGAGGGTGTGCGCGCCGCTGTGGACGGGTTCGAGGCCGAGCACGGGGCGATTGATATTCTGGTGAATAATGCCGGAATGCAGCACCGCACCGCCCTTGAGGATTTCCCCGCGGATGCCTTTGAAAAGCTGATGCAAACAAACATCGCCAGTGTTTTCCATGTGGGCCAAGCCTGCGCGCGCCATATGATCAGCCGGGGCAAGGGCAAGATCATCAATATCGCCTCGGTGCAGACCGCGCTGGCACGGCCCGGCATTGCGCCTTACACGATGACCAAGGGTGCGGTTGCGAACCTGACCAAAGGCATGGCCACCGACTGGGCGCAATACGGGTTGCAGTGCAATGGGCTGGCCCCGGGGTATTTCGACACGCCGCTGAATGCCGCATTGGTCGCGGACCCTGAGTTCACGACGTGGCTTGAAAAACGCACGCCTGCGGGCCGGTGGGGCAAGGTCGAGGAACTGGTCGGCACCTGTATTTTTCTGGCTTCGGATGCGTCATCTTTTGTCAATGGGACGACCGTATTCGTGGATGGTGGGATCACGGCATCGCTTTAGACGCAAAGCGCTTTTCAAAGTGGGACGTGGCGTGTTCAACTCGGCCCCATGATACCTGAGAGCACAAAGAGACCCGTGGGCAATACGCTGTTTGTGGCTGTCCTGATCCTTTTTGCGCTGCCCTTTGCCTATTATGCGTTGGCGCGCGGCATGGCGCTGAACGATCCGGGCGAACAGGCACTGTCCCGACTGTTTCACGGTGGTGCCGCGCTGAGCAATATCGCGGTCTACGGTCACATGATCGCGGGTGGTTTGATCACCGCGCTCGCGCCGCTGCAGTTGTCGCAGGTTTTGCGCCAGCGCGCTGCCCTGCTGCACCGCATTTTGGGGTATGTCCTTGTCAGTGCGGCCGTCCTCACCAGCCTTGGCGGGCTGATGTATATTGCGCTGCAAGGTACGATCGGTGGCCCGGTCATGAGCACCGGCTTTGCGCTATATGGCATCTTGATGCTTTTGGCCGCCGTCCAGACAGTGCGCTATGCGCGGTTGCGGCACCCACTTCACCGGCTTTGGGCCGAACGTCTGGTGATCCTCGCGCTGGCCTCATGGCTCTACCGCGTGCATTACGGCGTTTGGGAAATCCTGACCGGTGGGCTTGGGTCAAGCGATGACTTTTCCGGACCGTTTGATGTCATTCAGGTCTTTGCGTTCTATCTGCCCTACCTTGCGCTGCACGGCTGGCTCTGGCGCAGGCGAGGATTGCGTTAGAGCGTCTGACGAAATACCTGAAACATCAAGTATCACGTAACGCGTTGAAATCCTTGATTTCAGGCAGTGTTATGTGATTCAGGCTTTTCGCATGACGCTTTAGGCTTCAACCTTCAGAATGCGGCTGTGTTTCTGAATTTCCGCGCGGACCTGTTCAAAGGTTGTAAAACCCCGCGCCTCAAGCACCGGGATCAGCGCAACCAGCGCCTTGGCCGTGGCAAGCGCATCGCCAAGCCCGGTGTGGCGTACGTTATCGGGGATATGCACGTTCAGACGGTCGCATAAAGCATCCAGCGTATGTTCTGCAGAGCCGCCAAAAACCACCGCAGACAGATGCACTGTGTCTAGAATGGGGTTGTCGAACGCGTAGTCCTGATTTCGACACTGGCGTCTGAGGAATGCCATATCAAAGGGGGCGTTATGGGCGACGATCACAGCGTGTTCGGCGAATTGGTGGAACGCGCGGCAGGCGACATCAAAGCCCGGCGCATCGGCGACCATGGCATCACTGATCTGATGCACCGCCGTGGACCCCGGCGGGATGGTCCGGCCGGGATTGACCAGCGTATCAAAGACTTCGCCTTCGATGATCTTGCCGTTGACGACACGCACGGCCCCCAGTTGCACAACCTCGTCTCTTTGTGGATCAAGGCCGGTCGTTTCGCTGTCAAAAACAACGAACGTCAGATCACGTAATCTGGTTTGATCTAGGGATGTGGGTTCTTCGATGTCGAGCAGGTCAAAGTCATAGACCAGCGGGCGCGCGGCATCGGGGCGCAGTGGTTCCAGCATCAAGGTGTAGCCCGCATCTGCCCCAAAAACCCGGATGTGGCCTTTGTAAACCGCGCCGGAGCGGCCTTTGAGGGCGATCTCATGGCGCAGGGCGTTTTGTTTTTTCAGCGCAGCCAGGGCCTCAAGCACGGATTGTTTGTCAAGGTAGTCAAACACCGATCCTTTGAGGCGGGCAGGGCATTCCCGTTCCATCAGGTCGGCGGCCTGCCCGTCATAGAGGATGATCTGGTGATCCTGTCGCGCCACGATCACGGCGACGGGAATGTCAGACAGGATTTGCAATAGTTGCGAGCGCTGCGCATCCAGCCGCGCGGTGCGTTCCACCACCGCCTCGGAGGAGGCGCGCGTCTCGTCCCTGAGCTTGCGGTGGATCGCACAGACAGCCGGTGCCAGATCACCAAGGTATTTCGCGGTTTCCTCTTCGATTTCTGTGCCGATATCGACGTGGGTGCGCACGCGCAGACTGGCGGCCAATGCCTCAATCGGTTTGCTGACGTTTTCGTCGAACAAAAGCCAGATCAGGACCACCAGACCCAGAATGCCAAAGCCCGCGATCACACCTGACGTGACGAAGGCCGACAGCGCATCACCCTCCCCCAACTGGCGAAACCCCATGTAAAGTGCGCCAAGGCAGATCGCGATACTGCCAATGGCAGTCAGGCAAAAGAACAGAAAGACCCGGAGCCGGAGGCTGAGGTTTTTCATCTCACACCTCCTCGCAGGCGACCCTCAGGATTGGATCGCTGGCACTGACGGCGATCCAGTCAACGCCGAGTGCTTCACCGTTGTCGCCAAATTCCACGCCGTCAATGATGTCAGCGCGCCGACTTTGCGTGCAGTCAAACAGCACAGGCACCTTGGCCGTGCGCGCCCAGCGGCCATAGAACACCAGATCGACGATGCGCTGACCGGGTTGTTCGGCGTGTTTGCGCATGGTCGCCTGATCCACGGCCACAAAGCGGCTGACATAGGGCACCGCATAGGTCCATGGCCGGTAGAAAACCTGTTCCTCCACGCTTTGCGCGACGACGAACCCTTCGGGCATATTGGCCTGCGTGCGGGCAAACCAGCCGTATTCGCTGGAGATTGTCGCCACGATCATGGCCAGACCTGCGGACACCGGCACCAGCCAGCTGGGCAAACGCCCTTTGAGCAGGGTCCGGTTCACAGCCCAGACAAGCAGCGCCATGGCAACACCTGCGATAATCGTGCCGATCAATTCGAAAAACATGAGCCTTCTCCTCCCCGAGAATTGCCGTAGATATCAGCCCAAGATGCCACGTCCTTGCATCAAAGCCGACTGCATTGTTTTGATCACGACAAAAGCGTCCCGCAGGTGACTGCGTTCGAAATCCGACAGGCGGGCCGGGGGCAGGTAGTTGTCGGGTGCCTTGCCCTCCTTGATCAGCCGCGCCTGATGTTCAAGCCGCGTCTGTGCAACCAGATCATAGGCTTCCAGCAGGTCGCGTCCGCCCTTGGCGCTGATGATCTTGTTGCTCAGCGCGGCTTTGAGGCGCGCGCGGGTGTTGGCCTGCGTCAATTGCCCTTGCAGCGCATACATGCGCCCCAGATCGACAACCGGCACGACGCCGTTCAGCTTGGTATCAATCGTTTTGCGATGATCGCCCGAACTGATGGTGGCCAGACCGCGCAACAGCCCAAGTGGTGTCTGATGGGTCAGCGAATTGCTGGCCATATGGGCGGTGAAGATCGAGTTCTTTGCAGCCTTGCGCAGCGTGCTTTGTTGCAGCCCGTGGAACAGGCTGGTATCCCCGCCGATGGGGCGCAGGTCAAACATCACCGAGGCAAGCATCTGCGCCTCTTTGCTGGGGCTTTTGATCCAGCCTGCGAAATACTCCTTCCACACGGACAGCGGCTGGCACCAGCGCGCGTTCGTGGCCATCATGTCACCGGGGCAATAGACGTAGCCGCAGGCGTTCAACCCGTCGCTGACAAACGAGGCCATATCGTGAAAATAGGAGATGTCATCCTCGGATGCGCCGTCATCCAGGATCAGGCAATTGTCCTGATCCGACACACCTGTCTGTTCCTGCCGCCCTTGTGATCCGCAGGCAAGCCACAGATACCGCAGCGGTGCGGGTCCGAGTTTTTCCTGCGCCATGCTCAGCAATCTGCGCGTCACCACATCCGCGATATCGGTGATCATGCGCGTCACGACGTCATGCCGGTTTCCGGCCGCAACCAATTGCACCAGCAACGCCGGAATACGGCCCGTGATATCCGCAAGCGCCTCAACGCTTTGGGCGCGTGCTGCGTCGGCAACCAACCCGGCGGCAGTTGTCGCCTGATAGCGGGTGAGGTCGGTTTGCGTGACGATTCCGACCAACTTGCCCGCGTCGACAATCGGCAAATGGCCGAGGTTGTATTCCATCATCATATGCAGCACGTCCGAACCGATAGCGGTCGGTGGCAGTGACACGGGTTCATTCAGGATGATGTCGCTCAGCGGCGTTTGCGGGGGCAGACCTGCCGCAAGCGCTTTGCCCACAAGATCACGCAGGGTCACGATGCCGGTCAGACGATCCTGTTCGGTGATGCACAGGCATGAAATGTGCCGTGATGTCATCAGAACCGCCGCATCCACGACGGAGGTGCCCGCCGTGCAGGTCACTGGGTTATGGACCATCAGCGCATCAACAGACACTTGCGCGAGGCTGGTCTGCTGCGTTGCGCTCTTGTCGGTCCGCGCGCTGCTGCGTGCAAAAAAGCGTTGGAACGGGGATTGTTCGGTGCGCAGGGTGTTGAAAAGGGGGACGGGCACGCGGATCAAAAGCGTGTCCTTGACGGCGCGGGCCGACGTGACGGCGGTGCCATCTGCAAGCAAGCCGCGTTCGCCAAAGGAATTTCCGCGCTCCAGCATGGAGACCTGCGCGTCTGATTGATCCCTGACATCGACCAGCCCGGATTGGATGATATAGAGTCCCTCAAGCGGTTCGCCGTAAGCATAGATCATCTCGCCTTCAGCGACGCTGAGTTTCTCAACCTGTGCGGCCACATCGTTGAGAACACCGGCGGGCAACTCATCATATGGGTGCTGGCGCGACAGAAAGGTCAGGGCGTCTTCGTTCATCGATATATCCTTGAAGAAAGGCACCTGCCCCATCGTGCGCGGGGCAGGTGTATTTTGCGGATTGGCCGAGGCGTTTCCCGGCCAATCGAAAGGTTTAGTGATCTACTGCACCGCCAGCACCGGCTGGTACGCGGACACTTTCCACGAGATCCTTGATCTCCTGAGGTGTTTCCTTGGTGATCGAAGAGACACCGAAGGCAACCGCAAAGTTGATCGCCGCACCGACCGCGCCGATTGCTGTGGACTGGATGCCCAGCAAGCTGCCCTCTGCCGTATCAACAAAGGAGTTGGTGTCCGGGATAAAGAACCAGCCTTTGTGCAGGAAGATGTAGACCAGCGTGAAGACTAGACCGGCAAGCATACCGGCAACAGCGCCCACGTTGTTCACCCGCTTGGAGAAGATACCCATCATCAGCGCAGGGAAGATTGACGCCGCTGCGAGACCAAAGGCCAGAGCCACGGTTTGCGCCGCAAAACCCGGAGGATTGAGGCCCAGTATGACCGCGACCACAATTGCAACCGCCATGGATATCCTTGCGGCCAACAGTTCCGACTTTTCCGACATATTCGGCGTGAGTTGCCCCTTGAGCAAGTCATGACTGACCGCTGAAGAGATCGCCAGGAGCAAACCCGCCGCTGTGGACAGGGCCGCCGCAAGACCGCCCGCCGCCACCAGACCGATCACCCAGCCTGGCAGGTTCGCAATCTCAGGGTTGGCCAACACGAGGATGTCGCGGTTGAAGTTGGTCAGCTCATTGCCTTCCCAGCCGTTTGCCGCAGCTTTTTCAGCCATCGCGTCGTTCTTGTCGTTGTAGTACTGGATCTTGCCGTCGCCGTTCTTGTCTTCCCAATCGAGAAGACCGGTTTTCTGCCACGTCAGCATCCAGTTATACCGTTCGTCGGATTCGATTGTTTCAACCGACACCGCTTCGCCGTTCACACCACTTGGCCACATCATCTCAGAGATGTTGAGGCGTGCCATCGCACCAACCGCAGGGGCTGTGAGATAGAGCAGCGCGATGAATACAAGCGTCCAGCCCGCCGACCAGCGCGCGTCAGATACGCGTGGCACGGTGAAGAAGCGCATGATGACATGCGGCAAACCGGCGGTCCCGATCATCAGCGACAGGGTAAAGAGAACCATGTTCAGGTTGTCTTTGTGCGCTTCAGTGTAGCTTGCAAAACCAAGATCGGTTACGATCTGGTCCAGTTTGGTCAGCAGGTAAACACCGCTGCTGGTGCCATCCGCATTGACTGTTTCAGAAAAGAGACCCAGCGCAGGGATAGGCGTACCCGTCAGTTGCAGGGAGATGAACACAGCCGGGATCGTATAGGCGAGGATCAACACACAGTATTGTGCGACCTGCGTGTAGGTCACGCCCTTCATGCCGCCGAAAACCGCATAGGCGAACACGACACAGGACCCCAAAAGCAGACCCCAGAAGGCGTCGATCTCAAGGAAACGGCCAAAGGCGATGCCCACACCCTGCATCTGTCCGATAACATAGGTGATCGAGGCCACAAGCAGACAGATCACGGCAACCAGACGCGCCGTGGGGGAGTAGAAGCGATCACCGATAAACTCGGACACAGTGAATTTGCCGAACTTGCGCAGGTAAGGCGCCAAGAGCAGCGCAAGCAGCACATAGCCGCCCGTCCAGCCCATCAGGAAGGATGAGTTGTCATACCCGGTAAAGGCAATCAGACCCGCCATGGAAATAAAGGACGCCGCAGACATCCAGTCCGCCGCCGTGGCCATACCGTTGGTGACAGGGTGAACACCCCGGCCCGCGGCATAGAATTCAGAGGTCGACCCCGCACGGGCCCAGACAGCAATGCCGATGTAGAGCGCGAAAGACGCGCCCACAAACAGCAGGTTTAGTGTAAACTGGTCCATTGCCTATTCCTCCACACCATATTGTTTGTCGAGCTTGTTCATCCGCCAGGCGTAGAAAAAGATCAGGCCGAGAAACACGAGAATTGAGCCTTGCTGGGCAAACCAGAAGCCCAGGTCCGTGCCGCCAACGCCGATACCTGACAGTAACGGGCGCAGCAAAATGCCAAAGCCAAAGGACACGACGGCCCATATGACCAGACTGATCCGGATCATGCGGACGTTCGCGGTCCAATAGCCCCCCGCGTCCTCCGCTGCCCGGCCTTCTGAGTTTGTCTGTTGTTCTGCCATTTTGGCGTTCCTCCTTTTAAGTGCTGTCGCGGGCCGGATGTGGCCCGCAATTTGTTAGGCTGTTACTTTGGAAACGATTTGCGCGATGCTCTGCGCGATGGCCGCGATGTCCCCCATCGCATCCACCCGCCGCAGCGCGCCCTTGCCGTCATAATATGCAATCAGCGGCTCGGTTTGTTCTTCGTAGGCGTCGAGCCGTGACATCACCGTCTGGGCGTTGTCATCTGCGCGGCGGGTCATATTTGTGCTTTGACATCCGTCACATACACCATCGACCTTGGTTGGTTTGAACGTGTCATGATATCCCTCACCGCAGCCGCCACATGTAAACCTGCCTGCAATGCGCAGGACCATTTTGACATTGTCGACCTCCAGCGCGATTGCGGCATTGATGTGCTGGCCAGATGTTGCGAGCATCTGATCCAGCGCCTCGGCCTGACCCGTTGTGCGCGGAAACCCGTCCAGCACCACGCCAGAGGCGCAGTCGGGTTCTGACAAGCGGTCAGCAAGGACTTGCAGGACGATTTCGTCGCTGACCAGCCCGCCTGCGGCCATAACGGCCTTGGCTTCAATCCCGGCCTTGGTGCCCGCGGCCACAGCGGTGCGCAAAAGGTCACCGGTGGAGAGTTGCACAAGTCCGAATTTTTCTTGCAGCATGCGTGCCTGCGTGCCCTTGCCTGCCCCCGGAGGGCCAAGCAGGATCAGAACGGGTGCGGTGTTTGGGTGTGGTGATCCATCCATTTTATCAAGCGTCCTGTTTGTTCATTCGGTTTGTGATGAGGTCTGTGACGACGGT
>NZ_BPES01000006.1:0-207432 GCF_019654895.1 Roseobacter sp. OBYS 0001
GCCGGCGTCGTGTCCAAAATCACCGAGTAATCCCGATACGCGCACAAAAAGGCGTATCAAAGATTACGGAGTAACGGTTCGCGCCCGCAAGGGCGCGCGCTACACTCAGCAGGTAAACAAAAGGCCGCGGAGAACACTGCGGCCTTTTGGCTTTGATTAAGCGACCCAAGGACTGTGGGTAAAAGCGCACTGCTCATAGGTGCAAGAAGCAGTGTTCATGTGACGGATAGCGTATAGCCGTTCACCACCTAGGCGCTTCTGCATCCGACATCTATTGGCATTCAGCCTCAACGGTTTGTGCCTGTTCGGATTACCTGAATTGAACAAGATCCCACAAATTGCCGTACAAGTCCTCAAAGACCGCAACCGTGCCGTAGGGGGCTTCTTTTGGCGATCTGACGAATTTTACACCTTTGTTTTTGTAATTCTCGAAATCCCGGGCAAAGTCATCGGTTTCAAGAAATAGAAAAACCCGGCCACCGGTCTGATTGCCGATGTATTTCTCCTGATCTGCAGTTGAGGCTCTTGCAAGCAGCACAGAGGTTTGTCCATTGCCTTTCGGTTTCACCAAAACCCAACGTTTATCCTGTTCAGGTTGATATGTGTCCTCGACCAACTCAAAGCCGAGTTTTTGAGTATAAAAGTCTATTGCTGCATCATAGTCCCTGACGACGACCGCAACGATTGAAAGTGATTGATTCATTTACGTGGCCAATCCCCGTTTTGAGAGTGAAGAGCAACAACACAGGGGTCGTCGCAGCGTGCTCAACGCCCACGTTTACCCTTTGCGGCGTAAACAGTTCAATTAAGTATGCATTGACCTCTGTATTTTTCGAGCCCCAACCTGCGATGCCTCTTGAACCCGGACGCAAATCCGACTACGCCGAGTATCGGCATAGGGGTTTAGCTCAGTTGGTAGAGCATCGGTCTCCAAAACCGAGGGTCGTGGGTTCGAGTCCCTCAGCCCCTGCCAAATCATTTATATTATGCGCGCGTTTTCCTGCAGGTGGGGTTGGTTGTTCACCAGCATGCGCGTCCCATTAGACGCTTTGATACCAATTCCAATAGTTCTCGGGCCGCCTCACTCGAGTTTTAGGTGAGCAGCATCACCATCCATGTACAGATTTTGCTGCCCTGAACACTGTGTTTGTCAGGCTTCCGCCCAAAGGCCGCTGGCGTAGAAATTCCGAACAGAGTTTTTCAGGCGCGTTTATAGGGTGGTAAATCCATCAATGCGTTGCGCAACGCGTCGCCCCAGCTCTCGGAAATCGACTGATAATAGGCGTCATCCGCTTCAACCCGGGACTGTTCTTCGATCGTGAAGCTGTCGTTTGCGTAGATTTGCAGATCAAGCGGCAAGCCCACCGACAGGTTCGCCTTGATGGTCGAATCGAATGAGACCATCAAAAGCCGGATCGTGTCCTCGAAACTCAGATCGGGATCATAGGCGCGCACGAGGATTGGTTTGCCGTATTTTGCTTCACCGATCTGGAAAAACGGTGCGTCTTCCGTCACCTCGATGAAATTACCTTCGGGATAGATCAAGAATAGCGTTGGCAGGCCGCCTCTGACCTGCCCGCCCACAATCACTGACGCTTTAAAGCGGGAGGAGGCCGCCGGACCGGCGCCCGTGGTGTCTGCGATCACTTCTTTCAGGGTCGCACCGACCAGACGCGCAACCTCGAACATGGTGGGCCGCTCAAGGATCGATGGGCTGCGTTCAGATGGAGTCTTGGATCGCTCTTCCAGCAAACTGATCAGCGCCTGCGTCGTCGCCAGATTGCCAGCGGTCATGAGAGTGATCACACGTTCCCCCGGCACTTCCCAGGTGAACATCTTTTTGGTGGTCGAAAAGTTATCCACACCGGCGTTGGTGCGGGTATCCGACATGAAAACGAGGCCACGGCGTAAACGCAGGCCGACACAGTAGGTCATTTGTGATCCAAAACAGGGGTAAGATACCCGGTCATCCGGCTTGTTTATCTAGTGCTGAAACCTCGCGGACACAATCATCAATTCCTTGGTATTCCGTAAACCCACTGCGGAACCGCGTCCTATTTAGGCATCCGAATGACGTCTACCGATTGTTCCTTGAGGTCTATCGCACCGTAGGAGGTCAGGAACGACGCGTCCGCTGCATCGCGCCCCACGCAGATTTTCGCAACCTCCGGTGCCTGTGCCATTCCCGTCGGATCAATGATATGCCATGCGCCGTCCAAATATACCTCAACGACGGCATGAAAATCCTGTGGCACCACGTCAGGGGCATATGCGCTGACAAAGCGGGCCGGAATGCCACCCGCGCGCGCCAGAGAAATCAGTACATGAGCATAGTCACGGCAGACGCCGGAGAGGCTGGCAAAACTGTCCGTCGCGGTTGTTCCCGAGTGGCTGACGCCATTGTCGTAGGTGAAGTTCGTATTCACCCAAGTGCTGAGGGCGCTGACCAATGCGCCCCCGGTCAAACCATCGAACTGCGTGGCGACGAAATCCAAAAACAGGTCAGACTGACAATAGCGCGATGGCGTCATGTATTGGATGACGTCGCCGGGGATCTGCATGCGCGGGGTTTCGGGTAGTCCTTCTATGTTGGCTTCGTGTCGCGCAATGCGCACCTGTGTTTCGTAGCGACAGTCAAACAGCGCCTCACAATGCACCCAGCGGCGTGTTCCATTGGTGTCATTGCCGGACAATTCCTGTTGCGTCGCGTCGTTGTTCAGGATCAGGCGCGTCCGACTGCAGATCTGATTCACGTCTGACAGCGCCTCGATCTGCAAAAGCAAATCGCTGGGTTGCTGAGCCGTATATTTGAGATGGGTCTTGATAAAAAGGTCCACAAACAGCCCATGTGTTGATTCAGCGCAGTGCGTTCTCTATCCCAGCCACCCGGCCCTTGTCGACCACAATGACAGCGGGATCGAAATCGCACCAATCGACGGGGTGCGATGACGGACAATGAGATGTGAGGTCCACGGCAGCAAACCAGTCTTGAAGATCACGGGTTGAAGGCAGACTACGGAGGTATATCCTTCGTGACGCAGTCCCGGCTTTGATTGGATTATCAGCTTTACGCTGCGGGTCTGAAATTCCTGATCAAGCTCGTGGCGAGGAAGCTCAGTGCAGCAACGCAGACAATTGACGGGCCTGCCGGCGTGTCAAAGACATAGGCGGCACGCAGCCCCACGATGGCTGACAGGGTCCCGATTGCACCAGCGGCAAGGGCCATGCCTTCCGGGGTTCGTGACAGGGGACGTGCGGCAGCGGCGGGAATGATCAGCATAGCGGCGATCAGAAGCACCCCCACGACTTTGATCGCAACGGCGACGGTGATGGCCAATGCAAGCGTCAACACGAGTTGTTCTTGTTTGGGGTCAATCCCGCTTGCATGGGCCAGGTCTTCGTTCAGCGTTGATGTGAGCAATGCCGACCAACGCCAACCGATCAGCAGGACAACCAGTGCCGCACCGCCCCAGATCACCGCGAGGTCACCGCGCGATACCGCGAGGATATCGCCAAAGAGATAGGCCATCAGGTCGATCCGTACGCCGGACAAAAACGACACGGCAACCAGCCCAAAGGCAAGGGCTGAATGCGCCAGAACACCGAGCAACGTGTCCATCGCATAGCCCCGGCCAGACAATACGCTGACCGTCAGGGCCATCAGCAAGGCCACGACCATGGTGCCAATGAAGATCGACATCGAGAAGGCGAGCGACAAGGCCACGCCCAGAATTGCTGCATGTGCCGTGGCATCGCCAAAATACGCCATCCGCCGCCAGACAACGAAACATCCCAAGGGGGCTGCGGCAACGGCCACGCCGATCCCGGCTAAGGCAGCGCGTACCATGAAATCATCCAGCATTACTCAGCGGCCTCTGTTCGGTCGTGTTTTGCCTGTTCGTGATCGCACCCGTCCTTGTGGTCATGTTCGTGATCATGTTCATGCCGGTAAAGCGCCAATGCGCCGCCGGTTCCTGAACCAAAAAGGGCGCGGTATTCCGGCGCGGATGCCACCACTGCCGGTGTGCCTTCGCAGCAGACGTGCCCATTCAGGCAAATCACGCGGTCAGAGGCGCTCATCACGACATGCAATTCATGGCTGATCATCAAAACGGCACATCCCGTTTCCTGACGCACGCTTTCGATCTGTTGGTAAAAGGAGGCCGAGCCGCGTTGATCCAGCCCTTGCGTGGCCTCATCCAGAAGCAGCAGATCAGGTTTTCCAATCAGTGCGCGTGCCAGCATCACCCGCTGAAACTGCCCGCCCGAGAGTTGAGACAACTGCGATTTGGACAAATCCCGCACCCCAGCCTGCGCCAGCGCCTGATCTATGTCTGCAGACTCCACGCCACCGGGAAGCTTCAGAAACCTAGAGACCGTGATTGGGAGCGTTTCGTCGATATGCAGCTTTTGCGGGACATATCCCAATGTGACGCCGGGACCCCGAGTGACGCGACCCTGAAACGGCTTCACCGCGCCGATAATTGCCCGCAACAGGCTGGTTTTACCTGAACCGTTTGGACCCACGATGGTCACGATCTCCCCCGGTGCGATGTTCAGGGAGACGCGCGACAAAACTGTTCTGGCACCGTAGCGGACGCTGAGCCCTTCAACATCAACCAGGCTCATGCATCTGCCTTTTCGGCGCAGGTCGGGCAAACGCCTTCTGCTTCGACGATGGTCCGTTCTATCCGAAAGCCCGTGGCGCGTGCGGCGTCCCCCAACGCGCCTTTTGCAGGGGATGAGTGTGTTTCGGCCACCGCGTCGCACAGACGGCAGATCATGAAGGCGGGTGTGTGCGCTTCGCTGGGGTGGACGCATGCGATAAAGGCGTTCAACTGCTCAATCTTGTGGGCCAGACCGTTCAGGACCAGAAAATCCAACGCCCGGTAAGCGACAGGTGGCTGCGAGCCAAACCCGTCTTCGCGCAAGCGGTCAAGGATTGCATAGGCACCAAGAGCGCGGTGCTCCTGCAGCAAAATCTCCAGAACCTTGCGGCGCACAGGCGTAAACCGAAGCCCGTCCGCGGCGCAGCGCGCTTCTGCCGCTGCCAGCGTGTCACTCACACAGACATCGTGATCATGAAGCGCAAACCCCAGCGGGCCGCCAGTACCGTTATGCGTCGAATCACTTGTCATGTTATTACATTTTATTTATCTCAGCTGTAATGTTATATAATCACATGGAATTACCGATGTCCAGAATGCGTCTTGCTCTCTCCCTCACAGCCGCGCTGATTGGGGGGGCCGCTTCTGCACAGGCACCCCGGGTCGCCGTTGATATTGCGCCGGTTCACTCTCTTGTCGCGCGGGTGATGGAGGGTGTCGGCGCGCCCGACCTTATCGTTCAGTCCGGTGCCAGCCCGCATGAGTATAGCCTGCGCCCCTCCGAAGCGGCAGCGCTGCAGGATGCCGACCTCGTGTTCTGGATTGGCCCCGGTCTTACGCCATGGCTCACCGACACCCTTGAGACACTTGCGTCTGATGCGTTGGTGAGCGAATTGCTTGATGCGCCGGGTACAATTGCATTGGAATTCCGCGAGAGCGCGTTGTTTGAGGCGCATGATCACGATGACCACGCAGATCACGATGACCACGACGATCACGGTGACGAAGATCACGCAGAACACGCGTACAAAGACCATGATCACGCCGAGGACGCGCATGATGATCATGGCCACAAGGACGCAGGGCATGAGGATCACGCGCACGGGGAGCATGATCCGCACGCATGGCTGTCGCCTCAAAACGCACGAAACTGGCTGAACGTAATAGCAGGGCAGCTGTCCGCGGCTGACCCTGATAATGCCAGCATCTACTTTGCGAACGCGGCTGCGGGACGCGCGGAAATGGAAACGCTCATTGATGAGGTGAATGCCACGCTTGCACCAGTGCGCGGTGGTGAGTTCATCGTTTTTCATGACGCCTATCAGTATTTCGAAGCGGATTTCGACTTCCCGGCAGCAGGCGCGATTTCACTGAGTGATGCCTCAGACCCCAGCCCGGCACGGATTGCCGAGATTCAAGGCCGGATCGCAGAACAAGCCGTCGATTGTGTTCTGACCGAGCCGCAATTCAACTCAGGTCTTGTTGCGACCGTTCTCGATGGCACGCAGGCGAAAACGGGCATAATTGATCCGCTTGGGTCAGACCTCGAACCCGGACCGGCGCTTTATCCCGCGCTGATCGGAAATCTCGCAACGGCGCTGGCGGAGTGCATGTAACCCTCCGGTCGCGATGACGGCGGATAAATATCAATCGCCACAGATGTCTTCGGCGAGGGCGAGGCCGTATCCGTATACCGGGTCGCGCCCTGAACGGCCCAGTTCCGCGCTGGTTGCGGCCAGACGCTTGCGCACATCCGAAACACTGCGCGCATTTACAAGGGTCGGATCAGCCGCCAGCCGGGCCGTGATCAAGGGGGTCGCGATCGACGTACCCGTCACGAACCGAACGCTGCCCCCGGATGGCACAAGAATGTCCACACCGGGGGCGGCGATATCCACATGCGGGCCACGCACCGCGTTGCGGTAGATTCGTCCGTCGGCGTCCACTGCAGTCACGGCGATCACCCCGTCAAAACCTGCGGGATACAAAGGATCAACGTTCGGCCCGTCGTTGCCCACCGCTGCCACAAGGATCAACCCACGGTCCACCGAACGTTCCACGGCAAGGTCGAGCAGTTTGTTGTAAGGACCGGCGAGGGCGAGATTGACGAAGCGGACGTCTTCCTCCGCCAGCCAGTCGAGTGCGCGCACCAGTGCATCCGCACCCGCCTTCAGCCCCAGCGCGTCTTGCTGCCCGAACACGTTTGCGCCGTAGATCGTGACGTCTTTCAGGCGGCTGGGATTGGCCAGAACAGAGGCGACATCCGTGCCATGCGCAGCCGGTGCGGCGCGACCTTCAAAGAACGCGCGCGTCACGATGCGCGCGCCGTCCAAAGCGGGGCTGGTGGTATCGATCCCTGTGTCGATCACACCCACCGGCACCTGCGCACGACACCCATCTGTGCGCCATCGCATCATTGCGTTGGCATAATCCAGCTCTTGCGCGGCACTGCTGGATTGCTGGAGGCGGTAGGCGTGATTGATGCCAACGGTTGAGGTGGGCACTGCCGCTTCAAGCGCGGCAATTGCTTGTGGTCCGGTGATGCCGTCAGGCATCCGAAAGGTCAGCATCGTAAGATCAAGCCCCGCCAGATCCGTTACATCCAGAAGTTGATAGCCGCCTGAAAGCCCTGCTGCGCGCATGCCTTCGGTCGCTTGCGCATCCGGGACAAGCGCGATGACTTTGCGCTGCCCGACCACATTCGTGTCGTTTTTGTCGGGGGAAGTCGTCAAAGGCGCGCACCCTACCAGAACGAACAGAAGGCTGATGATCAGAACTTGGCGAAGGAACTGCAGTGCGTTAATCACGTGGTATCTCCTGTCGGGATGGGGAGGCGCAGAGTTACGCCCCACCTCGCTAGATTTGTCGCACCGCACCGAGCGAGGGTTCAAAAAAATTCAGCGGCGCAAAGTTTTTTTGAACCTTTCCCCAAGACTGTGCGACAAAGAGGTGAACACTGCAACTGTATGGCTGTGACGAAATGGATCGCGACGACAAGATACTGAACTACGTGCAAGACCGGCTGCCACCGCAGGACCGGCAAGCGTTTGAAGCAGACATGTCGGCCGATGCAGCACTTTCCTCCGAGGTGGCCGTAATGCAGTCCGTGCGTGGCGCGCTGCGGGCAGAGCCGAAACACGACAACAGCGATGCGGTCTGGGACAGGTTGTCCGCCAGCATCACACCCATGCCAAAGCCAGCAAATGACAACCGCAGCCCTTTGGCGCAGATTTTGCGATATGCGGCGGTGGCCACAATAGCGGTTATGGCCTGGCAGGTCGCGGTCGTGCCGCGCATCAGCGGTGTACCTGACGGCTTTGCCCCTGCAACCGAGGGTGCGGGGGCTTTCGTTTTGCAAGTCAAATTCAGCGATGCGGCGCGTTTTGGTGAGATTGGCGCGTTGCTGGGTCCTTTGGGTGGCACAATATCTGACGGGCCAACGGCTCTGGGGTTGGTGCGCGTGTCCTTTATCAGCCAAACATCCTTGCAAGAAGCGCTCGTTGCGTTGAACACACGCAGCGATATCGTCGAATTGGTTGTCGAACAATAATCTGAAGCATTCGGAAAGGGGGGGCCGGAGTGATCCGATGCGCCCCATGTGACCCAACAGAATTAAAACAGCGTCAGCGATGCAACCCGGCGGCGAGACACCGCATCAGTGCCTGTTTGGCGTGGAAAATGCGGGTTTTGATGGTCCCGACTGGCACGGCTTCGATTTCAGCGATCTCGGGGTAGGTCAGGTCTTCGAGAAAGGCGAGGCGGATGGCGGAGTGCTGCACATCTTTCAACCCTTTCAGGCAGGTATGAAGCCGTTGCTTTTCCGATGCCGCGATTGCTGCGGCCTCTGGGTCCGGTGCGGTATCCGCGCTTTCCGGCACCTCATCCACAAACGAGAGCTTGCCGCGTTTGCGCAAAGCATCGACCAACTTGTTGCGCGCAATCGAAAACAGCCAGGTCTTGACGCTTGATTGCCCGCCAAAGCGCGACGCTGTGCGCCACACATCAAGCATTGTGTCATGCACGCAATCCGAGGCGAGTTCGGAATTTCCGCAACGCCCCATGGCAAACGCATAGATGGCCTGATCATACCGGGTGTAGAGGTCCCGCATTGCGCTTTTGTCGCCTGCAGCAATGCGTGCAATGAGATCTTTGTCATCCATCGAATTTTTGCTTACCGGTCCAGAAGATTGCGCAAACAAGAAGTGCCATTGTGCACAGTCAGACACAACTCACAAGCGAGACAACAGAGTGGGTAAAGCCACGCGCTGTGCGTTTTTCCGCCCATTTTGCTTGTCAGCAACCGTGCAGGGCGAGAGGAATACCAAGGTATGAGGCAGGTTTTGCGTCAGATTCAAACCGTGGCGGGCGAAATTACGTAACCCCGCCAGCCGAAAGCTGACGGGGCCACTCGCCTCAGATGTACTCGTTACTTATGCAATCATAAAATCGTCGGCGTTAAAGTCGGAAACCACAGTGTCTTCGAATGTGATCACCTTGTTGTTGAAGGCCAGTTCCACGTCGTCCCCGGTCTGCGTCAGGTTTGACAGCAGGCTGTCGGTTGTGACCTCCGGATCTTTGGTGAGGAACAGGAGGCTGTCTTCGTTGAAGTTAAAATCGAGAATGATGTCGACGCCCGCGTCCTCTTCGAAGAACACGAAAGTATCTGCGCCCGCACCGCCTGACATCACATCGTTTCCGGCACCACCGCGGATCACGTTGTCCTGATCGTTGCCGGTGATCGTGTCGTTGAAATCCGTGCCGGTGACGTTCTCGAAGTTGATCGCTGTGGATGTGTTCGCCCCGTCGGTGATGGTGCCTGCCGCGAGATCAACAGTGACCGCCGATGCTGCATCGCTGAGGTCGAGAAGGTCCACGCCATCGCCGCCATCCAGTTCAAGTTCGATCCGCTTGAGGATGTTGTCCTTGATCACGGCCGTGTCGTCGCCGCCGCCAAAGTTTGTTTCCAACACTTCGATGTTACGCACGTCCAGTTGGAACAGGCCAGCCTCTGACTGATCATTCACCTCGGTACGTGCAAATTGCAGCCCGATGTCCGCCACGGAAAACTCGGCCACGTCCTTGTTTTGCAGATCGTCATTCACAAGGTCCGTGTCAAAGTTGACCTGCAAGCGGTCATATCCGTTGCCGCCGTGCATCAGGTCCGACCCGTCGCCATTGTTCCAGATCAGCAGATCATCGCCGTCGCCGCCAAAGACCTTGTCGTTGCCCTTGTTGCCGATCAGCGTGTCATCCCCGCCCCGACCGCCAAGCTGGTCATCGCCGCCAAGACCCGAAATGACGTTGTCCTGGGCATCGCCCCTGAGCAGATCCTTATACTCGGTGCCAATGACGTTCTCGAAGTTTTCGGCTTTGGAATGCGCCAGTTTGCCAGCGGCAAGGTCCACCTTGATGCCCGCATCAACCTGTGACAGATCCAGCGTGTCGACGCCGTCCCCGCCATCAAGGTTCAGAGCGATCTGTTCAAGCACATCGCCTTTGATTACTGCAGTATCATCACCGCCGCCGAAATTCGTCTCCAGCACTTCGGTTTCGCGGATGTCGAGTTGGAACAGGCCGCGTTCGGACTGATCATTGACTTCGGTGCGGGCGAACTGGACGCCTGTGTCGGTTGTCTCAAATTCTGCGACGTCCTTGTTTTGCAGGTCATTATCCACAAGGTCGGTGTTGAAATTCACCTGTACCTTATCATACCCGCTGCCACCATTCATCAGGTCAGAACCGTCGCCGTTGTTCCAGACCAGCTTGTCGTTGCCTGATCCGCCAAACATCTTGTCGTCGCCTCTGTTGCCGACGATCACGTCATTGCCGTTGTTGCCATAAAGGGCATCTTCGCCCTCGCCACCTTCGACGATGTCATGGCCGCCACCCGCGAAAATCGTGTCATCGCCCAGACCACCGGACATTTTATCATTGCCGAACAGACCAAACATCAGATCGTCGCCACCGTTCCCGGCAATCGTATCATTGCCAAAGGAGCCGATGATCAGATCGCTCTTGTCAGATCCTTTAATGTCGAGGCCGTTGGAAAAAAGATTGAAAAGGTTAAAAAGGGACATTGGATTCTCCATGCTAATATCATCATCGTTTTCAATTTCACCGCCGCCTGTCCGAAGCCTGCCCAAGGTGTTGTGGCCTTGTGTCAGTGCCCCGCAACTGGCGAGATACCCATTGGTCGCGCCGATGCCGCGTTGGGTTCAAAAAAAGAAACAAAAAATGAAAAAGCCTGAATCGTGCCCGCCTGAGGCTGCGTCGTCATGCGTCCTCTGATGTCTTTGACGGTATGAAAACGGTGTGGCAGGCGCCACTTGATCAGGCTTTGGATTTACTCGCGTTCAAAGTAATTCGCATTTGTAATCGAAATCTGTTCGATCGTCGCATCCAGTCGGGAGAGGTGACGCATGCCGTTCTCGACCGCGCTCTGCGCATCATGTTTTCTGACCGCTTCTGCGATACGCCGGTGATCGGCCACAAGATCAGGCATCCGATCCCCTTTGGAGAGGCTCAGAATGCACAGGCGGTCGACGTTTGATTTCTCCGTGCGGATGACGTCGAAAGCAAAATCCACCTTGGCGATATGACACAGGATCTGATGGAATTTGTAATCCAGTTCTCCAAAGGTCTCTAGGTCATTCTGTTCTATCGCCTGTTCCTGTGCCGCAAGTGCTGCGTCGAGTTCCGCCGCGCCGGTTGCGTCGCAATATTGCGACGCGCGTTGCAAGACTTCCTGTTCCACGGCAGCGCGCACAAAACGTGACTTGGCAATCTCGCGCAGCGAAAATCGTTTCACTTCGGTGGCGCGTTGTGGGCGGATCAGCAAAAGATCAAGCGTGGCCAGCCGACTGAACGCGTCCCGCACGGGCTGTCTGGACACACCGAACCGGGCGGCGATATCGGCTTCGGAAATCTTGTCGCCCGGACGCAGGCGCAACGACAGGATTTCGTCGTGAAGGTGGTCAAATATGTCGTCAACGCTGGTACGCCGCTCGCCAAGTTGTGTGGCCTGAGCCATTGCATCACCTCCATGGTCTTTGTGTGCTTCAGGACGTCTTGCCTGAAGTGAGCTTGCGACAGAACCGTGCGGGCCAGGCGTCTGGTTCCGTTGTGATCCTCAGGTGCGCCGTAAACTCGCACTGGTATACCAGTTAAATGACTAGTATACCAGTGCGAGAAGCAGCGGAAAGGGCAGGCCATGAAACTAGCAGGGCAAACGGCAATCATTACAGGTGGGGGGCGTGACATCGGTCAGGCCGCAGCGATCAAGCTGGCGGCGGAAGGTGCTAATGTGGCGATCAACTACTTTTCCAGCAGTACCGGTGCAGATGCGGCTGTGGCGCAGATCAAAGCACAGGGCGGACAGGCCTTTGCCCTGAAGGGTGATTTGACCAAACCCGAAGACGTCGAAGCGCTGGTGTCAAAAACCGTCGCTGACTTTGGCGGCATAGATATTCTGGTCAATAACGCGGGCGGCCTGATCGCGCGCAAAACCATCGCCGAGATGCCGCTGGATCATTGGAATGCCGTTATGGATCTGAACCTGACCAGTACGTTCATGATGACGAAGGCCTGTCTTGCGCATATGAAATCCGGCGCAATCGTGAACCTCGCCAGTCAGGCAGGGCGGGACGGCGGCGGTGCCGGTGCTGTGGCTTATGCCACGTCAAAGGGTGCGGTGATGACCATGACGCGCGGGCTCGCAAAAGAGCTTGGGCCGGACATCCGCGTGAACGCCCTGTGCCCCGGTATGATTGATACTGATTTCCACAATGTGCACACCCCTGATGCGGGGCGGCGCGGTTTTGAGGCCACGGCGCCTGTCAAAAGGCAGGGCACGACCGAGGACACGGCCAATCTGATCCTGTTTCTCGCCTGCTCGGATTCCGCATTCATTACCGGTGCGAATATCGACATCAACGGTGGCATGGTGTTTTCCTGATTGTACTGAAAGGGCGTGATATGTCTGATTATCCAATTGTATCCACCGGCGAAAATGTGACACGTCAGGTGCTGTCGGATCATCCTGACCTGATGGTGGTGGCCTTTCGCTTTGATAAGGAAGGGGCCACGGGCGCACTGCACCATCACCCGCATGTTCAGTCGACCTATGTCGAAAGCGGGCGTTTCCGCTTCACCCTCGGCGACACAACGCGCGACGTCGGACCGGGTGACAGCTTCGTTGTGCCCGCCAATCAGGAACATGGGTGTGTATGCCTGGAACCGGGCATGCTCGTCGACGGTTTTACGCCCAGACGAGACGATTTTCTGTAACGCCTGATCGCTTTCGTTCCGTCACGCCCGGTCAATCATATACCCATTGGCACCGCACCAAAGCCTGTTGACCCGCAGCCTGTTTCGCTTGCAGCGTGCCGTGTCCCGTTGGTCATGACTGTTCTGTCAGATGCATGTCGTGCGCACAGAGCGTATTAGAGTTGACAATTCTGGTATACTAGTCTTCCTTTACGCATCGATACACGACACCTTGTCAGGGAGGGGGCCGTGCGCTGCCAATGATCTGGCAGCTCACAAGGCGTACCGGCGGGTGTCACTGAGATAAAACCAAGGGAGGACATCATGTTCAATGCACTAACCAAATCATTTGCGGGCGCTGTGGCGCTCGCTGTCGTGGCAAGCGTCGCAAGCGCGGACAACTGGCGCGGCTGGAATATCCACGTCGACGGTTATCCAAACACCGTAGCCATGGACAAATTTGCAGAGCTGCTTGCTGTGAAAACAGACGGCGAATACACGTTGCAGATGTTCCACGGCGGCACATTGGGCAGCCAGCCCGACGCCGTCGAGCAGGTGCGCGCAGGCGCGCTGGAAATCGGCAACTTCAATCTGGGCCCCATCGGGCCGATTGTCCCGGCGGCGAATGTTGTCTCACTGCCCTTTATTTTCAAAGACGTCCCGCACATGTTCCGTGTGCTCAACGGCGAAGCCGGTGCGACAATTGCAGCGGGTATGGCCGAAAAAGGTCTTCAGCCGCTGGCATGGTATGATGCGGGCGCACGGTCCTTTTATAACGGTGATAAACCGATCAACACGCCAGCCGATGTCGAAGGCATGAAGGTACGCGTGATGAACAACGAACTGTTCACAGGCATGATCGCCGAGCTTGGCGGCAACCCATCCCCGATGGCATTTGCTGAGGTATATCAAGCGCTGAAAACCGGTGTTGTGGATGGAGCCGAAAACAACTGGCCGTCTTACGAATCCACGGGGCACTTTGAAGTTGCAGGGTATTATTCACTGTCACAACACCTGATTATCCCCGAATGCATCTGCATGAACATCGGTACGTTCAACAGCCTGTCGCCAGAGATGAAAACCGCCGTCCTCGAAGCGGCGCAGGAATCCGCGCTTTATCAGCGTGACCTCTGGAACAAGCGCGAAGCGGCAAGCCGTGCCGCGGTGGAAGCTGCCGGCGTGGTTGTGAACGAAATTGCTGACAAGGCACCGTTCCAGGCTGCGATGGCGCCGGTCTATGAAGCTTACTTTGAAACCAACCCGGATCTGCGCGCGCTCGTCGAGCTTATTCAGGCCACAGAATAATCTGTGTGTTGATCCAAGGTGAAATGGTCTGGCTCCCAACATCGGGGGCCAGACACCTCCACGGCGGAGAATGTGGATGAGCGACGCGCGGCCCCTTCCTTTTTTCGTAAAACGCATGGCGGCGGTGCTTGATACGCTGGCGTTTGTTTGCCGCATTCTGACCGGAGTGGCATTGGTTTTCCTGACGGTCATATTCGGCTGGTTGGTTTTTGGACGCTACGTGTTGAACGCCACACCCACATGGGTGGAACAGATGGCGCTGCTGCTCGTGATGCTGATCGCTTTTCTGGGCGCAGCCGTCGGTGTGCATGAAAACACCCATCTGTCCGTCTCGCTGTTGCGCAGCGCTGTTCCGCCACGGGTGCGCAGCTTTTTTGTTGTGCTGTCGGATGTGCTCATGGCCGGTTTTGGCGGGCTCATGCTGTGGTACGGCGCACAGCTCACGATTTTCAAATGGGGGTCGCTGATCCCTCTGATCCAACTGCCCGAAGGGTTGCGATCGCTCCCGCTGACCATCGGCGGCGGGCTGATACTCATTTTCTCGGTTGGTCATCTTATCCGCCTGTTTTTGGGCGTGGATGACCGCAGTGACAGTATAGAATAGGGATTTACCGTGGGCATTTTGGTTCTTTTGGGGGCATTCGCGCTCTGTGTCGTGATCGGCACGCCTGTTGCTTTCGCGCTCGGTATCTCTGCCATTGTTGCCTTCTGGTACGAAGGCTTGCCCCTGATGATCGGTTTCCAAAGGATCGTGAGCGGGATCAATGTCTTTGCGCTGATGGCGATCCCATTTTTCATCTTCGCGGGCGAATTGATGTTCCATGGCGGCATTGCCATGCGTCTGGTCAAATTCGCATCTGCTGCCGTTGGTGCCGTGCGCGGCGGGCTGGGCATCGTCAATGTTTTCTCGTCGATGCTGTTTGGGGGCATTTCTGGTTCGGCGATTGCTGATATTTCCGCGCTTGGATCCATTCTGGTCCCGGTGATGAAAGAAAAAGGCTATGATGCGGATTATGCCGTTAACGTCACGGTGACGTCTTCCATCGCTGGCATCATCATTCCGCCCAGTCACAACATGATCATCTTTGCCATTGCGGCAGGGGGCGGCATTTCAATCTCAAAACTCTTTCTGGCCGGTGTCGTACCCGGTATTCTGATGTGCTTTTGCCTCGCATTGGCGGCCTATCTGGTGGCGGTGAAACGTGGCTATCAGGCCGAACAGTTTCCCGGCTGGACAGCACTTGTGATGGCATTCTTTGGGGCGATCCCGGGTCTGTTGACGGCTGTGATCATCGTCGGCGGCGTCTTGTCCGGTGTTTTCACTGTGACCGAGTCGGGGGCATTTGGGGCTCTTTACGCGTTTTTCGTCACCTTGTTGGTCTATCGTTCGATCACGTGGCTCAAATTCCGCACGGCGGTCACGCAGGCGGTCAAGACGACGGCCATGGTCATGATCCTGATCGCTTGCGCCGGGGCCTTTGCCTATATGCTGACGTTTTATCAGGTGCCGCTCAAGACGGTGGACCTTTTGACCGGTATGACGGAAAATCCGATCCTGATATTGCTGATGATCAACCTCATCCTGCTGGTGCTGGGCATGATCATGGACATGGCAGCCCTCATCCTGATCTGCACGCCGATCTTCCTGCCGGTCGCCCACAGTCTGGGGATTGACCCGCTTCAATTCGGGATGATCCTGCTGGTCAATCTGGGGCTTGGCTTGTGCACGCCGCCCGTCGGATCGTGCCTTTTCGTCGGCTGCGCTGTTGGGAAACTGCCGATGGAGAAGGCGGTTCGCACCATCTGGCCATTTTACATCGCGATTCTCATCGCGCTGTTGCTGATTACCTTTGTGCCTGCGATCTCGCTGACGCTGCCCAACTGGGTTGCGGGCTGAAATCGTTCGGCCCCGCACGTGATCGTGCAGGGCCGTCTGGTGCTTAGAGGTTTGGATACATTGGGAAGCGGGCGCACATCTCTGCGACCTCGGCTTTGACCTTGGCCTCCACCGCGCCGTTGTTTTCCTCGCCATTGGCGGCGAGGCCGTCGACAACTTCGATGATCCAATCCGCGATCTGGCGGAACTCCGGCTCACCGAAACCGCGCGTCGTCCCGGCAGGGCTGCCCAGACGGATGCCAGAAGTCACCATCGGTTTTTCCGGATCAAACGGCACGCCGTTTTTGTTGCAGGTGATATGTGCGCGCCCCAGTGCCTTTTCGGTCGCGTTGCCCTTCACGCCTTTGGGGCGCAGATCGACCAGCACCACATGCGTGTCCGTGCCATGCGTGATCGTGTCCAACCCGCCCTTGATCAGCTGATCCGACAGCGCCTGCGCGTTGCTTATGACCTGCTTTGTGTAGGACTTGAAATCTGGCCGCAGCGCTTCGCCAAAGGCGACGGCCTTGGCGGCGATCACATGCATCAGCGGACCGCCCTGAATGCCGGGGAAGATGGCGGAATTGAACTTTTTCGCCAGTGCCTCGTCGTTCGTCAGGATCATGCCGCCGCGCGGGCCGCGCAGGGTCTTATGCGTCGTCGTGGTGGCCACATGCGCATGCGGGAAGGGCGAGGGATGCTCGCCCGCGGCCACGAGACCGGCAAAATGCGCCATATCCACATGAAGATACGCGCCCACCATATCCGCGATTTCGCGCATCCGGGCAAAGTCGATCTGGCGCGGGATAGCAGAGCCCCCGGCGATGATCAGCTTGGGCTGGTGCTCTTTGGCGAGGGCTTCGACCTGTTCATAGTCCAGCAGGTTGTCTTCGCGGCGCACGCCGTATTGGATGGCATTGAACCACTTGCCAGACTGGTTCGGTTTTGCCCCATGCGTCAGGTGACCGCCTGCATCAAGGCTCATGCCCAGAATGGTGTCGCCCGGCTGCAAAAGGGCAGTGAACACGCCCTGATTGGCCTGAGACCCGGAATTCGGCTGCACATTGGCAAAGCCGCAGTCAAAAAGTTTGCACGCCCGCTCGATGGCGAGGTTTTCAGCCACATCCACGAATTGGCAGCCGCCATAATACCGCCGCCCCGGATATCCTTCGGCGTATTTGTTGGTCATGATCGACCCCTGCGCCTCAAGTACGGCGGCAGAGACGATGTTTTCGGAGGCGATCAGCTCGATCTCGTCGCGCTGACGGCCCAGTTCAGCCGTGATGGAGCCAAAAAGTTCCGGGTCACTGTCAGCAAGTGACTGAGTGAAAAAGCCGGGGGCGCGGTGGGGGGCGTTCATGGAGGCATCTCCCTTGTGTGAATAGGTTGCAGTCGGTTTCGTATCGGAAACTAGGACGCGGGCAAAGCTGGTAAAGCGACGCTCGACTAGAAATATGCGTCGTGTCTAGTGATCCTGCGCGCGCCTTGCAATCATGCAGCGGATAAATTCAGTCGGCCAACGCTGGTCAACCGAACAGAGATGTGGTTGTTTTGAGGTCCAAAGACCCCGATCGGAAACCTGTCATGACCAGCAAGATCGCCTTTACTGCCAGTCGGGCGGATGTCGCGCAGACGGCCCGAGCAGCGCTTGTCACCCGCTATGGTAATGTCGATGTTCAAGAGGCGGATGTCATTGTCGCATTGGGGGGCGATGGTTTCATGCTGCAAACACTTCATGCAACGCAGGATCACCCGGCACCTGTCTACGGGATGAACCGCGGGACCATTGGTTTTTTGATGAATGCCTATGCAGAAAGCGACTTGCCCGCCCGTCTCGCGGATGCCGAGGAAGAGGTTATCAACCCGCTGGCCATGATCGCGACCTGCGCGGATGGATCAACCACCAAGGCGCTGGCGATCAACGAGGTTTCCCTGCTGCGCACCGGTCCGCAGGCGGCCAAGCTGCGGGTGACGATTGATGGCCGGTTGCGCATGGCTGAACTGGTCTGTGATGGCGCCTTGTTGAGCACGCCCGCAGGGTCCACCGCCTATAATTATTCGGCACACGGGCCAATTTTGCCCATCGGGTCGGCGGTGCTGGCGCTGACTGCGATGAGCGCTTTTCGCCCAAGACGCTGGCGGGGGGCCCTCTTGCCGCAGGATGCAACGGTGCGCTTTGATGTGCTGGAGCATGACAAACGCCCGGTTATGGCCGAAGCCGACGCACAGTCGGTTATGGACGTGACCTCGGTCGAAATCCGCTCTGAGCCATCGGTGGCACATCGCATTCTGTTTGATCCGGGCCATGGTCTTGAGGAACGTCTCATCAATGAGCAATTCACCTGATGCTGACGCCTGATTTTCGCGACCCTGCCCCGCGTGGGCTGTGCACGGATTGCGGGGTATCGCGTTTCAAGGACCCGCGCGCCTGTGGCAAAGCATGTCAGTTCATTGCGCCGGATTACCCCGCATTGGAAAAGGCTGTGCATGGGCGTACACGTGGGGCAGGCGATGAGAGCTTTTTCGGCCCGTTCAAGGCCATGCACCGCGCGCGTATGGTGGCCCCTGCGGAGGGTGCGCAGTGGACGGGTATCACGACCGCGCTGGCCGCAGACTTGCTGACGCGCGCTCGTGTGGATGCGGTGCTGACGATGGTGCCGGATGATGCCGACAGCTGGCGGCCCAAGCCTGCGTTGATTACTGAGGCCAGTGATATGGCACGCGCGCGCGGCATGCGTATGGGATATGCGCCGCTGCTGGCCTTGCTGGAAGAGGCGCAGGCACAGGGGTTCAAACGGCTCGCTGTGATCGGGATTCCCTGCCAGATTTATGCCCTGCGCGCGCTTGAGGCCGATCTGGGGCTGGAGCGTCTCTACGTCATCGGCACGCCCTGTTCTGACAATACAACGACCGAGAATTTCCACACATTTCTGAAGTTGCTGGATGAAGCCCCCGAAACGATCACCTATCTGGAATTTCGCGCAGATTTTAAGGTTGAGTTGCGTTTTACGGATGGGCGCCAGCGGCTCATCCCCTTTTTGTCGCTGCCGATTTCTGACTTGCCGCGCGATTTCTTTCCGCTGACCTGTCGCACCTGCGTTGATTACACCAACAGTCTGGCGGACATCACCGTGGGCTATATGGGCGGTGAGGGGGATCAATGGCTATTGGTACGCAATGCGCGCGGGGCTGAAATGCTGGAAGGGCTGGGCGCGCGCATACACCTGCAAGCGCCGGGATCAGCGGGTAAACGAGCCAACGCCGTCAAAGGTTTTATCGCCAATACGGCGCGGGCGGCGGGCGGGTTGCCCTTGCGCCGCATGCCTGACTGGCTGCGACCGATCGTCAGTTGGCTGCAACCCCGTATCGGTCCGCGCGGTCTTGAGTTCGCGCGCACGCGGGTCGAGATGAAAGCCGCTGAGACGATCCTGCATCTGCGCCGCGAAGAACCGGCAAAGATGAAAAATATGGTGCCGGATCACGTCTGGAAGGTGGCAGAACCCTACGATCTGAAGCCTCAGGACGGCGAGCGTGCCACGCAAGCCGACGTTCCAGAAAAATAGCCTTTTGTATGGAACCCATGGTCTGATGGCGCGTTGATCATGTGAACAGCGCGTAGAGAGCACGCGTTTCACTCAACTGAGACTGTTTCAGATGAAGGAGAGACACCATGAATTGGGACGTAATCAAAGGCAACTGGTCACAAATGACAGGCGAGATCAAATCGCAATGGGGTGATTTAACGGATGACGAAATCCAGAAAGCCGCCGGTGAACGGGAACGCTTTGTGGGCCTTATTCAGGAGCGTTACGGTTTGGCGAAATCCGATGCGGAAGTGCAAGTCGACAAGTTTCTTGCCAATCTAAAAGACGCCGCCTGATCGCTGGCGCATATCTGACTAGCAGCAGTCCCATAGGGGGCTGCTTTTTTTCGTCCAAACCAGCGGAAGCTATCAGCCCTTGGCATATCCGATCGTTTGCAGCGCATCCTTGATTTCATCCAGAATGGCCGGGTCATCTATGGTCGCGGGCAGTTTGAACTCCTGACTATCCGCGATTTTGACGACGGTTGCGCGCAGGATCTTGCCAGAGCGGGTCTTGGGCAGGCGATCCACAACCAGCGCATTTTTGAACGCCGCTACGGGGCCAATTTTGTCCCGGATCAACTTGACGCATTCGGTGGTGATTTCGCCATGGGGTCGGTTGACGCCTTTGGTCAGGCAGACAAGACCAAGGGGGGATTGCCCTTTCAATTGATCACTCACACCGACGACCGCGCATTCCGCCACATCAGGGTGGCTGGCGAGCACCTCTTCCATGGCACCCGTGGACAGGCGGTGGCCTGCGACGTTAATCACATCATCGGTGCGCGCCATGATATAGAGATATCCGTCCTCGTCGATCATGCCCGCATCGCCGGTTTCGTAATATCCGGGAAAGGCGTTGAGGTAGCTTTTCTTGTAGCGATCCGCAGCGTTCCAAAGGGTTGGCAATGTGCCGGGTGGCAGCGGCAGTTTGATCGCGATGGCACCCAATTCACCGGGCTTTTGCGGATGCCCTGCTTCGTCAAGGATTTGCACGTCATACCCCGGCATCGCGACCGTGGGGGAGCCGATCTTGACCGGCAGCGCCTCAAGACCCGCCGGGTTGCCCGCGATGGTCCAACCCGTTTCGGTCTGCCACCAATGATCATAGACAGGAACGTTCAGGATATCCTGCGCCCATTCAATGGTATCGGGGTCAGCGCGCTCGCCCGCCAGATAGAGGGACCGCAGGCAAGACAGATCATATTTTTCCCGCTCCAGCCCCTTGGGGTCTTCGCGTTTTACCGCGCGGATCGCTGTCGGGGCGGTGAAAAAGCTGCGCACGTTATGTTCAGAGATCACACGCCAGAAGGTGCCTGCGTCAGGCGTGCCCACGGGTTTCCCTTCAAACACGACGGTCGTATTCCCGTGGACCAAGGGCCCATAGCAGATATAGCTGTGGCCAACGACCCAACCCACATCCGAGGCGGCCCAAAAGACGTCCCCGGGGTCTACGTCATAGATATTTTTCATCGTCCAGTTCAGCGCGACCAAATGACCGCCGGTCGGTCTGACCACACCTTTTGGCGCGCCCGTCGTGCCAGACGTATAGAGGATGTAGGCCGGGTGGTTGCCCTCGACCGGGACACAGTCGGCGGGCGGTACACCGTTTTGGGCGTCGTGCCAGTCAAGATCACGGCCGGGGGTCAACTCGGCCATTTCCTGTTCCCGTTGCAGGATCAGGCAAAAGTCAGGTTTATGGTCGGCCAGTTCGATGGCCCCATCCAGCAGCGGTTTGTAATGGACCACGCGCCCCGGTTCCAACCCGCAAGAAGCGGCCAGTATTGCTTTGGGCTGACAATCATCAATGCGCACGGCCAGTTCGTTCGCAGCAAACCCGCCAAAGACGACAGAATGCACCGCACCGATGCGCGCGCAGGCCAGCATCGCCTCCAGCGCTTCGGGGATCATCGGCATGTAGATGATGACGCGGTCGCCCTTGCCAACACCTTGGGCAACCATCGCACCGGCCAAGGAGGCCACCTTGGTTTGCAGATCGGCATAGCTGAGTGTGGATTTCGTGCCGGTGATGGGGCTGTCGTATATAATCGCCGCCTGCGCACCGCGCCCGGCGGCCACGTGACGGTCAACTGCGTTGTAACAGCCGTTGACCAGCCCGTCCGCATACCATTCGTAAATATGCTCTTCGCGATCAAACAACGCCCTGGACGGTTTGCGCTCCCAGTCGATGGCGTCGGCTGCCTGCATCCAAAAGGCTTCGGGGTCTTCCAGACTGGCCCGGTAAATGTCTTGATATCTCATGTCTGGCACCCCTACGCTTAGCAATCGCTTATGGTTACGCCCACGTTAAAGCGAGGGCAAGCCTTTGCGAATTATGTATCCGTTTTGCTATTGAGGATCAGCGACGGCCGTTGTTGTTCAGTGCATTTTTTACTGCGGCGCGACAATCGCCCGGACTTTCTGGCAGGCAGGTTTGCGGCACATTTCGAACAATGACACTGGTGTGCGTATAGGTCCCGTTGCGGCCATCCATGACACGACTGCGCAGTTCATAGGTCTGCCCGTCCACCACAATGCTCCCGTATTTTTCCTCGATAACCTCGGCGCAGCCTCCCAGAACCACAGCAGCAACCAACACCCACTTCCATGCTTGCATGATACATCTCTCCTTGTAATGCTGGTCGCTGTGACGTGGCACACGTACCGTTTTATTTATCGCCAAAAGCCGCTATCAGCCGTTAAAACCGCGGTCATCATAACCATTTATGAGGTGTTGTGCAGCTTTTTCACAGTCACCAGGACTGTCAATACGGCAAACCAGAGTCGCCCCTTTGAACACGGCGCTCGAATGCTCAAACGGGCCATTGCGCCCTTGTAGGGTGCGCGTACGGATTTCATATTCCTCGCCCTGGTAGACACCGGTGGTTATGCGTTCTTCGATCACCGTCGTACATGCGGCCAGCGCCACGCCGACTGCTGTTATAAGAGTTTTCGTTCTCACACATCTTCCTTTCGTCGCTGGGTAACACTTGGGACATACGTTACACTTGGAAAGGCTGAATTGTTTGTGGTTACGGGAAATTGATCACAGGTCATCCATATTGAGCGACCGGCGTTCCTGCGATTGCGGAGACATTCAGCAACCCGCGTGCCGTAATCGAAGGCGACACGATATGCGCCCTGTTGCCCATACCCATCAAGATGGGCCCAACCTCAAGCCCGCCGCCTTTCATTTTCAGGATGTTGCGCACCCCGGAGGCCGCGTCCGCATGCGCAAAGACCAAAACGTTCGCGGCCCCTTCCATGCGATTGCCGGGTAGGATGCGCGCGCGCAGCTCTGCATCAAGGGCTGTATCAATGTTCATCTCGCCCTCATAACAGAAATCATGATTACCATGATCTAGCAGCTCGATTGCGCCGCGCAGACGCCCGCCCGTTCCGTCGCCTTTGTTGCCGAATTGCGACTGCGAGCAGAACGCGATCTTGGGCTCAACCCCGAAACGGCGCACATGACGCGCGGCCCCGATTGCGATCTCTGCGATTTCCTCTGGTGTGGGATGCAGATGCACCTGCGTATCCGCGATGAACAGAGGCCCATCTTCGAGGATCATCATGGATAGTGCCCCGACCGGATGAAGGTTTTTACCGCCCAGAATTTGCGTGATGTAATTGAGGTGCCAGCTGAACTCCCCAAAGGTGCCACAGATCAGGCTGTCGGCCTCTTCGCGGTGCACCATCACGGCTCCGATTGCCGTGGTATTTGTGCGCATGATCGCCCGCGCAAGATCTGGCGTTACACCGCTGCGCGCGCGCAACTCGTGATAGCTTTCCCAATAGTCGCGGTAGCGCGGATCATTCTCGGGGTTCACCAAATCGACGTCACTGCCAAGTTTGATGTTCAGCCCCGCCTTTTCTATGCGCATTTCGATGACCTCGGGGCGGCCAATCAGGATGGGACGCTCGTTGGTTTCCTCCAGCATGGCCTGACTGGCGCGCAGGACCCTTTCGTCTTCGCCTTCTGCAAAAACGATGCGGCGCGGGGACTGCCGCGCCGCCTGAAACACAGGACGCATCAGCAAGGCTGATTTGAACACCGACCCGTTCAGTTTCTCCCGATATGCGCCAAGATCGTCAATCGGACGCGCGGCAACGCCGGTGTCCATCGCCGCTTTGGCAACTGCCGAAGACACGACCGCCACAAGACGTGGATCAAAGGGTTTCGGGATCAGATATTCTCCCCCGAATGTCATCTCTTCGCCCTTATAGGCCGCCGCCGCCTCAGCCGAGGTGCTTGCACGGGCAAGTTCTGCAATCCCGTCGATGCATGCCAGCTGCATTTCATCATTGATGGTGGTCGCCCCGACATCCAAGGCACCCCGGAAGATAAAGGGAAAGCACAAGACATTGTTGACCTGATTGGGGAAATCGGACCGACCCGTTGCGATGATTGCATCAGGGGCCACGGCACGCACCGCATCGGGCAGGATTTCCGGCGTCGGGTTTGCGAGCGCGAAGATGATGGGCTTTTTCGCCATGCGCTGGACCATTTCCGGTTTCAGCACACCCGGCCCCGAAAGCCCGAGAAAGAGGTCAGCATCGTGAATAACATCATCAAGCGTGCGCAAATCGGTACGCTGTGCGAATTCTGATTTGATTGGGTTCATGTCCACGTCGCGTCCCTCATAAACGAGACCATGAATATCGCAGAGCCAGATGTTCTCGCGTTTGACGCCAAGTTTTAGCAACATGTTCAGGCAGGCGATCCCCGCAGCACCGCCACCGGTTGAGACGATCTTGATGTCTTCAAAGCGCTTTCCCGCCACAAAAAGAGCATTCTTTGCAGCCGCCCCGACAACGATAGCTGTGCCGTGCTGATCGTCGTGAAACACGGGGATGTTCATGCGCTCGCGGCAAATCCGTTCAACGGTAAAACAATCCGGCGCCTTGATATCTTCGAGGTTGATCGCGCCGAATGTCGGTTCCAGCGCGCAGACGATGTCCGCCAGCTTTTCAGGGTCGGACTGGTCTACCTCAATGTCAAAACAATCGATGCTGGCAAATTTCTTGAACAGAACCGCTTTGCCTTCCATCACCGGTTTGGAGGCCAATGCGCCAATATTACCCAGGCCCAGCACGGCGGTGCCATTGGTAACAACAGCCACGAGGTTGGCTCGGGAGGTATAGCGGGCGGCTGCGGCGGGATCATTTTTTATTTCAATGCAGGCTTCTGCCACACCGGGAGAATAGGCTCGCGCCAGATCACGACCATTGGCCAGCGGCTTGGTTGCGCGTATTTCCAGTTTTCCGGGTTTGGGGTATTCGTGGTAATCCAGTGCTGCCTGGCGCAGGTTTGGTGTGTCTGACATATGAAGTCCCCTCCCGTGGGCGTGGTAGTTTAATGCTAAACTATCTGCAAAATGACTGCCGACGGTTCATTACTGGACCCAAGGGCAGGAGTACAGCAGATGTTTACAACTGACCTGTAGCCAGCTTAATGATCGTCGCAGCAAAATCGACCCCAAAAGCGATGCGGTACCGGATGATAGATCAGCAAAGCCCGACAGCGACATCAGAAAAGTGGCCGGGACTGGCCAGCGCAGCTGTGCTCAGTTTTGGCCTGATTGCGGTCTTCGTGATCGTCGATCTTTTGTTCTTTGCTCAGGGCCAGTCGTTCAAGCGCGAGGGCGGCGGTCTGGAGACGGCCTCGGCTGTGCTTTACATCCTTGCCGTCGTAGTTTTCTTTATCAAGACGCCCATGTCTGAATGGCTGCGTCTGTTTCACGTGCCCGCGTTGATGGCGCTTTTTGCCTGCAGGGAATTGGACTTTGACAAAGCTTTCACCGATGCAGGTATTCTGTCTCTGCGCCTTTACAGTGGTGATACTGCGCTTGGCACAAAGCTGATCGCGGGGGCGGTCGCGCTGTTTTCAATCTATGTCATTCTGCGCACGGCGTGGCGCGGCGGTCCAGCGGTCTTGCGTGCGTTGCGCGACGGCGCGCTTTGGCCTTGGTTTGCAATACTGGCCGGCGTTTTGGTTGTCGGCACGAAAACCGTTGATGGTCTGGGGCGCAAGCTGCTGGATTTCGGGATTGTGATTTCGGCAGATTTGGATGCGACAGCCTCGTTGGTGGAAGAGATTGGCGAGACCTTCATCCCCGTCTGCGCCATTCTGGCTATTGCGGCCCGGTGGAGAGGTCGCAAAACGTGAGTGACATACAGGCAGAGGTGCGCCTGCCGACGCAAGAGCTGCGTCAAGACATCCCATTTTTCACCAAGGTGCTGAAGATGCGGATGGATATGATCTATCCAGCTGATGATCCCTCAGTGGCGGTGTTTTCCGGCCACGGATTGCGCGTCCGGATCGAAAAGGGCGCATCCGAACCTGCGGGGACGTTGCGCATCCTGACGGATGATCCGGGTGGTTTCGCCGATGGACAGACCGTGCTCACAGCCCCTAACGGCACAAGGGTCGAGATTGCTGCGCTGAACGAACCTCTGATCCTGCCGGAAACGGTACATCGTTTCGTGGTGCGCAGGCTTGCCGATCAGGCCCCGTGGATCATCGGTCGTGCTGGCATGCAGTATCGTGATCTGATCCCGGACCGCCTCGGTGGGTCAATCATCGCCAGTCATATCCGCATCCCGGACGGCGGTCCGGTGCCGGATATGGTGCATTATCACACGGTCGGGTTTCAGCTGATCTTTTGTTATCGGGGGTGGGTTGATCTGGTCTACGAGGATCAGGGCGAACCCTTCCGTCTGCATGCGGGCAACTGCGTGATCCAGCCGCCGCAAATCCGCCATAGGGTGCTTTATGCTTCCGATAATATCGAGGTGATCGAAATTGGCGTACCGGCGGAACATGTCACGACGATAGATCATGACATGACGCTGCCCAACGGCCCGGCCAACCCGGACCGTGTGTTTGACGGGCAGCGCTTTGTGCACCACCGCGCAGAGCAGGCAACATGGGCGCCCTTTCGGATTTCGGGGTTTCAAAGCCGGGACACCACTATTGCCGAACACACGAATGATGTGGCTGGTGTGCATGTCGTGCGCCCCGATGAGGGCAACACGATCTGGACAGTACACAACTGCGACATTCTCTTCACCTTTGTGATGGAGGGGCAGGTGACATTGGAAGGGGAAGGGCGCGATGCGTCTTTCCTGACGGCGGGGGATGCCTTTGTGATCCCGCCTCGGATGGCATATCGCCTGAGCGATCCGTCGTCTGATCTGGAGCTTTTGGAAGTCTCATTGCCCGGTGTGTTTGACACGAAAGTCGTGGCGCGCTGAAAAATCCCCGCCGCCTCTTGCAATATGAGGCGCGGGCAGACACGCTATGATTGAGTGGTATGAATTGATGAGGCGCGAATGTCCCTGAAAGATGCAGCAACAGCCGTGCGGGAAAATGCCCATGTTCCCTATTCCAATTTCAAGGTCGGGGCGGCTGTGCGTGGCGCATCCGGCGCGGTTTACGTGGGCTGCAACGTGGAAAACGTGGCCTACCCGGAAGGCACCTGCGCCGAAGCGGGTGCAATCGCGGCCATGGTGGCAGCGGGGGAAAAAGTGATCATAGAGGCTTATGTGATCGCCGGATCGCCCATGCCGGTCAGCCCCTGTGGCGGCTGTCGGCAAAAACTTGCGGAATTTGCCGGGGCCGATGTGCCTGTGACCATGGCCACGACAACCGGTATTGAACAGAAAACGACCGTGGGTGCGCTCTTGCCCGGGGTGTTCAACACCGATCATATGAGCGTGTAGCATGGCAGACGCACGTTCTGTCCTTGCGCGCCTGCGTCATGGTTCGGCCCTCACCACGACAGATATGAAATGGGTTGCGCAAGCGCTTGCGGATCACGGGATGAGTGATGCGCAGGCCGGTGCTTTTGCCATGGGCGTTTGTGCGCGTGGTTTGCGTGATCCTGAGCGGGTCGCGCTGACGCTGGCGATGCGTGACAGTGGCAAGGTGTTGCGGTGGGATCTGCCGGGGCCGATACTCGACAAACACTCAACGGGTGGCGTGGGCGATTGCATCTCCTTGGTGCTTGCGCCCGCTCTGGCGGCCTGCGGGGCCTATGTGCCGATGATTTCGGGTCGCGGCCTTGGCCATACCGGCGGAACACTAGATAAGCTGGAGGCGATACCGGGTCTTGTCACGCAACTGGACGAGGACCGGTTTCGCGCCGTCGTGGCCGAGGCAGGCTGCGCGATCGTGGGGGCCAACGCTGATATCGCCCCGGCGGATCGCAGGCTTTATGCGGTGCGGGATGTGACCTCGACGGTTGATAGTCTTGATCTGATCACCGCATCCATCCTGTCCAAGAAACTCGCCGCAGGCCTTGAGGGGCTGGTGCTTGATGTCAAGATCGGCAGTGGCGCATTCATGAAGGATAAAAAGGCGGCACAGGCACTAGCGCAAGCATTGGTCACAACGGCGAATGCTGCGGAGTGCAAAACCACTGCGCTGATCAGCGACATGAGCCAACCACTCGCGCCGAGCCTTGGCAATGCGCTTGAAGTGGCCGAAGTTATGCGCGTTCTGACAGGTGCTGCTGATGGGCCGCTGGTTGAGCTATCGGTCGCGCTGGGCGGGGTGCTGTTGGCCAATGCGGGGTCCGCCAATGACGTACAGGCCGGGGCCGATGCCATCTGTGCCGCGATCAAAGAGGGGCGCGCCGCGACCCAGTTCGGGCGGATGGTTGCCGCCATGGGAGGGCCGGTGCATTTCGTGGAGAACTGGCAACGTTTCCTGCCCGAAGCGACCGTGATCCGCGAGGTTTCGGCCCTGCAATCGGGCCATATCGCTGCGATTGACGGCGAAGCCCTTGGGCTAGCGGTTGTCAGCCTTGGCGGTGGTCGGCGCATTGAGACGGACAAGATCGACCCCCGCGTAGGTCTGACACAGGTGGTGCGGCTTGGGGCCAAGGTTCGCAAGGGTCAGCCTTTGGCGGTTGTGCATGCCAGCCGACCCGACGATGCGGATCGCGCGGTTGCTGCAGTGCGCGCTGCGATCTCCCTCTCGGAGAGTGACACAATCGCTGTGCCTGACCTGATACATGAAAGGGTTGGATGATGGCGCGCGCCTTTCTGGTCGTCATGGATTCCGTCGGTATCGGGGGTGCACCCGATGCGGCGGCGTATTTCAACGGTGATATACCTGATACCGGCGCGAATACCGTCGGCCATATCGCCCAGCAATGCGCGCGGGGATTAGCGTCAGTTGAACGTGAGGGGCCGTTGAAAGTACCGCATCTGGACGGGCTGGGCTTGGGCCGGGCGGTTCAACTGGCAAGCGGTGCTGTTGCTCCGGGGCTGGGGCGCGAACCCAAAGGGGTTTGGGGGGCGGCAACCGAAACATCCACCGGCAAGGATACGCCGTCAGGGCATTGGGAACTGGCGGGCCTGCCTGTCCCCTGGACGTGGCACCATTTCACGCAAACCACGAAATCTTTTCCACCCGAGCTGATCCAGCGGGTGTGTGATCTTGCCAAAGTGGATGGTATCTTGGGCAACTGCCACGCCTCCGGCACCGAGATCGTGGTCGAGTTCGGCGAAGAACACATGCGCACGGGCAAGCCCATTTGCTATACCTCTGCGGACTCGGTTTTTCAGATCGCGGCGCATGAAGACAGTTTTGGACTGCAACGCCTGATGGATCTGTGTGCGGATCTCGCGCCGTTCGTGCACCGCATGAAAGTGGGGCGTGTGATCGCGCGACCCTTTAGGGGGACGGAAAGTGCGGGCTTTAAACGCACAGGAAACCGCCGCGACTTTGCGATTGCGCCGCCGGGCCCTGTGCTGACCAACTGGGTGCAGGATGCGGGTCGTCGTGTCTATGCGGTGGGCAAGATCGGCGATATCTTTTCGATGCAAGGCATTGATCAGGTCTTTAAAGGCAGTGACGCGGAGTTGATGGTCCACCTGCAATCCCTTCTCGACACAGCCGAAGAAGGCAGCCTGACATTTGCCAATTTCGTTGAATTCGACAGCCTGTACGGGCACCGCCGGGATGTGTCGGGCTATGCTTGCGCGCTGGAATGGTTTGATGTCTGTCTGGGGCGTATGCTGGCCCGGCTGCAGGCGGGTGATATGCTGCTTATCACAGCCGATCACGGGAATGATCCCACATGGCGCGGCACGGATCATACCCGCGAACGTGTGCCGGTGCTGATCGCTGGTAAAGGGGCAGGGCAGCTAGGCCATATCGGGTTTAGGGATGTGGCCGCTTTGGTCGCGCAGCACCTTGATGTGCCGGTGCCCTAAATGCTTTATACAAATGCTGACGCGAATTAATAATGCAAAACGCCAAAGAAAGAATCTATGTCTGATCATGTGACAATCGTTGACCACCCTTTGGTGCAGCATAAGCTGACCATCATGCGGGATAAGAAAACGCCGACCGCCGTCTTTCGCCAGTTGTTACGCGAAATCAGTCAGTTGCTGGCCTATGAGGTGACGCGGGGTCTGCCCATGACCACAAAGACGATTGAAACGCCGATGCAGGAGATGCAGGCGCCAACGCTTGCGGGCAAAAAGCTTGCGTTGATTTCGATCCTGCGGGCTGGCAATGGCCTGTTGGATGGCGTGTTGGAACTGATCCCTTCGGCCCGTGTGGGGTTTGTCGGGCTTTATCGCGACGAGGAAACACTGCAGCCCGTTCAATACTACTTTAAGGTGCCCGAAGCGCTGGAGGACCGTCTCGTGATTGCGGTTGATCCGATGCTGGCGACAGGCAATTCCTCGGTGGCGGCGATTGACCTTTTGAAACAGGCCGGGGCAACAAACATACGGTTTTTATGCCTGTTGGCCGCCCCCGAAGGCATCAAGCGCATGCAGGAGGCGCATCCGGATGTCCCGATTGTGACAGCGGCAGTGGATGCGCAGCTAAATGACGTCGGGTATATTGTGCCCGGTCTGGGCGATGCCGGTGACCGGATGTTTGGCACGAAATAGGGCGTTTACTTACCCGCCACAGATATTCTGCAATCTCAACCAATCCGCATCGCTCAGCAGTGGAGGGGCGGTGCGGCCTGCCATCGGGTCAGCCTCGATTAAAGTGAGCACGCTTTCCCCCGTGATATCCCGTGCATAGGCATAGGGTGTGCTGCGCAGGTTCCGTTCGGAAAAGGCCTGTAACAGGGGCGCGTCGGGCGGAAAGCTGCGCGGTTGTGTGAGGAGATATTCGGCGTAGCTGTCTAAAGTATCCCCATCAAGGCTGCCCGTCGTTAAAAGCTGGAAGCTCACGGCGGTGCCCATCGTTTCGAGCAAGGCGCGCAGTGGGTCCGACCCGGCCATCAGGGTCTTTTCAGCAAGGATAAAGCCCGCGGCGACATCAGGTTCTTCGTAATCCTCGACCAAGGCACGGTCGATCAGGATGCGCCCGCCGGGCAGGTGCAAACTGCCGGTCACAGCGCTCGGCATGATGCTCAGCGGGCCGCTGCCCAATTTGGCGCGCAGCACTTGCGCGGTGCGCAGCCCGGCAGGTTCCGCACAGGCGGGACCGGTCATGCGTTCGATCCGTGTCAGCAGTGCGGCACCGATCTCGGCGCGTTTGACGTCGGGCACGACAGAGACCGTATGCGTGATCAAAGCGCCGGGCAGCCAGAAAACCGCAGCCGCAATGACAAGAGCAAAAGACACCGCCATGCCCAGCCAGCGCAATCGTCCCGGACGCGGGCGATTGCGTTCTACCGCACGGCGCAGCTTTTCGATGGCGTCAATCATCTGGGCTTCATCTGCGGCAAGCTCGATGGTTTCACCGGTGTCGCCTTCGGGATGAAAAATAGCCGGTCTGACACCCGGGTTTGCCCGCTGCACCGCCGCCAGTGACCAATGTGTGATCGCCTGATCGCGCAGATCTGAGATGACCAGCGTTGCATCGCCAACGGACAGCACGACCTCGCGCCGCTGATCATCAGGCGATGCGCGCCACAAAGCGGTCGCCTCCAGTCGCGCGTATTTTTTCAGGGCCGTCATGGCTGTGTTTTTCTGCTCGGGTTTGCCTTTGCGCAGTCTAGCACTGCCGCGCGCAGGCGGGCAATGGCTGAGGACGCGCAGACGCTGGACGATGCATGGCGGGGCTTAGATTTTTTCGGCCAGTTTGCGCAGTTCGAATTTCTGAATCTTGCCCGTCGACGTCTTGGGTAGTTCCTGAAACACCACCTTTTTAGGCGCTTTGAAACCTGCAAGCGTTTGGCGCGAAAAAGCGATCAACCCGGCTTCATCCACCGTGGCTCCGGATTTAAGCTCCACAAAGGCACAGGGCACTTCACCCCATTTGTCATCAGGTTTGGCAACCACAGCTGCCAGCATCACGTCGTCATGGGCCATCAAAACGCCCTCCACTTCGACGGAAGAGATATTCTCACCGCCGGAAATGATGATATCCTTGGCGCGATCCGCGATCTGGATATAGCTGTCGCCATGCTGCACGGCGATGTCACCGGAATGAAAATACCCGCCTGCAAATGCCTCTGATGTGGCTTGCGGGTTTTTGTAATACCCTTTCATAACCGAATTGCCGCGGATCATGATCTCGCCCTGCGTGCTGGCATCGGTCGGGACTGGTGTCATATCGGCATCCATCACCACGATGTCTTCCATCATCGGAAAGGGGACGCCCTGACGGGACTTGATCGCCGCTTTGGCATCCGCTTCATGCCCGTCCCATTCGCTGCGCCACAGGCACTCGGTGACATGACCATAGGTTTCCGTCAGTCCGTAAACCTGCGTCACATTAAAACCCAAGGCTTCGATTTTGGACAAGGTTGCCGGGGCAGGGGGCGCGCCTGCGGTGAAGATTTCAACAGGGTGGTCAATCGCGCGGCGCTCCTCCATCGGGGCATTCACCAGCATATTCAGCACGATGGGCGCGCCACCGAAATGCGTCACCTTTTCGTCCGCAATGGCGTCGAAGATCGCCGGTGCGGTGATATCGCGACAACAGACCAGCGTGCCGCCAATGAGGGGCATCATCCACGCGTGGTTCCACCCGTTGCAGTGAAACAGCGGAACGATTTGCATAAACGTCGGGTGCAGGGTCATGCGCCAGCTGATCACCGTGCCCATGGTCATCAGATAGGCCCCGCGATGGTGATAGACCACGCCTTTTGGCCTGCCCGTCGTGCCGGAGGTATAGTTCAGCGCGAGGCTTTCCCATTCATCCTGTGGCATGATCCACTCGAAATCCGTCGTGCCGCCTGTTACCAAATCTTCGTAGGTTTGGTGCCGACCTGACGCCTCAATACCCGCCACTGCATCGGGAACCTCGATGAGGGTCGGAGGGGACGCAAGATTGGCGCAGGCGGCTTCGGCGAGGTCCAGAAACTGGGAATCGACCAGTACCATTTTCGCTTCACCATGTTCAAAGATGTAGGTGACGGTATCCACGTCCAGCCGCGTGTTGATGGTATTGAGCACGGCCCCGCAAGCGGGTACGCCAAAATGCGCTTCGACCTGTGCCGGCACATTGGGCAGGAGCGTTGCCACGACGTCGCCGGGGGCGACACCTTTGGCCGCCAGTGCCGAGGCCAGCCGCGTCGCGCGTGCGGCATGTTCGCCGTAGCTGCGTCGAACATCACCGTAGACAACCGCCGTGTGCTCAGCAAATACCACCGAGGCACGTTTCAGATGAGACAAAGGTGTAAGTGGCACATGGTTTGCGGCACATTTGTCCAACCCCGTCTCGTTTGCCATCCATCCCATATCGCGCCTCCCCAGCCATTAATGTGCATCAGCCGTGCTGTGCAGCGGTGAAGATATCGCATTTGCAATTTTTGAAAAGGGAATTGTAAGACATTTAACGCCATCAGCTGAATTAGATTACTTTTCTCTGGCTGCGCAGAGAGACGCATTCGTTTTGACGACGCCCTGATCCTGCCTGTCTAGTCGGAAACGGGACGTGATGTTGGTCGCGCGGTGGGGTCGCCAACCTGTACCATCTGCTTTTTCATGTGTTCGCGCACATCCCAAATCCCGCTGAAACCCTTTGGTATGACAAACGTATCTCCAGCCTTGAACGAATTTTCCGTGCCGTCGTCGTTTGTGATGACGACGTGACCGCTGATCATCAGGACGTATTCGGTGAAAGGATAATCCTCGAGGTAGGTTTTGCTGACCCCAGCTTCCCAAACGCCGACGCGCGCAACGAGGTTGCCCGAATGCGTATCTTCAAAAGTGATCTTTTGACCGATGTAGACGCCGGGTTTGACGGGTAGTTCTTCGGATGGGGTTGCGCTGTCTACAATACTGATTGATGGGGCTTGTGCATGAACGCCACCTGCGGTCCATCCGATGAAAGCCAGAGCGATTAACGCGCGATTTATCATCTGCTTGTCCTCTTTTGCGATGTTGGTCACTATCAGAAGGCGCCGTTAATCACATTCGGTCAATGCAGACATCCGTGTTGGTTGTGCGGGGCACCTTCGAATGTAGCGACAGTATTGTTCACACCCTCCACAAGCGCCACCGTAAGAAATGGACGGCACGCCCCGCACAAAAAAAGGGGGCAAAATGCCCCCTTTGGTCGGCTGCCTTATATCAGGCAGCTTTGGGTTTCTGAGCGAACCGGCCATAGAAGCTTTGGTTTTTCGCGGCCATGTCGCGCAAAAGATCGGGGCAGGTGAAACGATCCCCGAAGCTTTGTGTCAATTGATCGCACCGCTCAGCGGCATAGGCCGCGCCCAGCATGTCGAGCCAGCTGAGCGGGCCGCCGGACCAAGGCGCAAAGCCCCAGCCGAGGATCGCGCCCACGTCCCCTTCGCGGATGTCCATCAACACGCCCTCTTCGAGCGCGCGCACCGCTTCGAGCGTTTGCGAAAACAACAGGCGATGCTGCACGTCAATCAGATCGGGCTGTGTATCAGATACAGGATATTGCGCGGCAAGACCGTCCCACAGGCCCTGGCGTTTCCCTTTTTCGTCATAGGCGTAAAACCCGGTACTGGTCTTTCGGCCCAGACGGTTTTCGCCCTCCATCCAGAAGATCACCTCGTCCACCGCCGCATCGGGATAGGCATCACCCATGGCAGCCTTGGTGGCACGCGCGATTTTAGCGCCCAGATCAATCGAGGTTTCATCAACCAGTTGCAGCGGACCAAGCGGCATGCCGACCAGTTTGGCCGCGTTTTCGATCAGCGCAGGTTCAACCCCCTCGGCGACCATGCGGATGCCTTCGTTGATGTAGGGAATGATGCAGCGGTTGGCATAAAAGAACCGCGCGTCATTCACAACGATGGGCGTTTTGCGAATCTGGCGTACGTAATCCAACGCCTTGGCCACGGCCCGGTCGCCCGTACCCTTGCCCTTGATGATCTCAACCAGCAGCATTTTCTCGACGGGCGAGAAGAAGTGGATGCCAATGAACTGATCCGGGCGCGATGAGGCTTTGGCCAGTTCGGTGATCGGCAGGGTCGAGGTGTTCGAGGCGAAAACACAGTCCTGCGGGATCACGGCTTCGACCTTCCGGGTCATTTCGGCTTTGACTTTCGGATCTTCGAACACGGCTTCGATGATCAGATCACAGTCCTTGAGATCATCAAGGTCAGTGGTCGCCGTGATCAGGTTGAGCAGTTGTTCTTTCTTTTCAGGCGTTGTCTTTTTGCGCGCAATGCCTTTGTCGGCAAAGCTGGCGGTATAGGCCTTGCCACGATCTGCGGCCTCTTGCGTCTGGTCAATCAGCACGACCTCAATCCCGGCCTGCGCGGAGACCAGCGAGATACCAGCCCCCATCATGCCCGCGCCCAGCACGCCGAGCTTTTTAACCCGTTGATCTGCGACATCATCCGGACGTACCGCCCCTTTCTCAAGCGCTTCCTTGTTGACGAAAAGCGAACGGATCATTGCGGATGACGATGGGTTCATGAGCACATTCGTGAACCAACGGGCTTCTACTTTGAGGGCGGTGTCAAAGGGCACGAGCGCGCCTTCATAGACGGCTGACAACAACGCCTTGGCCGCCGGATACACCCCTTGCGTCTTGCCGTTCACCATCGCAGAGGCCCCGACAAAGGTCATGAAACCCGCCGGATGATAGGGCGCGCCGCCGGGCATCTTGTATCCCTTGGCATCCCATGGTTTGACGAGGTCCGCGTCCTTGGCATTCAACACCCAGTCGCGGGCAGCGGCCATCGGATCATCCGCCACTTCGTCGATCAACCCGGCGGCTTTGGCGCGCGCAGGGTCAACCAGTTTCCCTTCCAGCAGGAACGGCGATGCGGCCATCGCCCCCATCTTGCGCGTCAGGCGGGTCGTGCCACCGGCACCGGGAAAGATACCAACCATGATCTCGGGCAGGCCGATCTTGGCCTTGGGGTTGGGTGCGGCAAAGATACGATGCGTGCACAGCGGAATTTCAAGCCCGATGCCAAGGGCTGTACCGGGCAGCACAGTGGCAATGGGCTTGCCACCTTTCAGGGTCTTGGCGTCCATGCCAGCGCGTTCGATTTTTCGCATGATGCGATGGGCGTTCATGATCCCGTCAAACAAACCTTTTGCCGGGTCATCGCCTGCCATCTCTTTCATGCGGGCAATCACGTTGAGGTCCATCCCACCGGCAAAGCTGTCTTTGCCCGAGGTGATGATCACGCCTTTCACGGCCTCATCGCCCAGTGCGTCGTCGATCAGGCCCTCAAGCACATCCCATGCCTCAAGCGTCATGACGTTCATGGATTTATCTTTGACGTCCCATGTGATGGTCGCAATGCCTGCGGCATCCGTGTCCATTGTAAAATCAGTCATGTGTCGTCTCCTTTTTTGGGGTATGGAGTGCCGTTGAGGTGCGTGAAGCCTTGCGGCGTCGCCAGCATATCAAGCCCGGGGTAATGGCACACATCATCCGCAGCGCGTGTGCCCACAACCAGATAAGTTGCCGGCGCATCGCTGTTGTTCCTGAGCGTATGCGCGGTGGTATCGCCCGCTTTCCAGCAGCAGGCGTCGCCGGCCCCGACCACGGTTTCGACGCCATTCTCAACGACAGTGAGGGTGCCATTGATCATCAGCATGAACTCGTCTTCCTCCGTGTGCCAGTGCATCTGGGACGACTGGCGACCAGGCTGCAGGGTTTGCAATGAGACACCGAATTGGGTCAGCCCGCCGACATCTCCGAACGCGCGATAGATAAAATGCCCCTCACCGAGGTTAAAAGGATCAGGGTAGCTCGATTTGCCGGTCTGCGCCGGTACGCTTTCATTGGGCAGGATCATGCTTACATCCGCTCAATAATGGTCGCGGCACCCATGCCGGAGGCGATGCAGAGCGTGGCAAGGCCGACCTCTTTGTCGGCGCGCTCCAGCTCATCCAGCAGCGTGCCGATGATGATGGCCCCGGTTGCTCCCAGCGGATGGCCCATTGCGATCGAGCCGCCGTTGACGTTTACTTTCGCATCATCGACATCAAACGCCTGCATGAAGCGCAGCACGACGGCAGCAAAGGCCTCGTTCACCTCAAAAAGATCAATGTCCTTGATGTCCATGCCACTGTCGACAAGGATTTTTTCGGTCACCGGCACAGGGCCCGTCAGCATGATCGTGGGGTCGGTCCCGATTTTCGCCGTGGCGCGGATGCGGGCGCGCGGCTTCAGCCCGTGCTCTTCGCCGAACTCCTTGTTGCCGATCAGAACGGCCGCAGCCCCATCGACGATACCCGATGAGTTGCCCGCGTGATGGATGTGGTTGATCCGCTCAAGATGCGGATATTTCATCAGCGCGACCTTGTCGAAGCCGGGCATGACCTCTCCCATCGCCTGAAAGGCGGGGTTCAGCGCGCCAAGGCTTTGCATGTCGGTTTGCGGGCGCATGTATTCGTCGTGATCCAGAATCTTCAGCCCGTTCTGGTCGCGTACCTCGATGACGGATTTGTCAAAACGCCCCTCATCCCATGCCTGTTTTGCACGACGCTGGGATTCGACCGCCAACGTGTCCGCATCATCGCGGCTGAAGCCATATTCGGTCGCGATGATATCCGCGCTGATGCCTTGGGGGACGAAGTATTTCTCCATCGCGAGCGTCGGATCAACTGCGATGGCCGCCCCGTCACTGCCCATGGCCACACGGCCCATCATCTCGACCCCGCCTGCGATATAGGCCTGACCGGCACCGCCGCGCACCTGATTGGCGGCGAGGTTCACGGCCTCCATGCCGGAGGCGCAAAACCGGTTGATGGCCAGACCTGGGATGCGCTCATCCAGATCGGAGGCCAACACAGCAGAGCGCGCAAGGCAGCCGCCCTGTTCCATCACCTGTGTCACATTTCCCCAGATCACATCCTCAACGGCGTGACCCTCAAGGTTGTTACGGTCCTTCAGCGCGTTCAGCGTCTGTGCGGACAGGCGCAGGGATGTCACCTCATGCAGGCTGCCGTCTTTGCGGCCCTTGCCACGCGGGGTGCGTAGCGCGTCATAGATATAGGCTTCGGTCATCGTCGTCTCCTTTGAGGCCAGCCGTTGGCCCCGATTGTGTTATGTGCGATCAGCGGGGGAGCCGGGCATCAGGTCATAGGGGGCTTTCCACCCCGGCACCTGTGACAGCCGGGTCAGCCACGCGTCGATATGGGGCCACTCGGCGCGGTCAAATCCAAAGGGTTCGGGATAGTAGAGATATCCGCAGCAGGACAGATCGGCATTTGTAATGCCGCCCCCCACGATCCAGTCGCGCCCCTCAAGGTGATCGTTCAGCACCGTATAGGCCGCCTTGAGCCGTCCTTGATGAAAGGCGATCACCTCGGCGGGGCGTTTGTCTTCGGGCAGGAAATTCATCAGGAAACGCGTCATGCCAGCCCCAGAGCTGAGCTTGTGATTGTCCCAGAGCACCCAGCGCAGGATCTCGCGCCGCTCGGAGGCATCTGCGCCGCCGAACTTTCCGGATTTCTCGCTCACGTAGTCCTGTATGACGCCGGATTGCGTGAGCTTGATGTCACCGTCCACCAGCACCGGAGCCTCGCCCATTTCATTGATGGAGGCGCGAAACTCTGGCGTTCGTGTCTCGCCGCCAAAGAAATCGACCTTCACGGCTTCCCAGTCCAGACCAGACAGCTGCAATGCGAGGGCGGCCTTATAGGCGTTTCCGCTTTCCCCAAAACAATAGAGTTTGATTGTCATATCTCATCGCCCCTCCCAAGGCGCTTTAAGCTGCATGCTGCTCATAAGGAGCGCGCAATCAACTCTTTCATGATTTCGTTTGTACCGCCGTAGATGCGTTGGACGCGGGCATCCGCCCACATTTCGGCGATTGCATATTCCTGCATGAAACCATATCCGCCATGCAGTTGCACACATTCGTCCAGAACCTCGCCTTGCGTGTCCGTGATCCAGTATTTGGCCATCGCGGCCTTTTCGACGCTCAACTCCCCGCGCAGATGCTCAGCCATGCAGTCGTCCAGAAAGGCGCGCGCGACAGCAGCCTTGGTCTTGCATTCGGCCAGTTTGAACCTTGTGTTCTGAAACTGCGTGAGCGGCCCGCCGAACGCTTCACGTTCCTTGCAATACGTGATGGTGCGCTCGACAGCGCCCTCGATGGCGCCCACCGCCCCGCAGGCAATGATCAGCCGTTCCTGCGGCAACTGCTGCATCATCTGATAAAATCCCTGCCCTTCGGCACCGCCAAGAATGTTCTCGGGCGGGATTTCTACCTCATCGAAAAACAGCTCTGATGTGTCAGAGGCATGCAGTCCGACCTTTTCAAGGTTACGACCGCGTTTGAACCCGTCAGCACTGTCTGTTTCAACGACGACGAGTGACACGCCTTTGGACCCTTCGGCAGGGTCGGTTTTTGCAGCAACGATGATCAGGTTGGCGTGCTGGCCGTTGGTGATAAAGGTTTTCTGGCCCGACAACTTGTAGGCGTTGCCGTCCTTGATCGCCTTGGTCTTGATGCTTTGCACGTCCGACCCGGTGGAAGGTTCGGTCATGGCAAGCGCGCCCACCATCTCGCCCGAGACCATCTGCGGCAGCCAGCGGTTTTTCTGATCCTCGGTGCCGTAGGCCAGCACGTAATGCGCCACGATGCCTGAGTGGATGCCATGCCCCCAACTGGCGAGATTTGCGCGTGCCGCTTCGATCAGGATCGCGGCCTCGTGGCCAAAATTACCCCCGGCGCCGCCGTATTCCTCAGGAATGGAGGGGCACAGCAGACCCAATTCGCCCGCCTGCGCCCATGTTTCGCGGTCCATCTGGCGCTGCTTGCGCCATTTCTCGAATTTTGGCGACCATTCGTTGGTGATGAACTGTGCGGTCATATCCGCAATCATCTGATGCTCGTCGGTCATCCATGTGGAGGTGTGTTGGTTCATCTCAAGATACCCTCTTGTGTTATGGTGACGTCAAAACGACGTATTGCAAAGGTGCGCCTTGGCCGGATCAAATCCTAGTGCGCCAGCGCCGCCGGAGGGCCCTTTTGCCCCCCGGCTGTACGCTTCAGAAATTCGCCGCATCCAGCGCCATGACCGTATATGCCCCGGATTGGATGCGACTTAGATGCAGGGCTGTGGCTGGCAATTGGCGCGCCATGTAATAGCGACCGGTCGCCAGTTTCGTTTCATAAAACGCGGTGTCCGATGCGCCTGCGGCCAGTGCATCCTGCGCGGCTTTGCCCATTTTTGCCCACATCAGTGCGAGACAAACGTGGCCAAACATATGCATGAAATCATACGATCCCGAGAGCGCATTGTTGGGGTTTTTCATCCCGTTCTGCATGAAATACATGCCCGCTGCCTGCAAATCTTTTGAGGCAGCTTTCAGTGGCTCCAGAAACGCGCGGTCATACTCCGCGTCTTGTCCTGCGTTGTCCTTGATATAGGTTTTAACCAGATCAAAGAACGCCATCACATGCTTGCCACCGTCCTGCGCGAGCTTGCGCCCGACGAGATCGAGTGCCTGAACGCCGTTGGCCCCTTCATAGATCATGGCGATCCGCGCATCACGGGTGAACTGGGACATGCCCCATTCCTCGATGTAGCCGTGCCCGCCATAGACCTGCTGTGCCTTGATGGTCATGTCATAGCCCTGATCGGTTAGGAACCCCTTGATCACCGGCGTCAGCAGCGAAACGAGACCGTCAGCGTCCTTGTCCTGCGAGCGATGTGCCGCGTCGATCATTGTGGCCCCCCAGAGCATGAAAGCGCGCGCCCCTTCGACAAAGCTCTTTTGATCCATGAGGGAGCGACGGATGTCAGGATGTACGATCAGCGGGTCGGCGGGACCGTCCGGGTTCTTTTCACCGGTCACATCGCGCCCCTGCAGCCGGTCCTTGGCGTATTCCAGCGCGTTTTGATACGCGGCTTCGGCCTGACTCATGCCTTGCATGCCCACGCCCAGACGCGCTTCGTTCATCATGGTGAACATGGCGCGCATGCCCTTGTGCTCTTCGCCCAACAGGTAGCCCGTCGCGCCATCGTAGTTCATGACGCAGGTAGAGTTGCCATGGATGCCCATCTTTTCTTCGATCTTACCCACGGCAACAGCGTTGCGCTCTCCGAGGGAGCCGTCATCTTTAACGATGAATTTGGGCACGATGAACAGCGACACACCTTTGATGCCCTCGGGGCCGCCGGGTATTTTGGCCAGCACAAGGTGAATGATGTTGCTGGACATGTCGTGTTCGCCCGCCGAGATGAAGATCTTTTGCCCGGTCAGGGTGTAGCTACCGTCGGCTTGTGGTTCCGCCTTGGTGCGCATCAGGCCCAGATCCGTACCGCAATGCGGTTCGGTCAGATTCATCGTCCCGGTCCATTCACAGGATACCATGTTCGGCAGATAGGTCTCTTTTTGTGCCTGCGACCCATGCGCCAGAATGGCCGAGGCTGCACCATGCGTCAGCCCCTGATACATCGTGAACGCCATGTTGGAGGAGGAAAACATCTCTCCCACGGCGGTGCCGATGACACAGGGCATATTCTGCCCGCCGTATTCCTCGGGCATATCAAGGCCCGGCCAGCCGCCTTCGCGGACCTGATCAAACGCAGCCTTGAAGCCGGTGGGCGTGCGCACCACACCGTTTTCCAGGGTGCAGCCTTCCGTGTCGCCTACCGTGTTAAGCGGCGCGAGCACGCCGGTCGCGAGCTTGCCCGCCTCCTCCAGAATGGCAGAGGTAAAATCCGCCTCGAGGTCTTCATACCCCGGAATAGGTTGTCCGACGACATTCAGCACATTGTGCAGTACGAACTGCATATCTTTGGTTGGCGCGGTGTAGCTTGGCATTTTTTCTCTCCCTGAAAACTGCGGGTATCGGGTCGTTTACTGGGCGGCGTCTTTATGCTCGAGCATGGATTCAACCATGTCTTCGCCCCATTTCAATTGCTCGGTCAGATCAGCGATCGCGTCATTCAACTCGTCCCGGCGCAGGATCAGATCGTCGAGGCGGTCGCGCGCCACTTCGATTGCGCGGCTCAACTGCGTCTGCTGCTGGTCGCCCATGTCATAGAGATCGAGCAACTGGCGGATCTCTTCAAGGCTGAATCCAAACCGCTTTCCGCGCAGGATAAGTTTGAGACGCGCCCGATCACGTCGCGTGAACAGGCGTTTTTGTCCCTCTCTGATCGGGAACAAAAGCTCTTTGGCTTCATAAAACCGCAGGGTGCGGGGTGTGACATCAAAGACGTCGCACATTTGGCGGATTGTCATATTTTCTTGTGTCATCTTTACCATCATTTTTCGTCAGAATGATCCAAACCTAAGAACGTGTGCTGGTGCTACAATAGGAGCACAGGTTTACGTAACCGAGACGTTGCGTCACTTTAGGAGCGCTTTGATTTCCCGTTAAGCGGCATTTCTTTGCAGTTTTTTCTATTATGTGTTGAAATGCGTTATTGGAAACTGCAATTCAACGACCTCTGGTTTGTGAAGGAAAAAGCGTCAATGGCTGAATTTCGGACGTTGAATGATTTTGTATCCTGCTGTCGCGACACAAAAAGTGTGACCGATCTTTGGCGCAATGCGTTGGATTTCTTCTATGCGCGAAAAATAAAAATGGTCAGCTATCATAGTGATGATGCGCAACTGCCGGGGTCCAAACCTCTGGGTATTGTTTCGGATGGCTTTCCCGAGGGATGGGTTTGCGAATACCTGGAGTCGGAGCTTTTTCGGGTTGATCCTATACCACAACTGGCGTCGATTTTGTCTCGACCGTTTCGCTGGTCAGAAGCGCCCAAGTTGATGCGGCTTTCCCAAGAAGGCGAACGGTATATGCAAACTCTTGCCGACTCCGGGCTTGGTGACGGGGTGGCAATGCAGGTCTATGGCCCCAATATGCGCAATGCCTATGTCGGACTTGGCTTTGGCGAGCATGATCCAAACCTGACATCGGACGAAATATTTGAACTGCAATGTGCTGCACAGATCGCGCATATTCGATATTGCGAATTGACTGAATACCGCCAGCGCACGGCTGATACCTTGTCGCCACGTGAAGTCGAAATACTGCAGTGGATTGCACGCGGTAAGAGCAATTCTGTTATCGCCGAAATCCTCGGTATATCGCGGCACACGGTGGACACGATCACCCGACGTATTTTTGAAAAACTGGATGTGAACGACAGAACGACAGCGGCCATTCGCGGTTTGGGGTCCGGGCTGGTTCGACACAGGCGGGGTGCCGTAGTGTAACGTAGTCGCGTGACAGACGCGCCATTGCCACCGGTATAGAGAGGCGTTTCTAGTATACGGTGAGTGGATTAATTATGAAAACCGAGAAAAAAATAGCCCAAATTGTATTCTGCGCTGCGGATACAGTAACGGGAGCCAATATTCCTGATGCCCCGCGTGAGGGTTCGATAAGGCTGCGCCAAGCTGCCAAGCTGGTCGAATCAACGGCGTACGATTCGGCGGGGGATCATCCGACGTCGGTGGTGTCCCAGTTGATCATGGCTGCTGCCAATCTGGAAAGGCTGGCGCAGGCTTTGGAGCGCAATGGCGAATGCCCTTAGCGTTTTAAAGCGGCTGCCGTGGTATCGCGCAGCCGCTTTAATTCCGCGATGGCGTCATCGAGCTGGGCGCGCTCTTCTGCCAACTGCGCCAACTGACCGTCGGCAAGCGCGATCCATTTGCGCATCTGCGCGTCGGTGCCCTCATTCTCATAGATCAAAAGCCACTGCCGGATATCTTCGAGCTGAAAGCCGAATTTCCGACCGCGCAGGATCAGCTTCATCCGTGCGCGTTCGCGCGGTCCGTAAAAACGTGAGCGTCCTTCACGATCTGGCTGCAGCAGTTCAATATACTCATAATAGCGCAGCGTGCGCGGTGTGACGTCGAATTCGGCGCACATCTCTTTGAACGTCAAGCGGTCCGATGTCATTGCGGCTCTCTCCCTTGGGTTCAGGCTAGGGCGCAAAAGACGCGAGCGCAACACTCCCCCTTGCTCTTGGTGACACACTGCTGTGATAAAGGAGCCCAGACACACAGGACCAACGAGGCGGAGCCGGAGATGGCGGAGAAAGATGCAATCGCAAGGCAATTCGTGGAGGCGATTCCGCATAGTAAAGCTCTGGGCATGCGGCTGACGGACATGGGCGACGGGATGGCAGCGATTGAGATGCCATATGATCCTAAACTGGTCGGCGATCCTGAAACCGGCGTGATCCACGGAGGCGCGGTTTCTGCGCTCATGGATACGTGCTGCGGGGCGGCAGTGATGTGCCATCCCGATAACGGGGGCGGCACCGCAACGATTGATTTGCGGATCGACTACATGCGTGCCGCGACGCCGGGTCAGAAAATCACAGCGCAGGCGGTATGCTATCACATGACAAGGACTGTGGCCTTTGTCAGGGCGACCGCCACAGACGAAGATACAGAAAACCCCGTGGCCGCTGCCACCGGCGCGTTTATGGTGGAGAACAGACGATGAGAGCCCCGCGGCGTGCCCCCGAACCGGTTCAGGTCATCAAGCAAAGACGGGATGCGACGCTGCGTGCTCTGGTAGATGGCGTGCCCTATATCCAATTTCTCGGCATTGAGTTCGAGCGGCGCGGAGATGAATTAACGGGCATCTTACCCTTTGACCAAAAACTGATCGGAAATCCGCTACTGCCTGCAATCCACGGTGGGGTCACTGCCGCTTTTCTCGAAGTGAGCGCCATCATCACGCTGAGTTGGACCTTCCTGTGGGAAGACGTGGAATCAGGTGCAATAGACGCCAAGGGATTGGCCAGTGGTGGCATGCCCCGCTTGCCAAAAACCATCGATATATCCACGGATTATTTAAGGTCGGGACTGCCGCGCGACGCCTATGCACGGGCGCGTATCGTTCGGTCAGGTCGGCGTTATGCCTCTGTGCATGTTGAGGCTTGGCAAGACAACCGCGACCGTCTTTTCGCGCAAGCCACAGGTCATTTTCTGATGCCGGACCGTCGTGACGCCTGATCCTGTATCCTCTGCACGCGATGAAATCAGCCACAGACGCGTTCTGAAAATTGCCCTGCCCATTGTGTTATCAAATGCAACGGTTCCGATTTTGGGCGCTGTTGACGTCGGTGTCGTTGGGCAAATGGGCGAAGCGGCACCGATAGGTGCCGTGGCGTTGGGTGCGATCATCCTGTCCACGATCTACTGGATTTTCGGTTTTTTGCGCATGGGGACTGTTGGGCTGGTGGGGCAGGCCGAAGGGGCAGGCGACAAGGCCGAAGTGTCCGCATGGCTGACACGCGCATTGGTCGTGGCCCTTGCGGGCGGTGTGCTGCTGATTATCTTGCAGCCGCTGATCTTCTGGTCCGCGCTGCGGCTGGCGCCTGCCAGTGACGAGGTGGAAAGCCTCGCGCGCCAGTATCTGGCAATCCGCATCTGGACAGCGCCTGCCGCGATTGCGGTTTTTGCCCTCACCGGCTGGCTGGTCGCGATGGAAAAGACGGCGGGCGTCTTTTGGGTTCAACTCACGATGAATGGCGTCAATGTGGTGCTGGATCTGGTTTTTGTGCTGGTGCTCGACTGGGGTGTTCCGGGTGTCGCAGCGGCAACCGTCATTGCTGAGATTACTGGCTGCGCCTTGGGTCTTTGGTTTTGCCGTGCGGCCTTTAAACGCCCGGATTGGCGCGACTGGCCTCGTATTTTCGACCGCACCAAGCTGATCCGCATGGCGTTTTTGAACACGGATATTTTTCTGCGCTCGCTGATGCTGATGATCATCTTTTCGTCCTTTGTCTTTATTGGCGCGCGTTTTGGAGATGTGACGCTGGCCGCCAATGAAATGCTCATCCAGTTCATGTATATCACGGCCTATGCGATGGATGGTTTCGCCTTTACAGCGGAAACGCTGATCGCGCGGGCCTATGGTCTGGGTAAACGCAGCCATGTGCGGCGCAGCGTCATCGTGACCTCGTTCTGGGGGATGGTTGTCTGTGTCACCACTGCTTTGGGCTTTGCGCTGGCCGGGGGCTGGATCATTGACGTGATGGCCAAGGATGCCGATGTGCAGCGTGTCGCGCGCGAATTCCTGCCCTATATGATCGCCGCGCCCATTGTAGGCTGCGCGGCATGGATGCTTGATGGCATTTTTATTGGGGCGACGCGGGGTCGTGACATGCGCAACATGATGGCGCTTAGTTTTGCGTCATATTGGCTTGCAATCCTCGTGCTTTTGCCGATCTGGGGCAATCACGGGCTTTGGGTGGCCTTGCTGATCTCTTTTGCGGTGCGTGGCCTTACATTGGGCGCACGGTACCCAGCCCTTGAACGCCACGCGAGCAAGGCAGGTTAGGCCGCGTTCAGCCAGCGGTCGCGATCCGTGCCACAGGCCTCTGCCACGGATGCAAACCCGTCGCGTGCAAGCAGATCATCAAGGTCGCGGACGATGTCGCCAACCAGCGACAGCCCGCCATAGACCAACCCTGTGTACAGCTGCACCGCAGTGGCACCGGCGCGGATTTTGGCGTAGGCCTGCGCGCCGCTGGCGACACCGCCTACCCCGATCAGGGGCAAGTCTGTTGCTGCGGAAAGCTGTGCGAGCACGCGCGTTGATGTCTCAAAAAGGGGCTGGCCAGACAACCCGCCCGCCTGCGTTTTATGGGGCCCATGCAAACCATCGCGATCCAACGTGGTGTTTGTTGCGATGATCGCATCCACGCCCGCGTTCTGCGCAACGGTGGCAATATCGCGGATCTCGGGCAGGGTCAGGTCCGGCGCGATTTTCAGAAACACCGGAATGTCGCCCCGCACGTCCATCACGCCTTCAAGCAGCGCGGCAAGGGCGGCGGGCCCTTGCAGGTCGCGCAGTTTCTCGGTGTTGGGCGAGGAGACATTGACCGTCGCGAAAGACACATGCGCTTTGAAGCGCTGCATCACAACGGCGAAATCGGCGGCGCGGTCCTCGCTGGTCTTGTTCGCGCCGAGATTGATGCCGACGGGCACAGCGCATTCTGCGTTTGTCAGTCGCCCGGCGATGGCGTCCATCCCATCGTTGTTGAACCCAAAGCGGTTGATGGCGGCGGCGTCTTGCTTGAGGCGGAACAGGCGTGGCTTTGGATTGCCGGGTTGGGGCAGGGGCGTGGCCGCGCCCACCTCAATGAACCCGAAACCAGCCTTGCCAAGCGGGCCAACGGCTTGGGCATTCTTGTCAAAGCCCGCCGCCAGCCCGACCGGATTTGCCAGATCCATGCCTGCCAAGCGCACGCGCAGACGGTCCGATGTGATCGGCCCCGGCTGACTGGCAAGCCCCGCATTGAGCGCTGCAAGGGCAAGGCCGTGCGCCTTTTCCGGGTCCATGTTCTGCAAAACCGCAAGGCCTGCCTTTTCGGCGAGCCGTTTCATGCGGTGGCCTCGTCCAGCCCGGCTGGAAACTGGTGCACGCCATCCACGAGGGGCAACGGCACCGCCCAGAGGACATCATCAAGGCGCAGCTTGCGGTATAGATGCGGGAACCGCTGATCGCCCCGCGACACCTCCCATTTCAGGTCGGCGCCTAATTTTTCAGCATCCACCGCCAATAGGTACAAATCCGACGCATCGGCAAAGTGTTTCGCGGCTGTTTCCCCGGCCTGTTGCGCGGTCGAGAAATGCACATATCCATCCGCGATATCGATGGGCGCACCGGCCGTTTCGCCCGCGTTTTGCAGCGCTTCCCATTCAGAGGCGCGGAATATTTTCAAAATGATCATATGAGCCTGATGCCCCGGCACTGGCGCGCGGTCAAGACCATGCGCACACCCGCGCCGATTGACCCTTTGACACGTCGCGGCCTGCAGGTCACGATGTGGCAAATGTCCATCTAGGGGGAAAATGATGAAACGATTCCTGAGTGCGACCGCTGCACTTGCCGTGACCACCGGTATGGCGGCGGCGGAATACAACCTGACCATTCTGCACACCAACGATTTCCACGCGCGGTTCGAGCCGATCAGTCGATTTGACAGCGGCTGCTCTGGTGAGGATGACGCCGAAGGCAAGTGCTTTGGTGGTTCTGCCCGCCTTGTGACGGCCATTGCGGATGCCAAAGCGCGCAGTGACAACGCGATCCTCGTGGATGGGGGCGACCAGTTTCAGGGCACGCTGTTCTACACCTATTACAAGGGCGCGCTTGCGGCCGAGATGATGAACAAGATGGGCTATGACGCGATGACCGTGGGCAACCACGAATTCGATGACGGGCCCGAGGTTTTGCGCGGCTTTATCGATGCTGTGGACTTTCCTGTGCTGATGTCGAATGCGGATGTCACGCGTGAACCGCTGCTGGCGGAAACCCTGCCCAAGTCTGTGGTGATCGAACGCGGGGGTGAGCGTCTGGGCCTGATCGGACTGACCCCACAGGACACGGACGAGCTGGCCTCGCCGGGGGATAACATCACCTTCTCCGATCCGGTGGCCGCCGTTCAGGAACAGGTTGACCTGCTGACCGCAGACGGTGTGAACAAGATCATCGTGCTGAGCCATTCGGGCTACGGCGTGGATCAGCGCGTGGCCGCTGAAACAACCGGTGTTGATGTGATCGTCGGGGGGCATTCCAACAGCCTTTTGTCCAACACGAATGAAGACGCCGTTGGTCCCTACCCAACGATGGTGGGAGATACGGCGATTGTGCAGGCCTATGCCTTTGGCAAGTTTCTGGGCGAATTGAATGTGACCTTTGATGATGAAGGCACCCTTGTCCGTGCCGTGGGCGAACCGCTGATCATGGATGCGACCGTGACAGCGGATGAAGCGACCGTTGCGCGTATCGTCGAGGCGGCACTGCCGCTGGATGAAATCAGAAACACCGTTGTCGCCGATGCGGCGGAGGCGATTGTCGGTGAACGGGATGCCTGTCGCGCCCGCGAATGCGAAATGGGCAACCTGATTGCGGATGCGATGCTGGCCCGGGTGCAGGATCAGGGCGTTGAGATTGCCTTGCAGAACGGCGGCGGTATTCGCGCCAGCATTGACGCCGGTGAAGTGACCAAGGGCGAAGTGCTGACGGTGCTGCCGTTTCAGAACACGCTGAGTACCTTCAAGGTCACCGGTGCCACCATCGTCGCGGCGCTGGAAAACGCGGTCAGCCAGCATGAGGAGGGCGCGGGTCGTTTCCTGCAGGTGGCGGGGATCAGCTATGCCTTTGACGTGTCACAGCCCGCAGGCAGCCGGATCAGCGACGTGATGGTGGGCGGTGCGCCGATTGATCTGGAAAAACTCTATGGCGTGGTTTCAAACGATTATGTCCGCAACGGCGGCGACGGGTTTGATATGTTCAAGACCGCGCAGGATGCCTATGACTTCGGCCCCGATCTTGCAGATGTCACGGCGGAATATATGGCGGCGAATGCCCCCTACACGCCCTATCTGGACGGTCGCATTACGGCCAAGTAATGCACGCCGTTGCCTGAATAGATCCATGCGCCCGGGTATTTCTCGGGCGTATGCCTTTGCAATTCAGCCCATTTTGACCCAAACCGCGTAACAGGTAGCACGCATGTGTGGACGTTTTTCCATTACCCTGCCCACTGACGCGATGGCGCAATTGTTCGCGGCCCAGCCGGACAATGACCTTCCGGATGTGCCCAACTACAACGTGTGTCCGACCAACAACATCCACGTCATTACGGGCGATGCTTCAGGGCAAAGGCGGCTGTCGTCCATGCGCTGGGGGTTTTTGCCCCATTGGTACAAGCAAACCAACGATGGCCCGCTGCTGATCAACGCGCGTGCCGAGACGATTGCAGAGAAACCTGCTTTTCGTGAGGCTGTGCGCCAGCGGCGCGCATTGGTTGTCACGACCGGTTTTTATGAGTGGACCAAGACAGAGGACGGTGCCCGCGACCCTTGGTTCATGACCCCATCGGGGGGTGGCGCCTGTGTCATGGCGGCGGTCTGGCAAAACTGGACCGGCCCGGACGGAGAGGCACTGCGCAGTGTGGCGTTGGTAACGACTGCGGCCAATCAAACGATGGCGCGTATTCATCATCGGATGCCGGTGATCCTTGAGCCCGAGGATTGGCCTCTATGGCTCGGTGAAGCGGGTCACGGGGCCGCAACCCTGATGCGGGCGGCACCTGATAATGCGCTAGAGGTTTTTCGTGTCGATCGCGCGGTCAATTCCAACCGTGCTTCCGGCCCTCAACTGATCGCGCCGATCTAGCTGATGCTCATCCGCCTTTGAACCATCGGTTCCGGCTGTATCCTTTTGCACACCGCTGAGTGGGACGTCGCAAGGGGTCACTAAAAACGCGTGAACTGGTTAAACAATCAAACACCCTCGATCCGTCCCACCCAAGGAGTGGACATCCAGTGCATAAAGGCGAATTGCGACAGAAACGCGCCGCGACCGTGGCGTGCTGGCGTCATTGTCAAACCGCTCCCGTTTCCACGCGTAAAATTCATCTTCATGCAGGTGTCCAAAGTGGTCGGATATGACCTATGAACGGGCTTGCTTGCGCAGCCAGGTGCGGAAAGACGTCAAACTATGGCTTTCTTCGCGGTCTTTTGGCCACACGAGGAAATAACTGCCGATGCTCTGATTGGTATGTGGCGAGGCCAGAACCAACTGGCCGCTGTTCAGGAAGGGGTCCGCGACAAAGGTCGGCAGCAGCGCGACCCCTAATCCATGCACGGCCGCCTGCGCCATGGTGGAAAATTGATCAAAAACCATGCCTGGAGGCAGTGAGGCGTCAATATCGAGTGAGCGCAACCACCGCACCCAACCCCGTGGCCGGGTCTCCAGATGCATCAGGTCATGGGACAGAATACCGCGCGGATCGCTCAGCGGCGTTGCAATCAGGGAGGGCGCGCATACCGCCACCACGGTCTCTGGCATGAGCGGCAGGTAGTCCGCTGCTGGCCAGTCTTCGCGCCCGAAATGGATAGCGGCATCAAAATGCGTATCCCGAAAGTCAAACGGGGCCAGCCGGGTGGACAGATTGACGGTGACCTCCGGGTGGGTCTGGGCGAAGTCCTGCAGCCGGGGTGCCAGCCAATGCATGCCGAAAGCGGGTAGGATCGACAGGTTGAGCGCCCCACCGCGCGCATCCGTCCGCACGGCAACAGAAGCGCGGGTCAGATGTTGCAGGATTATGCGGACCTCTTTCACATAAGCCGCACCGCGGGCGGTCAGCACCAATTGCCGTCCGCGCCGTTCAAAGAGTTCGATACCCAATTGCCCTTCAAGGGCTTTGAGTTGCCGGCTCACAGCGCTTTGGGTCAGCGACAATTCTGCCGCCGCGTCGGTTGCGCTGCCCAAACGCGCTACAGCTTCGAAACAGGTCAGCGCATTGGTAGAGGGGAGAAATCGGCGCGCAGGTTGCATATGAGTTATTCTCATGGATAACAGAATAAAGCCTCGTTAGCCTTTTGGTCCGTAACTTGCAATAATGCACCCAAGCAAACGCCGATATGACGCCGAAAGGAAAACCGATGAACGTTGAAACCCCGATACTGAAAGCCAAAGATGCCCCTGATCTGGCCGGATTTGACTGGTCTGATCCTTTCCGCATGACCGATCAGCTGCACGAAGATGAGCGGATGATTCAGGAAAGCGCTGCGGCCTATGCGCAGGAAAAGCTGCAGCCGCGTGTGATCGACGCCTATGAGAACGAAACAGTTGCGCCTGAGATTTTCAAGGAAATGGGCGATATGGGGCTCCTTGGGATCACGCTCCCCGAAGAGTACGGGGGTTTGGGTGGCTCCTACGTGGCCTACGGTCTTGTCGCGCGCGAGATTGAGCGGGTCGATTCGGGGTATCGGTCGATGATGTCCGTGCAATCCTCTTTGGTGATCTATCCGATTTACGCATATGGCACTGAAGCACAGCGTCAGAAATACCTTCCCAAGCTGTGTTCGGGGGAATCGATTGGCTGTTTTGGCCTGACAGAGCCGGACGCTGGGTCTGACCCCGCCGGGATGAAGACGCGCGCCGAAAAGACACCAACCGGGTACAAGTTGACCGGGTCGAAAATGTGGATTTCGAATTCACCGATCGCCGACGTTTTCGTGATCTGGGCGAAGTCTGAAGCGCATGGCGGCAAAATTCGCGGCTTCGTTCTTGAAAAGGGCATGACCGGGCTGTCCGCACCCAAGGTGGGTAACAAACTGAGCCTGCGTGCCTCGGTCACCGGCGAAATCGTGATGGATGGTGTTGAAGTTGGCGAAGACGCACTGTTGCCGAATGTGCAGGGTCTGAAGGGTCCGTTCGGGTGCCTGAACCGCGCACGGTACGGCATCAGCTGGGGTGTCATGGGTGCTGCGGAATTCTGCTGGCATGCGGCGCGGCAATACGGCCTGGACCGTCACCAGTTCGGCAAGCCGCTCGCGGGCACGCAGTTGTTCCAGAAAAAGCTGGCGGATATGCAGACCGAAATCGCACTTGGCTTGCAGGGCTCTTTGCAAGTGGGGCGTTTGATGGACAGCGCGCAGGCGGCCCCTGAAATGATCAGCATCATGAAGCGCAACAATTGTGGTAAGGCGCTGGATGTCGCGCGCATGTCCCGTGACATGCATGGCGGAAATGGCATCAGCGGAGAGTTTCAGGTCATCCGCCACATGATGAACCTTGAGACCGTCAATACCTATGAGGGCACACATGACATTCATGCGCTGATCCTTGGGCGTGCCCAAACGGGTGTGCAGGCGTTCTTCTAGACATAACGGCGCTTGGTTCGTCTGATTTGACGGCAGCCAAGGCGCATTGATTCGCCTATTGCGAGTGCTTGGATGCCGTTCACCGGGGTGAGCGGCATCAGCTTTTCTGTGACCTGCTTTTACAAACGGTCGCCACGCGCAAGCGGAAGTTTCATGGGTAACAGTCTATAAAACAAGCAGGAAATTCATTTCTAGCTTGCATTTGCACACGTGTGCAAAAAAGTCTTGCCAAAGATGGGGTCAGGTGACTAGCGTCACAGAGCAGCCGGTTTCGGTTCGCGGCGTCATCAGGGGGACAAGATGGCTGAGATACAACTGCGCAACGTAAACAAGCGGTGGGGAAGCTTTGTTGGCGTTGATAATTTCAACCTGACCATCGCCGATCAGGAGTTTCTGGTGCTTTTGGGCCCCTCGGGGTGTGGAAAGACCACAACCATGCGCATGATTGCCGGGCTCGAAGACGCGACGGAGGGCGACATCGTGATTGACGGGCAGGTGGTGAATGACCTTGACCCGAAAGACCGTGATGTCGCCATGGTGTTCCAGTCCTACGGGCTTTACCCGAACATGAACGTTTATGAGAACATCCGCTTCCCGCTGAAGGTGCGCAAGGTCCCCGAGGGGGAGCATGATGAACGCGTGCGCCGCGCCTCTGCCATGGTGGAACTGGACGATTTCCTGCACCGCAAGCCCGCTGAACTGTCGGGGGGTCAGCGGCAGCGTGTGGCCCTTGCACGGGCGATTGTCCGGGAACCGAATGTGTTCCTGATGGATGAGCCGCTGTCCAATCTGGATGCGAAACTCAGGGTGTCGACGCGGGCGCAGATCAAGAACCTCAGCCACGAGTTGAAGGTGACGACCGTCTACGTCACCCATGATCAGATCGAGGCGATGACGCTGGCGGACCGTGTCGTCGTGATGAAGCAGGGCAAGGTGCAGCAGGTCGGCACGCCGACGGAAATCTATGACAATCCGGCCAATACCTTTGTGGCCAGTTTCATCGGCAGCCCCGCCATGAACCTGATGGATGGCGAGATGACCGGCGGCACCTTTGTGGGCGCGCATGTGGAGATCAGCGGTCTGCCCGGTCCAGATGGCCCTGCGACACTGGGGTTCCGCGCAGAAGATGCGACTTTGTCCGAGGATGGGTCAGGTCAGATCACAGCGCCGATTTACACGATTGAACTGCTGGGGGATGCGACGATGCTCACCGTTCGGGCAGGCGGTCAGCTTGTTTCCGTCAAGGCGCACAAAGAGTTTCGGGCGCAGATTGGTGATATGATCTCCTTTGTCGTGCCCCCGACCATTTGTCATTTGTTTGACAAAGACACCGGGACGCGGCGCGCCGCATCCTGACGAAAACGTCCGATCAAGGACCAAATATAGGGTGCAGCCTTGCAAGATGCACCCAACGCAACCGCAACAGGGAGTTTGCATATGTTTTTGAAGAGAATTGCTTTGGCGGGTGCCATCTCGCTTTTGGGAAGCGCAGCATTTGCCGCCTGCTCGTTCGAGAATGAGGTGCCGATCAAGTCGTTGAGCGCTGGTTTTGAAGCATGGAAAGCCGTTACGGACGCGATGGCGGAATGCGGCAATTTTCAGGCTGAACTGGATCAGGAATTTCGTACCAAGCAGCCCGCGGCCTTTGAGGCAAATCCAGCGCTTTATCAGATCGGGGGCGTGTCAAACGGGACGATCACGCCACTTTTGAATTCAGGCACAATCCGTCCGCTGGACGATCTGGTGGCCAAATATGGCCAGAACCTCAGCCCGAACCAACTCATCCGCGTGAACGGGCAGATCATGGCGGTCGCCATGATGGTGAACACGCAGCACCTGATGTATCGCTCGGATATTCTGGCAGACCTTGGCATCGAAACGCCCACGTCTTGGGATGAGATCTATGCTGCGGCCGAAAAGATCAAGGCTGCCGGTGTTGTCGACTACCCTTTGGGTGCGACAATGAAATCGGGCTGGAACATCGCGCAGGAATTCGTGAACATGTATCCCGGCTTTGGCGGTGATTTCTTTAATGATGACAACACGGCCGCGGTAAACTCAGAAGCCGGACTCAAGGCTCTGGCGACCATGAAAAAAGCGCTGGAATATACAGATCCCGAAGTTCTGGTCAGTGACAGCACCTACGTGCAGCAGCAATTCCAGCAAGGCAAGATCGCCATGGCCAACCTGTGGTCAAGTCGCGCCGGGGCGATGAATGACGCAGCCGAAAGCCAGGTGGTGGGCAAAGTGGCCATGGCCGCAGCGCCCGTCGCAATGGAAGGTGGGGCACCCGCCACGACACTATGGTGGGATGGCATCGTCATTGCCAAAAACATCTCTGACGAAGAGGCGGATGCGGCGTTCCGCGTTGCGATGGAGGGCCTCGATGCAGAAACGGTGCAGGGTGCAAATGAAGCTGCAATCTGGCTGGTTCAAGGGTATGAACCGACAGAAATTGCTGCAGGTGCAATTGCCACAGCGAGTGCAAATCCGGCACCCCCTGCATATCCATCCACAACACAGATGGGCCTGATGCACACGGCTCTGGGCAATGAGTTGCCCGCGTTTCTGACCGGCGAACGTGATGCACAGGCGACGCTTGAAGCGATCGAGGAAGCCTACACGATCTCAGCCAGAGAAGCGAACGTACTGGAGTAATCCAAGGGCTGGCCGGGGGCGTCCCGGCCAGCCGTCACGTCTTCAGTTTCATCAAGAGGAAAAACTCTGCTTGACGAAGCCGAACGAGCTGAAAGCCTGGGACCCGCAGCGAGGAAAATGCTATGAAGTTCAAAACACTTGCAGCCTTTGTTGGCCCATCCATCTTTATGATGCTGCTGTTCATCGCGGCACCTCTGCTGTCCGTTTTTATTCAGAGCTTTCAGGAAACCATCACAATACAAGAGCAGATCGAGGTGGAAACCTGCACGCCCGGTTTTGTGACCCAAACCTGCACAACCGAGATCAAGACCGTTCCGGTTCTGGATGACAACGGGAAGACGATCACCGAGACCCGCTGGGTTGGTTTGCAGAGTTATCAGAACGTGCTGCAGATGGATAAGTTCTGGGAAGCTGTCGGCAACGGCAGCTGGAACGACATCATGCAGATCGATTTCTGGAAGGCCCTGCGCTTTACGCTGTCCTTCACATTGCTGACCTTGCCTCTGGTCATCGGCGTGGGACTGCTGATCGCGCTGACGGTGAACAACGCCGCGCGCTCGATACGGGGGCCGGTGATCTTTGTATCGCTGTTGCCGTTCATCATCACGCCCGTGATCGGGTCGCTGTCGATCTACTGGCTGTTCGTGGGAGATGGTATCCTCACTTCCATGATGGAGCGTTGGACGGGAACCAACATCTCGATGTTCGCGCAGGCGTGGACGATCGAGGTGCTGATGTATTTCTACAGGGTCTGGCATGTTGCGCCCTTTGCCTTTGTGATTTTCTATGCCGGGCTGCAAACGGTGAATATGGATACGCTGGAAAGTGCCGTGATTGACGGTGCCAGCCGGTGGGAACGGTTGCGCCATGTCATCATTCCACACCTGATGCCGCTGATCGTTTTCATCGCGCTGATCCACTTGATGGACTGCTACCGCGTGTTCGAAGAGATCGTCGGCTTCCGGTCGCAGGCGCATGTGATTTCACTGCAATGGCTGACCTATGACTTCATGACGCCGGACGATGCGGGCAACCGTGCGATCTCTCGCGCCTCTGCTTCGGCCATGCTGACGATGATCGGGATCGTATTCTTGTTGATCCTGCCGCTGCGCCGCACATGGCGCGACCACAAAGGGAGTGCGCACTGATGTCTACCTCCAAGGCCATGCAGCAGTCGTTTGCGCTGCGCTTTTCGTCCGGTGCCTTTCTGGCGTTCTGGTGTCTGCTCGCGGCGTTTCCGATCTTCTGGATCGCGATCATGAGCTTCAAATCCCCCGTGGATGCCTTTGCGGCAAGCCCTTGGGATGTCATCACGGGACCGGCCACGCGCGCGAACGGCGACGGCCTGTCGGTGCTGGACATCGTGGTCGGGCTGGCGGTTTTGTATTTCGCCATCCGATGGGCCTTTACCCGCTTGCCGGGGCTGGTGCAGCAATATTGTCCACCGGGCATGATTGCCTTGGGCTGGATTTTCGGCGCGGTGATCTATGCGGTTGCCTTTGTGCTGATTTTCTTTGGGCTCCTGCCGCTGATCCTCGGGGCGGTGAACGGGCTGCTGGGGCCGCTGGGCACACCCGTTCTGGGGCTGACGACCGAACACTATGTGGCCGTCTGGGCCGAGAACGAATTCTACCGCAATTTCCTGAACTCGATGCTGGTCACGGCGGGGGTGGTCACTGTTTCGCTGACGGTCGGCACGCTGGCGGGCTATGGTCTGGCGCGCTCCGGCTCTGATCTGGCCTTCTGGCTGCTGATCCTTGCGCTGGTCTTTCGTGCGTTGCCGCACTCGGTGCTGGTGGCGGGGTATTTGCCGGTGTTCATCAATTCTTCCGAAATCCTGCGCCCGATTTTCGGTGAAGGCGCCCCGACGCTTTATGGCCAGCCCTGGGCGGTGATTGCGGTCCTTGTCGCGATCAACCAGCCGTTCACCATCTGGATGCTGCGGTCCTTCTTTCAGAACATTCCGGCGGAACTGGACGAGGCGGCGCGCGTCGATGGATGTTCGCATTTTCAGGCATTTCGCCGTGTGATCATGCCGGTGATGTGGCCCGGCGTTATCACAACGGGTCTGTTTTCATTCCTGCTGGGGTACAATGACTTTCTGGTGACATCGCTGCTGCTGGATGCCCAGAACCAGACGATGGTTCCGGCCATTGCAGGCTATTTCAACCGCGAAACGACAACCACCGATCAGGTCGAGGCAGTCGCCGCTGCGGTCTCGATCACAGCGCCGTTGTTTTTGCTGGTCATGGTGTTCCAGCGCCAGATTGTTTCGGGCCTGACCGCCGGCGCGGTCAAAGGATGACCCTGTGCTCATTTCAAAGAGGTGACAAATGAAGGGTTTACGCCCCGAACAAGCGGTTCTGAGCCGCGACACGGATATGTCCAAAACGGACGCGACGCGCGCTGCAATCGAAGGCATGGTGGATGGTTTGAACGACCACCGCATTGACGATATCGGAGCCTTTTTTGCCGAGAGCTTTCGATGGATGGGCAATCAGGGCTGCGGCACAAAGGACGGTTTGCGCGCGTTTCAGGACAACTGGCAACGACCGTTTCAGGCGGCCTTTTCCGATAAGATCTGCGTGGATGAGGCGCGGCTTTACATGGGCGAATGGGCTGCTGCCTTTGGCCGCCAGGAAGCGACACATTCAGGTCCCTTCATGGGGATTGCGGCCACAGGCAAGCGCGTGGAAATCCGGTATATGGACTTCTGGAAGGTCGAAGAGGGCAAGATCACCGACAATTGGGTAATGGTCGATTTTCCTCATGTGCTGGCCCAATTGGGCAAGGACGTCTTTGACGGTGAGGGTTGGGAGGCGTTCGATCGCGGTGAAAAAACACCGCCGCGACCCGAACAGTGAGGAGAGAGAAATATGGCGATTGAGTATCTGAAACGCGGCAAGCCGGATGCGGAGCGTGCTGACGATGATGCCAGAACCCGTGCGGCTGTTGAAGCGATACTGGCGGATATCGAAGCGCGTGGCGATGCGGCCGTGCGGGAGTTGAGCGAGAAGTTCGACGGCTATTCACCGGCTGCGTTTCGTCTGAGTGCTGTGGAAATTGACGATCTGATCGCGCAGCTCAGCCCGCGCGAGATGGAAGACATACGCTTTGCGCAGGAACAGGTGCGCAACTTTGCGCAGGCCCAACGCGACAGCATGCGCGACATCGAAATCGAAACGATGCCGGGCGTCATTCTGGGTCACAAGAACATCCCGGTTCAATCGGTCGGCTGCTATGTGCCGGGCGGTAAGTTCCCCATGGTGGCATCCGCGCATATGTCGGTCGCCACGGCGAGCGTGGCAAAAGTGCCGCGCATCATCGCCTGCACGCCGCCCTTCAAGGGCAAACCGAATCCGGCGGTGATTGCGGCCATGCATCTGGGCGGTGCGCATGAGATTTACGTCATGGGTGGCATTCAGGCGGTGGGGGCCATGGCCATCGGGACCGACACGATTGAGCCTGTGCATATGATTGTCGGCCCCGGCAACGCCTTTGTCGCCGAAGCGAAACGCCAGCTTTTTGGCCGCGTGGGCATCGATCTGTTTGCCGGGCCAACCGAAACGATGGTGATTGCCGATGACACGGTGGATGCCGAGATGTGCGCGACGGACCTTTTGGGGCAGGCGGAACATGGCTATAATTCACCTGCGGTTTTGCTGACGAATTCGCGCAAGCTGGCCGATGCGACATTGGCCGAGATTGAGCGTATTCTGACCATCCTGCCCACAGCGGACACTGCGCGGGTCAGTTGGAACGATTACGGCGAGGTCATCCTGTGCGACACTTACGACGAAATGCTGACGGTGGCCGATGATATCGCATCGGAACATGTGCAGGTCATGACCGACCGCGATGACTGGTTTCTGGACAAGATGACCTGCTATGGCGCGCTGTTTCTGGGGCCGCGCACGAATGTGGCAAATGGCGACAAGGTCATCGGCACCAATCACACCCTGCCGACGAAAAAGGCGGGGCGCTACACAGGCGGCCTTTGGGTCGGCAAATTCCTCAAGACGCATAGCTATCAAAAGATCCTGACCGATGAGGCGGCAGCAGAAATCGGGGCTTATGGGTCACGCCTGTGCATGCTCGAAGGGTTCGTGGGTCACGCAGAGCAGTGCAACCTGCGTGTCCGGCGCTATGGTGGCCAGAATGTGCCCTACGGGACGGGCGCGCCTGCAAAGGAAGCGGCGGAATAAAACCGAATGAACCGCACTCAGGCAACCATTGCAAAGGCGCTGCATCTCATCTGCTGCGTGTCATCAGGTGTCTGCCTGTTGCGACCCTGCCGCGCGAAATCCGTTTGTGCGCTCAAACGGGTGATACCCAATTCAAACGGATGAGGACCCAAGCCCGGTGAGCGACACGCACAGCGATAACAAAGCACGCCTCGCGCCGGTTCGGGCTGCGATGTATGATTTTGATGTTGAAGGCCTGCGCGCGGCGCTGCACGCGATATGCGCAACCGACGCCGTGTTCCGGCTGGCCTTTCCGTTTGAAACGACGCTTGGTGTCGACGCCTTCATCGACAAAGCCTATCTGCCGTTGCTGCGCGCGGTGCCCGATCTGGAGCGGCGTGACACCATCGTGATGGCGGGGCCAACACCGGAAGGGGCAAATTGGGTCGGATGCGGTGGCTATTACACCGGCACCTTCAGCGCGCCGTGGATGGATATCCCGGCGACAGGGCATATGATGCACATGCGGTTTCACGAATTCTACCGGATAGAAAACGGCCACGTCATCGAGCTTCAGGCGCTTTGGGATATCCCGGAACTGATGATACAGGCGGGGGCCTGGCCCTTGTCGCCGTCGCTTGGTCGGGAATGGCATGTGCCGGGGCCTGCGACCTGTGACGGGATCGTGCCGGGGCCTTACGACGCATCAGCGGGGGCTGCGACCTGCAAACATATCATCGACATGCTGGAACACTTGACGCGCCACCCCGGTCAGGGCGGTCCCGAAGTGATGGAGATGGACCGTTTCTGGCACCCGAAAATGTCATGGTACGGCCCTGCTGGTATCGGGACGGCACGCGGTCAGCGCGGGTTCAGGCATTGGCATCAAATCCCGTTCCTGAACGCCATGCCGGATCGCGGACGGCACGTTGATGAAATTGAATGTCACTTCTTTGGGGATCGGAACTATGCGGCTGTGACGGGCTGGCCGGACATGTATCAGTCGATCACCAACGCAGGGTGGCTCGGTATCGCCCCGTCGGGCAAGAAGATCGCCATGCGCAGCCTTGATTTCTGGCGTGTGGAAAAGGGGCTGATCCGGGAGAATTGGGTTTTGGTTGACCTGTTGCACGTGTACGATCAGATCGGCGTCGATGTCTTTGCGCGCATGCGGGAATTCAACAAGGCGCGCGCAGGCTTTGATCCGCAGACAGGAGTGGCGCTGTGACGAAACTACCGACAACCCCTGCCTTTGACCTCGCAGGCAAACGTGCTTTGGTGACGGGCGCATCCTCCGGGATCGGTCTGGGCTGTGCCGTTGCTCTGGCAGAGGCGGGGGCGCATGTGGTTTGCGCCGCCCGGCGGGTTGAACCTTTGCAAAATGCGGTGACAGCGATCAAGGCGGCGGGTCTGTCGGCACAGGCCAGCCCACTTGATCAAACCGATCTGGAGGCGCTGGCGGGCGTGTTCAGTGATCCTTTTGATGTCGTGATCAATTCAGCCGGGCTTGCGCGACACGCACCGGCGGTTGAGACCACGCCCGAAGACTACGACGCGGTGATGAACATCAACCTGCGCAGTGCTTACTTTTTGTCAGCCTATGCGGCGCGGGCCTTGCAGGATGCGGGCAGGGCCGGGTCGATCATCCATATCTCCAGCCAGATGGGTCATGTGGGGGGCATTGAGCGTGCGGTCTATTGTGCCTCCAAACACGCGCTGGAGGGGATGGTGAAATCCATGGCGATCGAATGGGGCAAATCCGGCATCCGCATCAATACGATCTGCCCGACCTTCATCCGCACGCCGCTGACAAAGGTGACATTCGATGATCCCGAACGCCTCGCGTGGATCATGGACAAGATCAAACTGCCCCGCGTGGGCGAGGTCGAAGACATCATGGGGGCTGCGGTCTTTCTGGCGTCTGATGCCTCTGCAATGGTAACGGGCACGTCGATGCTGATCGACGGGGGCTGGACTGCAGGGTGAGGGGGGCGCGCGCATAATGGGCAAGGTGACGGCTCTGGATGTGGCGGAAAAGGCCGGTGTCAGCCGTTCCGCCGTAAGCCGCGTCTATACGCCGGGCGCATCGGTCAGTGCGGCAACCCGCGACAAGGTGCGCAAAGCCGCCTCTGATCTGGGATACCGGCCCAATGTGCTGGCGCGGGCGATGAACACAGGACGCAGCCGTATTATCGGGCTGGTGGTGGCTTACCTCGAAAACCAGTTCTACCCCGAAGCCATTGAACGGCTGTCAAAATCATTGCAGGGCGAAGGCTACCATGTGCTCGTTTTCATGGCGTCCAATGACAGCGCCGCAACCCAGGCCGTGATCGACGAATTGCTGGATTATCAGGTCGATGGGATCATTGCCGCCTCGGTCGGCCTGTCCAACGATCTGACGCAGCGCTGTGAGGGCTTGGGCATCCCCATCGTCCTGTTCAACCGCCACCAGTATGACGCGCGGCTGACGTCGGTGACGTCTGATAACATGGCGGGGGGGCGCAAACTGGCCGCGTTTCTCGTCGCCGGGGGCCACACGCGCATCGGTTATATTGCCGGCTGGGAAGGGGCCTCAACCCAGATTGACCGCGAGGCGGGTTTTGTCGAAGGGCTGAAGGAGGCCGGGCAGACCCTTTTTGCGCGCGGCATCGGCAATTTCAATTTTGAGCAGGCCAAAGATGCCGCACGGGCGATGTTTGACACGGCCGAGCGTCCTGATGCGGTCTTTGTGGCCAATGATCACATGGCCTTTGCGGTGATGGATGTGCTGCGTTTTGAACTTGGCTTGCGTATCCCCGACGACGTGTCCGTTGTGGGCTATGACGATGTGACCCTTGCGCATTGGCCAAGTTACAGCCTTACAACGGTCCGCCAACCCGCAAACCGTATGGTGGCCGAGACAACGCAGGCCCTGCTGGACCGTCTGTCCGGTGCCGATGATGTCCCGCGCCGTATCGTGCTGGATGGCCCTTTAATGATCCGCGGCTCCGCCCGCAAACCCAAGGAAAATGCGCAATGAAAGGCTTCGATCCGAAGTTCAAAGACTTTCCCGGTTACATCATCGGGATCACTAAGGAAATCTGGGAAGATCGCGGGATCGCGACGCTGCACCAGTACTATTCGGATGATATCGTCGTCCGCTCGCCCGCCTCTGTTGTGATTGGCAATCAAAACGTCATTGGCGCGACCATGGCGACGCTGGCCGAATTCCCGGACCGCACGCTGCTGGGCGAAGATGTGATCTGGTCCGGCACACCGGAGGAGGGCATGTTGTCCTCCCACCGCCTGCTCAGCACGGCGACGCATGCGCATGACGGTGTCTATGGCAAAGCGACAGGCAAAAAACTGACCTACCGGATACTGGCGGATTGTCATGCGATCAACAACCAGATCAATGATGAATGGCTCATTCGGGATCAGGGTGCGATCGTGCGCCAGTTGGGCTGGGACGCCAAAGCCTATGCCACCGACCTGATCGAAAGGGAAGGCGGGCCGCAGGCCTGCGTGCAACCCCTGTCACCTGCGACGGACCAGCCCGGCCCCTATAAAGGGCGCGGCAATGACAACGAATGGGGCGCAAAATACGGCGATATCCTGACCCGCATCATGGGGGCGGATATGGCGGTGATCCCGCAGGTCTATGACCGTGCGGTGCAGGTCGAATACCCCGGCGGATATACCGGCCACAGCCACGGTGATGTGGATCAGTTCTGGATGGGGCTGCGCGCGTCTTTCCCTGATGCGGTGTTTCAGATCGACCATCAGATCGGGCGCGAAGACCCGCAGATGCCGCCCCGCGCGGCCCTGCGCTGGTCCCTGACGGGCAAGCATTCGGGCTGGGGCGCGTTTGGCGCGCCGACAGGTGCGGATGTTTATCTGCTGGGGATATGCCACGCCGAATTCGGCCCGTGGGGCCTGCGCCGGGAATACGTGATCTATGACGAGACGACCGTCTGGAAGCAAATATTGCTGCATACCGGATAGGTCGATCGCAATGTTCAGGATGAAAGAGAAAACGCTATGACCCCTGCTGAAATGGAACGCCGCATCGTCCGCTATGGTAATCTGAAACCCTGCAAGACGGCCTTTATCGACGCCCATACGCCCGGCTCTGATCAGAAAGAGAACTTCACCATCATCGGGGGGGGCGTGTCAGAATCGCCGGATCAGCATGTGCATATCTCCATCCCGCATGGGTTCAACATCGGCGCCGCAGGGCAGCCGCCCAAATGCCGCAACAGCCTGCACAGCCACCGCACAGCCGAAGTGTTTTTTGTGCTGTCGGGGCGTTGGCGATTTTTCTGGGGACGCTGGGGCGATGCGGGCGAGGTGACGCTGGAACCGGGCGATATCTTCAATATCCCCACGGGTATCTTTCGCGGGTTTGAGAACATCGGCAATGATTACGGGATGATCATGGCGATCCTCGGGGGGGATGATGCAGGCGGGGGGGTCATCTGGGCCCCGCAGGTCATTGAGGATGCAGCCAATCACGGGTTGGTCCTGTCGCAAGAGGGCAAGCTTTATGACACCAAAAAAGGCCAGGCACTGCCCGATGGAATAGACCCCATGCCGGTGCTGACGGCGCAGGAACTTGCCGCCTTTCCCGAACCGGAAAGCGCAGATGTCGTGCCAAACCATGTTGCGCGGTACTGGGATATGGTGGCCCTCGCGGATCGTGCCCCTGCGAAAGTCATTGGTGAGAAAGGCATGTTGCGGGACAAGCCGGGCTTTGAGGTTGATTTCGTCACCCGCGCCTCGGCGAGCGGTGCGATGCATCAGCACAATAAACCATCGGTCTTGATGCCGGTGCGGGGGCACTGGCGCGTCGAATGGGACGGCGGCGGTGCGACGCTCGCACCGGGCGACACGATGTCTGTGCCCGAAAACCTGATGCACCGCGCACAACCGTCCATGACGGGGGATGCCAGCCTGTTTCACGTCATCGCGACCGAGGATCAGGCGGGGCCGACGTGGGTGGCACAGGCCGGGTAATCGCACAGCGCAGGTGCCCGCTGTGGCGCAAAAAGGGAGAGTACAGTGACCAAGACAACACATGTGGGCAGCCTGCCGCGCAGTCAGGAAGTGGTGGATTTCATCTTCGCCCGTGAACGCGGCGAAACCTATGATGCCAGCGCTTTTGATGCTGCGATGACGCGCGCGGTCTCCGAAACCGTGGCAAAACAGGTCAAGGCGGGCGTGAACATCGTCAGTGATGGCGAAACGTCGAAGATTTCCTATGCGACTTACGTCAAGGACCGCTACACCGGGTTTTCCGGGGACAGTCCGCGCAATGCGCCCGCTGATCTCAAGCAGTTCCCGACCTTTCTTAAGCGGCTCGCGGATGATGGCGGCACGCCGAAATACGCCCGTCCCATGTGCACCGGTGAGGTGAAATCCAAAGGGCAGGGCGAGCTGCAAAAGGACATCGCAAACCTGAAATCTGCCATGGCGCAGCAGGGGGTAACGCGCGGGTTCATGAATGCGGCCTCGCCCGGTGTGATTTCGCTGTTCTTGCAGAATGCGCATTATGCGACACGTGACGCTTATCTCGCGGCACTTGCCGATGCGATGCGCGATGAATACGAAACGATTGTTGCATCCGGTCTTGATCTGCAGCTGGATTGCCCGGACCTCGCGCTGTCGCGCCATATGCTGTTCAATGACCTGTCAGACGCGGAGTTCGTCAAGATCGCCGCAAGCCACGTCGAGGCGCTGAACCATGCGCTGGCGAATGTGCCGCAGGACAGGGTGCGCATCCATATCTGTTGGGGTAATTACGAGGGTCCGCATGTCTGCGACATCGGCATGGACAAGGTGTTTGATACCTTGATGTCCGCCAAGGCGAAATACCTGCTGTTTGAGACGTCAAACCCGCGTCATGCGCATGAATGGACAGTGTTTCGCGACCGCAAGTCAGACATACCGGACGACAAGGTGCTGGTGCCGGGGGTTGTCGATACCACAACCAATTTTGTCGAACATCCGGAGGTTGTCGCGCAGCGGATTGAGCGGTTTACGCCCATTGTGGGCGCGGATCGGGTCATTGCGGGGTCCGATTGCGGGTTTGGCACCTTTGCGGGGTTTGGGGCGGTGGATCCGGACATCGCTTTTGCGAAGTTGGCAGCCTTGTCAGAGGGGGCCGCGATTGCGGCCGCGCGCTGATGGATGCGGCGCTGCACAAGCTGCTGACAGAGGTGGACACCCCCACGGTCTGCAACGCCATCGAAGTGGCGCAAGGCAAGCGTGGTTTCAACGCGTTCACCCGGCAAACCATGATCGCCTCGCATCCGGATGTCCCGGCAATGGTCGGTTTTGCGCGCACGGCCCGCATCAAAGCGGTGGAACCGCCAAGCGAAGCGTCCGAGGTGATCAAAGCGCGGCGCATGGCCTATTACAAACATATGGCGACGGGGCCGCGGCCTGCGGTGGCCGTTGTGCAGGATCTGGATGTGCCAAATGCCATCGGGGCCTATTGGGGTGAGATCAACACGAATATCCACAAAAGCTTTGGTCTTGCGGGCACGCTGACCGACGGTGTGATGCGGGATCTTGGCGATATGCCGGACGGATATCCGGTGGTGGCAGGCTCCATCGGGCCGAGCCATGGGTTCGTGCATGTGGTCGATATCGCAGAGCCAGTGGAGATCTTTGGCCTGAGCGTTGCGGACGGCGATCTGGTGCATGCGGATCGTCATGGCGCGCTTGTCATCCCGCCGGATGTGATCCCTGATCTGGCAGGGGCGATTGCCACGCTCATGCGCTCCGAGCGGATCATATTCGACGCGGTGAAAGGCAGACGCTTGAGTTTTGAGGACTTCGAAGATGTCTGGGCCGCGTTCGAGGCCGCACGAACCTAATCTGGTCCTAATCCATTTTGCCATCCGGCGTGGGCGCGCCCCCCTGAAAATTATTGCCATTCACGTAATCACAAGGCGCTTCACGCATCTCAAGGTGCAGAGCGTCCTGATTATATGGATGCGTGCGGGCCAACTCTTCGTCAACGTCGATGCCCAGACCGGGCGTCTCCGGCGGCGTGACAAAGCCGCCTTCGACCCGGATTGCGCCTTTGATCAGCGCGTCATGGAAGGGCGTTTCGATACACTCCGCCATCAGCACATTTGGAATGGACGCCGCCAGATGGATGTTGGCGGCCCATTCAACCGGCCCTGCATAAAGGTGCGGTGCCATTTGTGCATTATAGACCTCCGCCATGGCGGCGACCTTTTTCATCTCCCAGATGCCGCCCGCACGCCCCAATGCGGGTTGCAGGATCGTCGCCGCACCCGCGCGCAGCACAGGGGCGAACTCGGCCTTGGTCGTCAGCCTTTCGCCGGTCGCCACGGGAATTCGGACAGCGCGCGCAACTTTCGCCATCTCCTCAACAGCGTCAGGCGGTATCGGCTCTTCAAACCACAGCGGGCTATAGGGTTCCAGCGCCTGACCCAGACGGATCGCCCCGGCGGTGCTGAACTGACCATGGGTGCCAAATAGCAGGTCCGCCCGGTCGCCCACAGCGTCGCGGATGGCTTTGCAAAAGGCCACGGACAGCGCGATATCGCGCATCGAAGGCATGTGCCCGCCGCGCATCGTATAGGGGCCTGCAGGGTCGAATTTGAGCGCGGTGTAACCTTTCTCAACCATCGCGACGGCGGTTTCAGCGGCCATTTCCGGAGAGCTCCAGAAAGCTGACGGATCATGATGCGCCAGCGGATAAAGATAGGTGTAGGCGCGGATACGATCGTTCATGCGACCGCCCAGAAGGGCATAAACAGGGCGTTCACGCGCCTTGCCCAGAATGTCCCAACAGGCGATTTCCAACCCGGAAAATGCGCCGATGACCGTCAGATCGGGGCGCTGCGTGAAACCGGAAGAATAGGCGCGGCGGAACATGAGCTCTATGTTTTCGGGGTTCTCGCCTGCCATGTGGCGGGCAAAGACATCCTCGATCACGGCGCGCATCGCAACTGGTCCGACGCTTGAGGCATAGCATTCGCCCCAGCCTGTGATGCCGTTGTCTGTGGTCACCTTCACCAAAATCCAGTATCGCCCACCCCAGCCGGGTGCCGGTGGGGCCGTGACGATAACGTCGAGGTCTTTCAGCTTCATTTCTGTTCCCTCTTGGCTGACCCGCTAGGTGTCGAATACGATCACATTGCGTCGCGCGGCACCCGCCTTGGTATCTGCAATCGCCTCGTTGATCTGATCCAAAGACCAGCGTCCCGAGATCAGCTCATCCAGTTTCAAACGCCCCTGCAGATAAAGGTCGACCATCCAGGGGATATCCCGTTGGATCACCACATCACCCATTTTTGAACCGATCATCCCCTGACCCACCGCGGCCAAGACAACCGGTTCATAGCTGGATTTGGCGCCGGAATGCGGCATACCGACCATCACAACCTTGCCCCCGGATGCAAGATAACGGGGGGCTTGATCGTAGGCGGGGATCGCACCGACAGTGACGATGACGGCGTCCGCACCGCGCCCGCCCAAGGCCTCAAATGCCGCGCGCCACGGTTTGTCTGTTGTGCCCAGAACGCCGTGTGTCGCGCCGAAATCCTTGGCTGTTTCCAGCTTGTCTTCGCTCATGTCGACAGCCACGATGCGGCGCGCCCCGGCGATCCGCGCCCCTTGTATCGCGTTCAATCCGACACCTCCGGCACCAATGACAACGACGTCCTGCCCGGCGCGCAGGCCCGCAGCGTTCACCACGGCCCCCACACCTGTAATGACGCCACAAGCGATTAGACTGGCCGCGTCCTTGGGCACATCGGGGTCAATTCTCACGACCTGATTTTGATCAACAACGACTTTTTCAGCAAAACCTCCGGTGGCCATCGCCTGATGCAGCCTACCCCCGTCAGCGGTTGTGATCGGCCCCGCATCCCCGTCATAGGGTGTGTCGCAGAGCGTCGGTTTGCCGCCTGCACAGCTACAGCAGGTGCCACAGGCACGGATCAAGGTCACGACAACGCTGTCGCCGAGGTTCAGGCCTGTAACGCCGGAGCCCAGGGCACTGACGCGCCCGGCTGCTTCATGTCCATAGACGGCTGGCAGCGATCCCCCCCACGCGCCTTGTGCAAATGAAATATCGGAGTGACAAATCGCGACGGCGTCAAGGGTGACTTCGATTTCGCCCCGTTCAGGCGCGCGCAGCAAGATGTCCTCAATCACCAAAGGCGCTGAGAATTCGTGGCACACGGCAGCTTTTACTTTTTGCATGATCTGGTGATGTCCCCGGCGCTTTTCATGACTGTCTGGCCAGCGTTACTAAATGGCGGGTCGTGTGCAAGCCCGAACACGACGAAATCCAACAGTTGTCGTCATGAAAACGACGCGCTTCGTCCGCGCATCACAAAAATGGCCAAACCGATTGCGATCAGTCCAGCCGATAGAATGAAGGGTGCGCCGGGTGCGTATATTGGTGCATCCGGACCGGTGAAGGCTGCAAAAGTGCCGGTCATGACCAGTGGCGACAGGATCATTGCCAGCGCGCTGAGCGAAGTAAGTGCGCCTTGTAATTCGCCTTGCGCGTCGGGTCCGACAGATTTGGACATGATACCTTGCAGGGCGGGTGTGATCACCGCGGCGAGGGCGGCAAGCGGCGTCAGGATGAGGGCGACGGTGCCGCTGGTGACAAAGGCGAGGGCCAAAAACGCACAGATATCAAAGATATGGCCGTACACGACCGTGCCACGCGCGCCCAGCAGACGCATGACGGGCCGGATCAGACCGCCCTGCACGATGGCCATCATGATGCCGAACAGCGCAAGGCTCAGCCCGATGGTCGCAGGTTCCCAGCCAAAACGCTCCTTCCCGAAAAAAGACCAAATCGCGGGGTAAACGGCGAATGCCACCTGATAGAGGAAAAATACGATCAGGAAAGGCCCCAGCGCGTGCAGCTTGCTGAGGTGGCGAAAACTGCCGAAAGGGTTGGCGCGTCGCCACTCGAAAGGGCGCCGTTTGCTGGCGGGCAGTGTCTCCTTGAGCACGAAATAGCCGAAAATCGCATTCAGCCCGGCGCAGGCGGCGGCGGCATAAAACGGCGCGCGGGTCCCGAATTCTGCCAGCAGGCCGCCAATCAACGGGCCAAGCACAAAGCCGACGCCAAAGGCAGCACCGATCAGGCCGAAATTTGCGGCGCGGTCTTCGGGGGCAGAAATGTCCGCCATATAGGCGTTCGCCGTTGCCTGCGTTGCAGCCGTCACCCCGCCGATCATGCGCCCGATCAGCAACAGCCAGATGCTGCCGGCCAGCGCCATTACAAGGTAATCCAGCATCATCACAACCAGTGACAACAGCAGTACAGGCCTGCGTCCAAAGCGATCAGACAGCCCGCCGATCACAGGCCCAAAGAAGAACTGCATGACCGCAAATGCAGTGGCCAATATCCCGCCCCAGAGGGCTGCCGTGCCAAGATCACCCGCGCCAACCTCTTGGAACAGATCGGGCATAACGGGGATGATCAGCCCGATGCCCATCGCATCAATCATCATTGTGATGAGAATGAAAACGACGGCGGGTTTCACTTACCAATGCCTCTGACGCGCGTGACGAAAGCCCGCGCCTCAGTAGCGGCCTGACCAAGCTGAAGCTGACTTTGAAAGAGGCTTGGCGGCAAGTCCGGGTAAGCCGCAAGTGCCAAGGCGGGCAGGGACGTGCCCTCGGCCACTGCTTGGGCACAAAGCGCTTTGGTGGCCGCCTGCGCCGCAGGTCGAGGCATGTCTTTGCTTAAGGCAAAACTCAGCGCTTCGGCGTGGATCAGCCCGTTGCCGGTTTCCAAACCCGCCTGCATCTGCGCTACGTTTGGCTGCATTTCGCCCGCCAGCCTTGTGGCGATCTGCAAGGCTGATGCGGTCGTCAGGACGATCTGTGGCAACAGCATCCACTCGGTAAACCATGCGGTGCCGTCGCGTTGGTGTTGATGCTGCGCGGCGGAGGTCATGCCCGCGCGCAAGGCCGATGACTGGTTGGCAAGGGCCACAAGCGATGTGGCGTCAATCGGGTTTTGCTTTTGCGGCATGGTGGAGGACGTACCGGGGTTGTCAAAACGAACCTCGTCAATCCCACTGGCGGCCAGCCCGTTCAGACAGCTTCCCATACTGCCTAGTATGGCAGATACGTGCCCCAGCCAGTCGCTGATCCGCAACAGGGGCGTGCGATCAGTATGCCACGATCTTTCAGAATCCTGCAGCCCCAGCCCCTCTGCCAGCGCACGGCGTAGTTCAGGGGCCTGCGTGCCCAGTGCGGCGGATGTGCCAGCCGCGCCAGAGAGCGATACGAAAAGGCTCGATTGGCGCAGCCGGGGCAAGGCGCTGAGCGCGTCGGCCAGTGGCATGCCCCATTGCGAGACGACAGCCCCCCAGGTTGTGGGGGTGGCGATCTGCCCATATGTCCGGGCGGCCATGGGTGTCATGCCATGTTTTTCTGCGGCGCCCGCCAGCCGGGACAACAACGCCTGCAGGTCACTTTCCGCAAGCGCCAAGGCCTGACGCAAGCGCAACATCAGTGCTGTGTCGATGATGTCCTGCGATGTGGCCCCCCAATGGACGAATTGCGCATGTTCGGGTGCGTTCATCTCAGCGCGAAAAGCATCCACCAGACCGGGGACGCACACGCCGTTCTGCCCTGTGGATGTGGCCAGCGCGCCGGGGTCAATCTGAATTTCAAGCGAGGCGCGATGAATGGCGGCCGCGCTTGTTTCGGGGATGATGCCTAATGTGCCCTGTGCTTTGGCCAATGCGCCTTCAACCAGCAGCATCGCGCGGATCGCGGCGGTGTCTGAAAACAGGCGGCCCGTCTCACCGACGGGAAAGAGTTTACTGTAAAGGGGGCTGTCAAAAACGCTTGCGGCCATCGGTTATCCTCGGATCGCCTTATCAATATGGGTGGCGAGAGTTTCAGGGTCTGAAAAAAATGGAGAATGTCCGCAGTTCATTTGGCGCACAGAGATAGCGGGCCAGTCTTGGGTCATGGTCACCTGAAACTCGGGTGGAATGGTGCGGTCATCCATACAGCGAATGTAGCAGCGGGGTAGTTTTTCAACGGCCGACATGTCAGCCAAAGACACATTCGTCGGTGCAACCGCCTGAGGACAGAGCCGAGACAGGGCAAATTCGACGTCACCCTGCGTGCAGTCGTGATAAAAGATGTCGGGGGCCATCTCAGGGTCGATTGTAAAGCTCAACCCATCTGGTGCCATGCGAACAGCGGGCAGGAGAGGCTGGCGGGGCGCTTTCTTGCGCATCTGGGCAAGGGTCATGCCGTTTTGCGGGACATAGGCACATAGATAGATCAGCTGCGCGATCTGTTCCGGAATGCGCTCTGCCGCTGCTGCGATTGCATAGCCCCCCATCGAGTGGCCAACAAGCGTCGTGTGATCCGCGCAGTTCTCGGCAATGGCACGGGCATAATGATCAAGGGTGACCGCTTCCACAGCTGTTTTATCATCGCCGTGGCTTGGCAGGTCGATGGCGCGTGCAGTGTGACCCTTGGCGCTGAGGTGGGGGATTAATTTGTCCCAGCACCACGCCCCGTGACAAGACCCGTGGATCAGCAAGATATCAGCCATCCGGCCCCGCAGTATGACCGACCTGCTGCAAAAAACCCGTCAGGACGCGCGCGAATTCCTCGGGTTGTTCAACGCAAGGCAGGTGTCCGGCCTTTCTGATCAGGTGAAACTGACTGCCCGGGATCAGGTCTGTCGTCTCGCGCACGAGGTCAGGGGGCGTTGAGCCATCCTCGGACCCGGCGATGCCCAGCGTCGGCAGACGCAGCCCGCTGGTGGGCGTGTAAAAATCGGTCCCTGAAATGGCGGCTGAACATCCGATATACCCTTCGGCTTCCTGCCGTGTCAGCATGTTGCGCCAAAGCGCAAGTTCGGGCTGCGCGCGGAAGGGGGCTGAAAACCACCGCTCCATCACGGCATCCGCAAGTTTTTCGATGCCCCCGCTTTCAACATCTGCGATCCGTGCATCCCACAACTCTGGCGTGCCGATTTTCGCAGCGGTGTTAGACAGGACCATGGCACGCATCAGGTCGAGCCGTTTGACCGCAAGGCCCTGCGCGATCATCCCGCCAATCGACAGCCCTACGAAAACGCAGTTCGTAACTTGCAAATGATCCAGCAGGTTTTCAGCGTCTTTGACAAGCGCACCCATCGCATACCGACCCGGCGGGCAACTCGTCAGCCCATGGCCCCGTTTGTCGTAGCGGATGATGCGCAAGCCGTTTGGTAAAAGCGGCAGAATGGGATCCCAAAGCCGCATATCTGTGCCCAGCGAATTGGCAAAGACAACCGGTGGCCCATCGTCGGGCCCATCCACCCGGTAATGCACTGAAATATCACCAAGCCGCGCCATTTTCATACGCAGCACCCCGTCAGGCGGGTCAAAATGCGCAGGTCGGTCACGAGAGGTCACCATATTGGCTTAAGGCCATTTGAAAAACATCAGCATCGACATTGCCGCCTGAGATCGTGACGATCACTGTGTCGCCGTCAATTTCTGAGGCGTGAAACAAGGCCGATGCCAGTGCAACGGCACCACCGGGTTCGGCCACGACCTTGAGGTGCGCAAACGCCAAGGCCATGGCGTGCAGTGCTTCGTCATCTGTCACGACAATCCCGGGGCCTGCCAGTTTTTGCAGGATGGGAAAGGTCAGAACGCCCGGTGTGGGAGAGATGATGGCGTCGCAAATACTGCCGGAAGTTTTCGCGTTGCTTAAACGCTCACCCGCAACGAGAGACCGCGCCATATCATCGAAATCGGCAGGTTCTGCCGGGCGCACGCGGTAGCCCGGGGCGTCCGCCTCCAGCGCCAGCGCAATGCCGGAGGCAAATCCTCCACCACCGCAGCAGACGATCACTTCGGCTGTGTCCACCCCCAGCGCTGTCGCCTGTGCTGCGATCTCCAGCCCGGCGGTGCCCTGACCTGCGATCACTTGCGGGTTGTCAAAAGGCTTGATCAGGGTGAGATCACGCTCCTCTGACAACGCAGCACCGATGGCGTCCCGGTCTTCGCCTGCAACGCGGTCATACAGAACGATCTCCGCACCGAGCAGTTTCGTGTTCTCAATCTTCGTGCGCGGTGCGTCCTGTGGCATAATAATGACCGCAGGGGCGCCAAATTGCCGGGCTGCCAAGGCGATGCCCTGCGCGTGATTGCCGCTCGAATAGGCGATAATGCCCCGTTTGCGCGCATGCGCATCAAGGGCCGAAATCGCGGACAGCGCGCCACGGTATTTGAAGCTGCCGGTTTGTTGCAAGCACTCGGCCTTGACCAAAACACGACGTCCTGCGATTGCGTCGATATTGGGTGAGGACAGCAACGGCGTGCGCCGCACATGTCCTTCTAGTCTTTGATTTGCGGCCCGAATTGCGTCGATGTTCACTTGAGCGCCTCAACCCATGTTTGCAGTGCCGCAACCGATTCCGGCTCATCAAGAAACGGCACATGTCCCCGTCCGATCACTGTGGCTGAAATCATGTCCGGGCGACGGTTTTTCATCTCTTTCAGGGTTTCATGCGAAAACAGATCGGAATTTTCGCCGCGAATACATGCCAGCGGCAGGCCAGACAATGCATCGAAATAAGGCCAAAGGTCGGGTGTCGCCTGTGCCCCCTGCAATTCCACCGCGTCGCGCAGCTTTGGATCATAGGTAATGTCCAAACCGCTGCCGCTGCGGGTATAGTGTTTGATCGCCTCTTCCATCCACCGGGTCAAAGGAACGTCCGAAAACCCGGTCATGTTCTGCTCAAGCAGACGCGCAGCGGTCAGGTGGCTGACCGCTTTGGGGGCCCGTCCGATATAGCCCATGATGTTATCAAGTCCTTTTGGCTCAATCACCGGGCCGATGTCATTCAGCGCCGCGCCCAAGAGCCGTTCCTTTGCGCCGAAGGCCAGACCCATTGCCAATAGTCCGCCGCGCGACGTCCCCAGGATCGCCACGCGATCCAACGCCAGATGGTCGAGCAATTCAATCACGTCGCGGGCTTCAATCAAGAGGTTGTAATTCGCCCAGTTTGTGTCCCAATCCGAATTGCCCCGTCCCCGGTAATCAAGTTTGATCAACCGCGTCCCACCGAGGTGCGGTGTCACGTAGGAAAAATCCTTTGACGTGCGTGTCAGCCCCGACAAACAAAGGATCGGCAAGCCGTCTCCGTCGTCCGTGTAATAGAGGGAAAGCCCGTCTGAGGTTGTGAACTTCGGCATCATATACCTGCAATTTTGGGGATTTTCTGCAAATCATCCAACACATGTTCCGGGCGCCACGGCAACCTGTCTACAGGGTCGTTCGCGCGGTTGACCCATGCGGTTTGAAACCCGTAGCCTGAGGCACATGCGGCGTCCCAGCCATTGGACGAGACAAAAAGAACCTCATCAAGATCGCCGCCAAACCGCTTGAGCACCAGATCGTAGACCCGCGCATCCGGTTTGAACACGCCTACTGATTCAACCGACAAAGTGTCGTCAAGAAAGGTTTCGATACCTGCTGACTGAACCGCACCGGCAAGCATGTCGGGCGAGCCGTTGGACAGGATTGCTGTGTTCAGCCCCGCCTCTTTCAGCGTGGCCAACATCAGCGGTACTTCGGGATAGCTCTGTAGTTCCCAGTAGAGCGCCAACAGGCGTTCGCGCAATGCTGTATCCTGCGCATGCCCGGATTTTTCCAAGGCCCAGTCCAGTCCTTCTTGGGTGATGGTCCAAAAGTCATCATGTGCCCCGACAACAGCGCGCAGCCATGTGTACTGCAATTGTTTCTGCCGCCAGTTTTCAGCCAGAACCGGCCAACTGTCGGCGATATGATTGAAATCAGGTTCAGAGGCCGCCTGTCGCGCGGCTGCAGCGACATCGAAAAGTGTGCCGTAGGCATCAAAAACACATGTCTTAATGGCCATCTGCACATTCCTTTACCGCTATCCCGGTGCAGAGTGTCACGGGCCGCCGCTTTGTAAAAGGGCGAAAAGGACTGGTTTTCGGGTTTACTGATCTCAAAGAGATGTTCAATGTGGGGGCGACACAGAAGAACCTGCGCAGATACGCGGCCTTCGCCACACACCCCCACACAGAACACTGGAGACGAAATGACCCACGTCAAGACGGGCGATACAGTCGCTATTCATTATACTGGCACGCTGTTGGATGGCAGCACGTTTGACAGTTCAGATGGCCGCGACCCATTGGAATTCATTGTCGGGTCAGGCCAGATCATACCCGGCCTTGATGTGGCCTTGCCGGGCATGAGCGTGGGCGACAAGAAGAAAGTCGAAATTGCCTGCGATCAGGCTTACGGTCCCTTGAAAGCTGAAATGCGGCAGGCTGTTCCGCGCGAAGGCATTCCGCCGGATTTGCCACTGGACATAGGGACGACACTGGAAATGCAGACGCCGGATGGCCAGTCAATGCCGGTGCGCGTGGTTGAGGTCGATGACGCGACGGTGACATTGGATGCCAATCATCCGCTCGCGGGCGAAGACCTGACGTTTGATATCGAGTTGATGCGCATAGATGCGGCATGAATTGATATCCCGCATACCGCTGACAAAGTGTTAATTATGAATTCTGTAGTCACTTGAACGAAATGCGGGGTGCATCTAACCATAATGAGACGGAGTGTAGCGTTTAACTAGGGCCTTTTTTGCGTTCCTGAAGGAGAAATTCTTATGGATTACGAAACCTCCCGAACGAGCGATGCTCCTGTTATGAACGCGCTACAGGTTATCTTTTTGGACATTGCCCTCACTGTCGGCCTGCTGGCTGCCCTCAAGGTCAGTGGTACTGGGTGGTTGATGGCCTTCGTTTGTGCCTGGGTCGGGGGATGTTTGCTCACGATTGCTGCAGTCTTTGTGATTTACAAGGTTGCGCTGATGTCTGAGCAGAAAGTTGATGCCGCGGCGGATACCCGGTCGGCTGTGATGCCCGCTAAGGTCGCCGATGCCATACAGGTCTGGGAAACAGACCGTCTGATGGAGCTGGATCTGACAGCGCAGGCCGGATCTGCGCAGGCAACGCATGCCGGACACCACCGCACGGGTGTAACGCCAACCACAGGCGCGGAGGCATCAGACGTGCCGGATCACGCCCACGATAAGCGCGCAAACGGGACTTAGCGCGAGGTCGGGTAACTGCGGCATGCAATAAACTCTTGTTCATGCGTTTTCAGGCGCATTTTTGGGCCAATAGGGACAGGCAAAACATCGCGCGTGTACGTCAGGTACGGCTGTGCCGCGGCATGAGCGTTTACAGGTTCTCGCCCTGTGGCATCCCGAGGATATGATACCCACCATCAACGTGTATGATTTCGCCGGTGGTGCAGGCACCAGCATCTGACGCGAGATAGACAGCCGTGCCGCCCACCGCGTCCAACGTCGCGTTTGAGCGCAGAGGGGCGTTTTGGTCGGTGTGTTTATAGGTCTTTCGCGCACCGCCAATGGCCGCCCCGGCAAGGGTTTTCATTGGGCCGGGAGAGATCGCATTCACGCGGATGCCTTCGGGGCCAAGGTCGTTCGCCAGATACCGTGTGGCACTTTCCAACGCGGCCTTTGCCACACCCATGACGTTATAGTTGGGCACAACGGTATTGCTGCCCTGATAGGTCAGCGTCATCAACGTACCGCCATTTTCGACCATAAGGGGGTGCGCGCGACGTGCCACCTCCAGAAACGAATAGGCGCTGATGTCCATCGTCTGTTTGAAATTCTCACGACTGGTGTTGAGAAAACGGCCCGTCAGTTCGGATTTGTCCGAAAATGCGATGGCGTGCACCAGAAAGTCCATTGTCGGCCAGCGCGCCGACAGTTGTTCGAAGGCGTTGTCCAAGGATGCGTCGTCTGTGACGTCCACATCGACCATGAAGTCCGACCCGACAGAGGCCGCGAGCGGGGCAAGGCGCGATCCAAAGGCGTCGCCCTGATAGGTGAAGGCCATATCCGCACCGGCAGCCGCCATCGATCTTGCGATGCCCCATGCGATCGAACGCTCGTTCGCGACGCCCATGACCAGCCCGCGTTTTCCTGCCAAAAGACCTGACATGATTTTCTCCTATCCCAGATATTTCGACAGGATCATCGACCCGTTGGTGCCGCCAAACCCGAACGAATTGGTCATGACGGAATCAAGCCCGGCGTTGTCGACACGTTCCAGTACGATTTCCTCGGGCGTCAGCGCGGGATCCAGTGTCTCTACGTTGATCGATCTGGTCATGAAGTCATGTTTGAGCATCAGCAGGCTGAAGATGGCCTCCAACGCGCCGGCGGCACCCTGTGCGTGACCCGTCATGGATTTGGTTGAACTGACCGGCGGGGTGGTGCCTGTGCCGAAGACACGGCGGACCGCTTCAATCTCGCCGACGTCACCCACTGGCGTAGAGGTTCCATGCGCGTTGATATAGCCGACCTTGCGCCCCTCGGGCAGTGTGCTTAGTGCCAAACGCATCGCGCGCTCGCCGCCCTCCCCGGAAGGAGCGACCATGTCGTGCCCGTCGGAGGTTGCCGCATAGCCCGTGACTTCGGCGTAGATCGTAGCACCGCGTGCCAAGGCGTGGTCGAGTTCTTCAAGCACCACAATGCCGCCACCGCCCGAAATCACAAACCCGTCGCGGTTGGCGTCAAAGGCACGGCTGGCCTGTTCAGGCGTGTCGTTATATTTGCTGCTCATCGCGCCCATCGCGTCAAAGAGGCAGGACAGGGTCCAGTCGAGTTCCTCGCCGCCGCCTGCGAACATCACGTCCTGCTTGCCGAGCATGATCTGCTCAGCCGCGTTGCCGATACAATGCAGCGAGGTCGAACAGGCTGACGTAATCGAATAGTTTACGCCCTTGATCTTGAACGCGGTGCTGAGGTTTGCGCTTACGGTCGAGGACATGCACTTTGGGACGGCAAAGGGACCGATGCGTTTTGTAGCGCCGGTTTTGGCGACGACATTATGCGCCGTCAGCATCGCGCTGGTGGAGGGGCCACCTGATCCGGCCACCAGCCCCGTGCGCGGGTTGGACACGGTGTCTTCGTCCAGCCCGGCATCCGCGATGGCCTGCGCCATGGCGATATAGGCATAGGCAGCACCGGGTCCCATGAAACGCAGCGTGCGTTTGTCGATGTGTTCGGTCACATCAATCTTGAGCGTCCCGGCGATCTGGCTGCGAAAGCCATGCTCGCTCATCTCAGGGCTTGCGGTAATGCCACTGGTGCCCGCCTTGAGAGAGGTCAGAACTTCTTCTGCGTTGTTTCCGATGGATGAGACGATGCCCAGACCTGTCACGACGACACGGCGCATGGCGCACTCCTTTATTAATAGCGGCTCTGCCTCAACTCTCGGAGAGCGCAACCTTCATATCTGTAACCTGGTAGATGGTTTCCCCATCTGCTTCCACACGGCCATTGGCCACGCCCATTGTCAAGCGCCGGGACTGGATCGCCTTGGTGAAATCCACGTAATAGGTCAGCATCTTGCGATCCGGGCGCACCATTCCGGTGAGCTTTACCTCGCCGACACCAAGGGCATAACCGCGCCCCTGCCAACCGCGCCAGCCCAGATTGAAACCGGTCAGTTGCCACAGCCCGTCAAGGCCAAGGCACCCGGGCATGATCGGGTTGCCGGGGAAATGGCAGTCGAAAAACCATAAATCAGGAGTGATATCGAATTCTGCGACAACATGTCCTTTTCCGTTCGCACCCGCATCTTCAGAGATGTCCGTGATGCGGTCCATCATCAGCATGGGTGGTTCGGGCAATTGTGCGTTGCCGGGGCCAAAAAGCTCGCCGCGGGCGCATTTTAACAGGGCTTCTTTGTCGAAACTGGTCGGGTATTGGGCCATACTGGCGCGTCTCCTGCTCGGCGTCTCTAAGGGTCGACCCCCTCTAGCATCGTGTTTGCGGGTCCTGCAAGAGTGCGGATGCGGCATGTTTATATGCGACACCCGTGGTTTTCCTGAACGGCGGGGGTGTCTTTCCAATTGAAAATCATTCGCAAAGCCCTTTATATAGAAGAGGTTCGTACAAAGAGGCACTCATGAACGACGCGCAACATGATACCGGAGCACAATGGCTGGCAACCGCTGGTCTGCGCCCGACGCGCCAGCGCGTGACGCTGGCGGCATTGCTGATCGGCGATGGTCAGGACCGTCACGTGACGGCTGAAAGCCTGTTTGACGCGGCCAAGTCGCAGGGCGAGGCAGTTTCTTTGGCAACAGTCTATAACACCCTGCGGGCCTTTTGTGATGTGGGTCTGGTGCAGGAAGTCACCGTGGATGGGTCAAAAAGCTATTTTGACACCAACACGCATGATCATCCGCATTTTTATTGGGAAGATGATGCAACCCTGACAGATGCCCCGTCAGAAGACCTCGTGATCGCGCAACTGCCCGATGCCCCTGAGGGGGCGGAGATCGCCTCTGTCGATGTGGTTATCCGTCTGCGTCGCAAACCCTGACGCCCCATCCTGCCGCAGTTCCGGGCTTTTGCCGCGCAGACAAGACTAATGCGGCGCGCAGGTCGAGCGGACCAAAGGTGTGCCATCAAATCGCGTGACGTTGAGACAAGCGAGTTGCATTGCAAGCTTTCGCAGAGACTGGTATCCAGCCGCGCAACACCCCACTGATCGGATCCCTGCCATGACTGCGCCCAAGAAGCTTTTCATAAAGACATACGGCTGTCAGATGAATGTCTATGACAGCGAGCGCATGTCCGAGGCGCTGGTCGCTGAAGGGTATGTTGAGACAAAGACCGCGGAAGATGCGGATATGATTCTGCTCAACACCTGCCACATCCGTGAAAAGGCCGCAGAAAAGGTGTATTCGGAACTGGGGCGCCTCAAATCGCTCAAAGCAGATAATCCTGACCTGAAGATCGGTGTGGCCGGATGTGTGGCACAGGCCGAAGGGGAAGAGATCATGCGCCGCCAGCCGGCGGTTGATCTGGTTGTGGGGCCGCAGTCCTATCATCGCTTGCCACAGATGGAAGCGCGCCTGCGCGAAGGTCACAAGGCGCTCGACACCGACTTTCCACCCGAGGACAAATTCGAAGAGCTCAAGGCGCGCCCCAAAGCGCGGCGCGCGCCCTCGGCATTTTTGACCGTTCAGGAAGGCTGCGACAAATTCTGCGCCTTTTGCGTTGTGCCCTACACGCGGGGTGCGGAGGTCAGTCGACCCGTCACGCGCGTTTTGGACGAGGCGCGCGATCTGGTAGAGCGTGGCGTGCGCGAAATCACCCTGCTGGGGCAGAATGTGAATGCCTATCATGGCGCGGGTGCAGACGGGAACGAACAAACGCTGGCGCAATTGATCTGGGCGCTCAATGATATCGACGGGTTGGAGCGCATCCGTTTTACCACCTCGCACCCCAACGACATGCGGGATGATCTGATCGAAGCACACCGCGATTGCCCGAAGCTGATGCCCTATCTGCACCTGCCGGTGCAATCGGGGTCTGATCGAATCCTCAAACGCATGAACCGCAGTCACACCGCCGACAGCTATCTGCGCCTCATCGAAAGTATTCGCGCCGGACGGCCCGATATCCTGCTGTCCGGGGATTTTATTGTTGGTTTCCCTGAGGAAACAGAAGCGGATTTTCAAGCCACGCTCGATCTGATCGAGGCGGTAAATTATGGCTATGCCTATTCATTCAAATACTCCACACGGCCCGGCACGCCCGCCGCAGAGCGCGCGCAGGTCGACCCTGATGAGGCGGATGAGCGGTTGCAGCGCATTCAGGCGCTGATTACGCGCCAGCAGCAGGACATCCAGCAGTCGATGGTGGGGCGTGATGTCAGCGTTTTGATTGAAAAGCCCGGCCGCTTTGACGGGCAGATGGTGGGCAAATCCGAATACCTGCATGCGGTGCACGTGGATCAATGCAATGCGCGCATCGGTGACATTTTACCGGTTCGCATTGTCGAGGCGAAACGCAACTCGCTAGCTGCGGTGGCGCTTAGCTGACCTCAATCAACATTTTTGTGTGGCTTTGCCGGATAATCGTACAGGCAGCGCTTGCGTTGGTCTCAAGGAATTGGCACCGTCGTGCCGACTCGTACCCCGTTAGGAGCAGCTATTGCCGCCCAGTGACCCAAGCGCGACTGATGTTTTGACCGCCGCACCCGGTGGCACAGTTGAATTCCCCGATAATCGCCTGCTGATCGACCTGTGCGGGCCGTATGACGCAAACCTCGCGCAGGTGGAAAAGGCGTTGGGCGTTCAGATCGTGCGGCGTGGCAATCAACTGGCTGTCGTCGGCAGCCATGATGCCTCTACCGATGCGATTCGCGTTCTGCACGCGCTTTACACGCGGCTGGAAAGCGGTCGCGCGGTCGAAGCGGGTGATGTCGATCGTGAGTTGCGCATGGGCCCCTTTGAAGAGGTTGCGGTGCCTGAAGATGGGGATCAGCTGGAAATGCCCATCGGCAACCGCATTGAGATCCAGACCCGCAAGAAACGTGTTGAGCCGCGTACGGACGCGCAAAAAGCATATGTTCAATCGCTTTTCGAGAACGAACTGGCCTTTGGCATTGGCCCGGCGGGTACGGGCAAGACATATCTTGCCGTGGCCGTTGGGGTGTCGATGTTTTTATCGGGGCAGGTGGATAAAATCATCCTGTCACGTCCTGCTGTTGAGGCGGGGGAACGGTTGGGCTTTCTGCCCGGTGACATGAAAGACAAGGTCGACCCCTATATGCAGCCGCTTTACGATGCGTTGGGCGATTTTCTGCCGGGTAAGCAGCTGGCGCGGCTGATCGAGGAAAAGCAGATCGAGATTGCGCCGCTTGCCTTCATGCGCGGGCGGACGCTGTCGAATGCCTTTGTGGTGCTGGATGAGGCGCAAAATGCGACCACCATGCAGATGAAGATGTTCCTGACGCGTCTTGGTGAGGGGTCGCGTATGGTGATTACCGGGGACCGCACGCAGATTGACTTGCCGCGCGGGACGGCCTCGGGGTTGGCGGATGCGGAACGCCTGCTGAAGGCGATCCCCAAGATCAGTTTCAACTATTTCACCTCAAAAGACGTTGTGCGCCATCCGCTGGTGGCTGCGATCATCGAAGCCTATGAGGCTGATCCAACCCCCAAGGCGTGAAACACGCGTTTTGCCAATGGGGTCAGGGAATGGCGCATGGATATTGACGTATTGATCGAAGATGACCGCTGGAGCGCCTTGGACCTTGATGTGCTGGTACTTGAGGCGCTGCGCGCGACATCCGTCACCCTGAACCTTGATCTGGAAGCTGCGGAGGTTTCGTATCTCGCCTGTGACGATGCGCGCATCACACTTCTGAACGCTGATTTTCGTGAAAAAACAACTGCGACCAATGTGCTGAGCTGGCCTGCCGTTGATCTGGCGCCGGTGATTGCTGGTGCCGTGCCCGCACCGCCGACTGCGGATTTAACCGGCGTGTTGGCATTGGGGGATGTGGCCATCGCCTATGAGACATGCCTGCGCGAAGCGACTGATCTGCGCAAGCCGTTGGCAGACCATGTGACGCATTTGATCGTTCATGGAACATTACACTTATTGGGGTACGACCATATTCGTGACCCTGATGCCAAGCTAATGCAGGGTGTCGAGGCTAAAATACTTGGCAAAATGGGTTTGGATGACCCATATATGGTTTAACGGGCGGCACTATCCGCCTTTAATTCAGAACAGGACCCAATGGGCGACAACGACGGATCATCTGACGCAGCGCTGAGCGCGCGTGAACAAAACACCCCTCCACCAGACGATGAACCTGCAAAACAAGCAGGATTCTTCAGCCGCGTTATTGGCGCATTAAGCCCCTCAGAGGGCGATTTGGTCGAGGCTCCGGCTGAAAATCATTCAGAAAGCCTGCAAACGCATGGCATGATGAACCTGCGGCGCATGCGGGTGGAGGATGTGGCAATCCCCAAGGCTGATATTACGGCCATACCGGCGACATCTACTCTGGACGAAGCCATCGCTGTTTTTAAAGAGAGCGGTTCGACGCGTTTGCCAGTCTATGATGGCACGCTGGACACGCCCATCGGTTTTTTGCACCTGAAAGATGTTGCGCTGAACCATGGGTTCAACGGCGGCTCAAAGAGCTTTGATCTGCGTGCGATGCTGCGTCCGCTGCTTTACGTGCCGCCGTCTATGACGATTGGTGTTTTATTGACCAAAATGCAGGCGGAACGTCGGCATATGGCGCTGGTGATTGATGAATATGGCGGTGTGGACGGGCTTGTCACCATCGAGGATTTGATCGAGCAGGTGATCGGCGAAATCGAAGATGAACACGACGTGGATGAGGACGTGTATTTCACCGAAGAAAAGCCGGGTTGTTATCTGGCTTTGGCAAAGACCCCACTAGAGGATTTCGAGGCCGAAATCGGCACCTCCCTGACCGCGCATGAAGAGGTCGATGAAGAAGAAATTGATACGCTGGGCGGCTTGGTCTTCATGCTGTCGGGGCGCGTGCCTGCGCGGGGTGAAGTCGTGGTGCACCCCGATGGCCCGGAATTCGAGGTGATCGACGCAGACCCGCGCCGCATCAAAAGGCTGCGCGTGCGCACGGCGGCTCAAACAACGTGACAGCCACGTCGGGGCGTTCGGAATTCGCCGGGCTGGCAAAGCTGCCGTGGTCTGCGCAAATTCTACTTTCGGGTTTTCTGGGTGTCATTGGCGCTTTCGGGCAAGCCCCTTATGATCAGCCCGCTGCCCTTGTGATCGCTTTGGCCGGCGCGTTTTGTCTGTGGCGCGCCCAGGCTGACCGGCGCGCGGCGGCAGTCGTTGGCTTGGCTTTTGGCTGCGGCTATTTTGCACTCGCTCTCATCTGGATTGTCGAACCCTTTCAGGTCGATGCTGCGCGCCACGGGTGGATGGCGCCGTTTGCGGTCGGTTTGCTCAGCCTCGGGCTGGCACTATTCTGGGCGCTGGCGTTCTGGGCTGCCCGATTTGTGTCGCACGCGACGTTCGGCTTGGTGCTGACTTGGACCGCCGCTGAAATCGCACGGGCATATGTCTTTACGGGGTTTCCGTGGGCCAGCCCGGCGCAGGTCGCCATCAACGGCCCGCTGTCGCAGCTTCTTGCGTGGGGTGGGCCACATGCAGCGACCTTTGCGCTTCTGCTTTCTGCATGGGTGCTTTCCTTGGCGGGTGGTCGCATCTTGAAAGTGGGGCAAGGCCTCGTTTTTGTCGCTGTTTTGTCGTCACTCTATGCGCCTCTGATGCGCCCGATGGCGGAGCTGAGCGGCAATTGGGTGCGTCTTATCCAGCCCAATGCGGAGCAGCATCTCAAATGGCAGCCCGACTTGGCCGAGGTCTTCTTTCAACGACAGCTCGCGTTGACCGCTGCCCCAGCGCAGACGGCGGACCAAGTGCCTGATCTGATCGTTTGGCCGGAAACGGCAATTCCGTGGCGTTTGGAAACGGCGGGTCCGGCGCTTGTCGAAATCGGGCGGGCGGGTAACGGTGTTCCGGTCGTTTTGGGGACTTTGCGGGCGGAAGGGGGCACCCTGCGAAACGCGCTTGCCGTGATAGGTCCTGAGGGCGCGCCGCAAGCGATTTATGACAAACACCACCTCGTGCCCTTTGGCGAATATATGCCCTTTGCGGGCCTTGCGAACCGTCTTGGGTTATCCGCCCTTGTGGCACAGGCTGGCATTTTCAGCAGCGGCCCCGGTCCTGAACTGTTGGATTTTGGTCCCTTGGGTACTGCGCTGCCTCTCATCTGTTACGAGGCTGTTTTTGCCCATGGTGTGAACGCGGCGCCCGCGCGCCCTGATTTCCTGTTACAGATCACAAATGACGCGTGGTTCGGACAATACGCGGGGCCCCAACAACACTTGGCACAGGCCCGCATGCGCGCGATTGAGCAGGGTTTGCCGCTGATGCGCGCGGCCAATACAGGGATTTCCGCCATGATTGACCCGGCCGGGCGGATCATTTCCAGTCTGCCGCTGGGGCAGGCCGGTTTTATAGACGCGCCGTTGCCACGCCCTGATCCTGCGACGCTTTACAGCCGCTTTGGCGACGTTCCGATGTCTGTATTTTTGCTTGTCAGCCTCGTGTTGCTCTGCCTGCGACAGACCACCGTACGGTGGTCATATAGCGATTGACCTTGGCATAGCGCGACCGTAAGCAGTTGCAGCGAACCACAACGGCTTCCTGACGTGGTTCTTCATTGGCGATTGGAGCGATAAATGTCCCGCAAAAATTATGTTTTCACCTCGGAGTCCGTTTCAGAAGGACATCCGGACAAACTCTGCGACCGGATTTCGGATGCAGTTCTCGACGCTTTCATTGCTGAAGAACCCGAAGCGCGTGTGGCGGCCGAAACCTTTGCCACCACGAACCGCGTGGTCATTGGGGGTGAGGTGGGATTGTCGGATAAAGACAAGCTGCACGAATACATGGACCGTATCGAGGAAATCGCGCGCGCCTGTATCAAGGATATCGGCTATGAGCAGGACAAGTTTCACCATGCCACATGTCAGGTGACAAACCTGCTGCATGAACAATCCGCGCATATCGCGCAGGGGGTCGATGCCGCGAAAGGCAAAGACGAAGGTGCCGGCGATCAGGGTATCATGTTCGGCTATGCCTCCAACGAAACGCCGGAACTTATGCCAGCGCCGATCCACTACGCACATGCGGTGTTGCGCCGCCTTGCTGAGGTGCGCAAGGACGGGACCGAACCAACCCTGCGCCCCGACGCCAAGAGCCAGCTTTCGGTGCGCTATGAAGACGGCAAGCCGGTTGGAGTGACCTCTATCGTCTTGTCGACGCAGCATGCCGATGAAAGCCAGACGTCCGACGATATCCGCGCAATCGTTGAACCCTATATTCGCGAAGTCCTCCCCGATGGTTGGATCACAGGCGATACGGAATGGTGGGTGAACCCGACCGGCACTTTTGTGATTGGCGGGCCGGATGGCGATGCCGGACTGACAGGGCGCAAGATCATCGTGGACACCTATGGCGGGGCCGCCCCGCACGGTGGGGGTGCCTTCTCAGGGAAGGATCCGACAAAAGTGGACCGCTCGGCCGCCTATGTGGCGCGCTATCTGGCCAAGAACGTGGTTGCGGCAGGGCTTGCCGACAAATGTACGATCCAGCTCAGTTATGCGATTGGCGTCTCCAAGCCGCTGTCGATCTACTGCGACACCTTCGGCACCGGCGAAGTGGACGAAGAAGAGATCGAACGCGCGATCGGGCAGGTCATGGACCTGACCCCGCGCGGCATTCGTGAACATTTGCATCTGAACAAACCGATCTATGAGCGGACGGCGGCATATGGTCATTTTGGCCGCGCACCTGATGCAGACGGCGGTTTCAGCTGGGAAAAAACTGACCTGACAGAAGTGCTGAAATCGGCGCTGTAACAGAGTAACTTTGCCGGGCCGTATGCCGAAAACATGCGCATATGGCCCGCCGGTTTGACGATAAATCACACTGCCCGAGGCAGGGAATAAGTCTCTGCCGGAGATCCGTGAAACGTCGAACGCTCCATCTTAGCAAGTCGTCCGGCTGTAGAGTATCGACCAACTTCTGCCCGCTCGCGTGTTGCAGCGGTTTTGATGGCTCGTTAAAGCGTCATGCAAAAAGCCGGAAAAACCCACTGCTGCCTGAAATCAGAGATTTCAACGCGGTAAGCGATATGCGATGTGTCTGATATTTCGTCGGACGCTGTAAGGGGCAGCTATGAGCACAGAAAAACGCCCACATCGAAATTTCTATGGCCGCCTCAAGGGCAAGTCGCTCAAGGCGGCGCAGAAGCGATACCTTGATGAGGACCTCGCGGCTCTCTCGCCCGGACCTGTGGGCTGGGAGGAAAACCCGGATCGCAGGCCCCTAGATTTGCCCGCCCTGTTTGAGGGCAAGCCTGTCTGGCTGGAAGTCGGCTTTGGCGGGGGCGAGCATCTCGTGCACCAAGCCGCCCAAAACCCTGACGTCGGCATCATCGGCGCGGAGCCCTACATCAACGGTGTTGCGATGTTGCTGGGTAAGATCCGTCGCGCAGGTGTTGAAAACCTCGCGGTCCACGCGGGCGATGCCCGTGATCTGATGGATGTATTGCCTGCAGCGTCCATCGACCGGGCCTTTCTGCTTTATCCCGATCCATGGCCAAAAGCGCGCCACCATCGGCGTCGGTTTGTCACGGCAGAACACCTCGAACCCCTCGCGCGGGCGCTCAAGCCCGGCTCGGTCTTTCGCGTGGCCACGGACATCGAAGACTACGTCCGGCAAACCCTGCAGGAAGTGCCGCAGCATGGGTTCAAGTGGCTGGCTAACTCTCCAGATGATTGGCGCAGGCCTTGGCCCGACTGGATTTCCACGCGTTATGAACAAAAAGCGCTGCGCGAAGGGCGCACGCCGCACTACCTGACCTTTATCAGGGAGTAGGCCGCCCGAGACCCGAATGGGCTGGACGCAGCAGCGCCTTGCCGCTAATCCAGCGGCAGTTCTGTTCAATACCGAGATGCATCATGTCCAGCCACGGCGCTCCCATTCCAATGACATCCAGCGCCTGCGGGCCTCTGACGGGTGAGGCCCGTGTCCCCGGTGATAAATCCATTTCGCACCGATCGTTGATCCTGGGTGCGCTGAGCGTGGGTGAGACACGGATTTCCGGCCTTCTTGAGGGGCAGGATGTGCTCGATACCGCCAAGGCCATGCGGGCCTTTGGGGCCACGGTCACCGATCATGGCGGTGGTGAATGGTCCGTGTATGGGGTCGGTGTGGGCGGGTTTGCCGAACCCGATGGCGTGATTGACTGCGGCAATTCAGGCACCGGTGTGCGATTGATCATGGGGGCCATGGCCACATCCCCGATCAGCGCGACATTTACCGGCGATGCCTCGCTGAACGGGCGACCGATGGCGCGGGTTACGGACCCGCTGGCGCTGTTCGGGGCGCAGTCCCACGGCAGACAGGGCGGGCGTTTGCCGATGACCTTGGTTGGCGCTGCTGACCCCGTGCCGGTGACTTACACCGTGCCGGTGCCGTCTGCGCAGGTGAAATCGGCGGTCTTGCTCGCTGGTCTCAATGCGCCGGGACAGACAGTTGTCATCGAGGCCGAGGCGACGCGCGATCACACGGAACGCATGCTGGCGGGTTTCGGGGCCGAGATTTCGGTTGAGGACACGGACGAAGGCCGGGTGATTACCCTGACAGGCCAACCCGAATTGAAACCCCAAAAGATTGACGTGCCGCGCGATCCCTCCTCTGCGGCGTTTCCGGTCTGTGCAGCGTTGATTGTGCCCGGGTCGGATGTTCTGGTGCCGGGGATCGGGTTGAACCCGACGCGCGCCGGGCTGTTCACAACGCTGCGTGAAATGGGGGCGGATCTCACGTATGAAAATGAACGCGTTGAAGGCGGCGAACCGGTGGCCGATCTGCGCGCGCGGTTTTCACCGGACCTGACGGGCATCGAGGTGCCACCGGCGCGCGCGGCCAGCATGATTGATGAATATCCCGTGCTGTCTGTTGTGGCGAGTTTTGCGCGCGGCGATACGGTCATGCGCGGCGTCAAGGAACTGCGTGTCAAGGAAAGTGACCGTATTGATGCCATGGCCAGTGGTCTGCGTGCCAACGGCGTGGCTGTTGAGGATGGCCCCGATTGGTGGATTGTCACGGGACAGGGCCATGGGAATGTTGCTGGTGGGGCGACCTGCGCAAGCTTCCTTGATCACCGGATCGCTATGTCATTCCTCGTTTTGGGCATGGCCACGCAAAAGCGGGTCAAGGTCGATGATGCCGGGCCTATCGCGACGTCCTTTCCGATTTTTGAACCCTTGATGGCGCAATTGGGTGCCCGCATTCAGCGCGAAGACGGCTAGGGGCGCGATGTCGGACGCGGCCTTTACCATTGCCATCGACGGACCCGCCGCTGCGGGCAAGGGCACGATTTCAAAGGCGGTCGCTGCGCATTTCGGGTTTCGCCATCTGGATACGGGATTGCTCTACCGGGCGGTCGGGGCGCAGGTGCTTTTGGGGATGGAGCCGCTGCAGGCAGCGCAACGACTTTCCGCTGACATGCTGGAGGGCTCGAACCTGCGCAGCCCGGAAGTCGCGCAATCCGCCAGCCGCGTTGCTGTCATCCCCGAGGTGCGCGCGGCTCTGCTTGATTTCCAGCGCAGCTTTGCCAGACGGGCAGGGGGCGCGGTTCTGGATGGGCGTGATATTGGCACGGTGATCTGCCCGGACGCAGAGGCCAAGATTTTCGTGACGGCCAGTGCTGATGTGCGCGCGCGCCGCCGCTTTGATGAACTTGTCGGGGCAGGCGCGGCGATCAGTTTTGAACAGGTTCTGGCGGATGTGCTGGAACGCGACGCCCGTGACCGGGACCGCGCCGAGGCCCCTTTGAAACCCGCCGCCGACGCGGTGACGATTGACACCTCTACCTTGGATATTGAAGCGGCGGTCGCTGCAGCAATCCGCGCAATTAAAGACCGACGCGCCTGACGCCTCACGTGGCAAGCCCCCCTTGATCTGCATCCATGAACCCGGCAATGGCCATGAGTTACAAGCCGTTCACTAAAGGGTGCTTGGTCAACATGGCTTTGGGGCGCTATCATTTCACCACATAGATTTGTGAGGGTTTGGAATGATACGGATTGCTCTACTCACCGTCCTGCTTGTGATGTCGACAATGGCGCGCGGGCAAGACTTACCCACGCCCGAAGGGCCGATGACGATGGAACGGATGGCGGGCATCATCGCGGCCCTTGACCCTGAGGTATCGCAGCGTGGTCCGACGTTTGAATTCACCATTCAGGACATCCCGGTCATTGTGATCGCGGACCCGCGTGCGGATCGTATGCGGGCCATGGTGCCGATCCGCTCTGCCGATGCGTTGGAGCAGGCAGAGCTTTTACGCCTGATGCAGGCCAATTTCGATTCAGCACTTGATGCGCGATATGCTGTGGCACAGGGCCGGTTATGGGGCGTTTTCATCCATCCCCTGTCACCTCTGGAGCGGGATCAGCTCATTTCCGGATTGGCGCAGACGGTCAGTGTCGCCCTGACTTATGGACAGAGTTATTCCGGCGGCGCGTCTGTCTTTGGCGGCGGTGATTCCAGTGGCATTTATCAAGAGTTGTTGGATGAGCTGAAAAAACGCGGTCAAGAGCTTTGATCACGCGCCCGCTCACGTCGTCCGCGATAAACGGGACGCATCATGCGGCCTGACGGTGTTCTGCCGATTTGCGGCACGCGTCATCACATGTCTTGATACCGCGACCAAACCACGCTAAGAGCGGCGCATTGACGGGGCGTTAAAGCCACGCATCTGAGGAAAATAGGCAGGGTCGGTGATCACCGGCCCTTCGTTTGTTTCAGTGCAAGGCCCGATCCGTCAGTGCAAAATCGTCAAAGACCGGCGGAGACAACCGCACGGCCAGAAACAAACCAAGTTAGGAAAACGACGCCACATGGCAAATCTGATGGATGAGTTTGAAGCACTCTTAGAAGAAAGCTTCGAAATGGACACCCCCGAAGAGGGATCGGTTGTCAAAGGTAAGGTTATCGCGATTGAAGCGGGCCAAGCCATTATCGACGTAGGCTACAAGATGGAAGGCCGCGTCGAACTCAAAGAATTCGCAGACCCCGGTGAAGCCCCCAAAATCGCTGTTGGCGATGAAGTGGAAGTCTTCCTCCGTCAGGTCGAAAGCTCCAAAGGCGAAGCGGTTATTTCCCGCGAAATGGCCCGTCGCGAAGAAGCATGGGACCGTCTGGAAAAAGCCTACGCCAGCGAAGAGCGCGTCGAAGGCGCAATCTTTGGCCGCGTCAAAGGTGGCTTTACGGTCGATCTTGGTGGTGCTGTGGCGTTCCTGCCCGGCTCTCAGGTTGACGTGCGTCCCGTGCGTGATGCAGGACCGTTGATGGGTCTCAAGCAGCCGTTCCAGGTTCTGAAAATGGACCGTCGCCGGGGCAACATCGTTGTATCGCGTCGCGCGATACTCGAAGAATCCCGTGCCGAACAGCGCGCCGAAGTCATCGGTAACCTTACCGAAGGTCAGACAGTTGATGGTGTGGTCAAGAACATCACCGAATACGGTGCCTTTGTGGACCTTGGTGGCGTAGACGGCTTGTTGCACGTGACCGACATGGCATGGCGCCGTGTGAACCACCCCTCCGAGATCCTCACCATCGGTGAGACGATCAAGGTGCAGGTCATCAAGATCAACAAAGAGACACACCGCATCAGCCTCGGCATGAAGCAGTTGCAGGAAGATCCATGGGATCTGGTGGCCGCGAAATACCCGCTGGAATCCACACACACAGGTCGCGTGACCAACATCACCGATTACGGTGCCTTTGTTGAGCTTGAAGCCGGTGTTGAAGGTCTGGTGCACGTCTCCGAGATGTCCTGGACCAAGAAGAACGTGCATCCGGGCAAAATCGTGTCAACGTCCCAAGAGGTCGAAGTCATGGTTCTGGAAATCGACGGTGCGAAGCGCCGTGTTTCCCTTGGCCTCAAGCAGACCATGCGCAACCCATGGGAAGTGTTCGCAGAAACACATCCCGAGGGCACAGAAGTCGAAGGCGAAGTCAAAAACATTACCGAATTCGGTCTGTTTGTTGGTCTCGACGGCGACATCGACGGCATGGTTCACCTGTCGGATCTGTCCTGGGACGAACGTGGCGAAGACGCGATCCAGAACTACCGCAAAGGCGACATGGTGCATGCCGTTGTCTCCGAAGTGGATGTCGAGAAAGAGCGTATCTCTCTGTCGATCAAAGGCGTCGGTGGTGATAAATTCGCCGAAGCCGTGGGCGGCGTGAAGCGTGGTTCCATCGTGACCGTGACCGTAACGGCCATCGAAGACGGTGGTGTCGAAGTGGAATACGAGGGAATGAAATCCTTCATCCGCCGCTCCGATCTCAGCCGTGACCGTGCAGAGCAGCGCCCAGAGCGTTTCTCGGTCGGTGACAAGGTCGACGTGCGGATCACCAATGTCGACGCAAAATCGCGTCGCTTGGGTGTCTCCATCAAAGCGCGCGAAATCGCGGAAGAGAAAGAGGCCGTGCAGCAGTATGGTTCGTCCGACTCCGGCGCGTCCTTGGGTGATATCCTTGGTGCAGCATTGAAAGGCGACGACGACAAATAGTCGTTTCCACATCATGACTTAAGATCCTGAAATAATACGTTTCAGGGTTGATGATAAAAGGGCCCCGGGGGAAACACCGCCGGGGCCTTTTTCATAAACAGCCACGCGTGCTGCTACTCAAAACGGGCTTTTACGATCCAGTGGGGGTTTGCCAATGGCGAAGGTCCCGGAAAACAGGGGCGTCTTTTGGTCGGATGTGATGATCTTACCCGCGACGTCCAATACAGTGCGGATCGCCTGAAAACAGAGTGTTTGCCTTGGCTCCTCAGATCGAATCATTCCATTAGCTGCGCTGCAGCAATGCACCCGCCCGGACCCATTATCGCATGACCAATAGTGATTGCGGCGAAAAACGACGCGAATACAGGGCCTTCAGTGACAAAAAACCGCCCACCGTCGCACAGGCTGACTTTCCGTGGCCTCAGAAACTTTCTATAGTTTAGCCAATGCGCACGAAAGCGCTACACATAATCCCGGGGGGTGTTGCTATGATCCGTTCTGAGCTGATCCAAAAGATAGCTGACGAAAATCCGCATTTGTACCAAAGAGATGTGGAGCGGATTGTAAATACGATATTCGAGGAAGTGACCGATGCCATGGCCCGCGGCGACCGGGTCGAGTTGCGCGGGTTCGGTGCTTTTTCAGTTAAGAAACGGGATGCGCGCGTTGGACGTAATCCACGTACCGGCGAGACGGTGCATGTAGAAGAAAAACATGTACCGTTTTTCAAGACCGGCAAACTTCTTCGAGACCGGCTTAACGGGAAATCGTGATGCGTTATATCAAATATGCTCTGATCGCCGTTTTCGGCATCGCCTTGATCGCTATTGCTGTGGCGAACCGTGGCTATGTTTCTATCCAATTGATCCCGAATGAAGTGGCGGGATGGTTTGCGGTGAATCCGCAGATTGAACTGCCGTTGTTCATCATCATCTTTGGTGGGATCATCGTGGGCCTGTTTGTTGGGTTTGTTTGGGAGTGGATGCGTGAATATGCGCAACGCGCAGAAGCAGCGCGACAAGCCCGCGAAATGCGCAGGCTGCAACGTGAAGTAAAACGGCTCAAGGGCGAGAAACACGAAGGCAAGGACGAAGTGATCGCCCTGCTGGAAGAGGCCAGCTGAAGCCCTTGCAGTGCCCCCTTTGGCGTGATCAAACGAGCGTATGAAAAACAGCGTCTCAGTCAAGATTTGCGGCTTATCCTCCGCCGCTGATGTTGCGGCGGCGGCGAAATCAGGCGTCGCTTATGTTGGCTTTGTGTTTTTCGCGAAATCACCACGCAATGTGAGTTTTGAGCAGGCGCGTGCCTTGGCCGTTGACACACCCACCGGTGTGGCGAAGGTCGCCCTGACAGTAAATGCGGATGATGCGTTTCTGGATGCGCTGACGGCGCAGGTTCCTCTAGATATGCTTCAGCTTCATGGGAGCGAAACGCCTGAGCGGGTGTCGCAGGTCAAGACGCGTTATGGTCTGCCGGTGATGAAAGCTTTGGGCGTTTCTGATGCCAGCGATCTGCCCGCAATTGATCAATACAGTGCGGTGGCGGATCAACTGTTGATCGACGCCAAACCCCCGAAAGGCGCCGATCTGCCGGGCGGCAACGGTCTGGCCTTTGACTGGCAGTTGTTGGCGGACCGGAAATACTGGACCCGGCCCTGGATGCTGGCCGGGGGGTTGACGGCTGAAAACGTCGCGGATGCGGTTCGGCTAACCCGCGCGCGGCAGGTTGATGTGTCTTCGGGCGTGGAAAGCCAGCCGGGGACAAAAGACGCGCGGCTTTTCGACGCTTTCGTCAAGGCGGCCAACAAACAGAGCATTCCCTCCCTTCTGTGACCCACTTCACAGACCTGCCGCTGGCACTTTGTTAAGAAAGTGTTAGCAGCAGATCATCCGTAGATCTGAATTGCAGATTTGTGGAATAGAAAAGTGAAATTTGTCCTTATCGTCGCTTTTGCCTCTGTTGCTGTGACCGCTATTGGCGTTATTGCCGGGACAAAGACAGATGTGGGTCGTGCCGGGGCCGGCAGTACGCTCCATCTGTCTGAAACCTCCTCCCGAACCGGCAGTATCGCCGATAGCACCACGCCGACCACGCCCTTTTATACGGGCACGCCCTAAGTAACGGGTCGCTTGTAAACACCGGGCAAAACGCCTTGTTTACCGGCGTCGCGCACGATAGTCAGAAGGCCAGTTCTGCGAACAAAGGTGCGTATCATGGCCAATGATCTTTTCAATTCTTTCATGACGGGTCCGGATGAAAACGGGCGTTTCGGTGATTTCGGGGGGCGTTTTGTCTCAGAAACGCTGATGCCGCTGATTCTCGAGTTGGAAGAGCAATACGAAAACGCCAAGACGGATGACAGCTTCTGGGCTGAAATGCATGACCTCTGGACGCATTATGTCGGCCGTCCCAGCCCGCTTTATTATGCTGAACGCCTGACGGAGCATCTGGGTGGTGCCAAAGTCTATATGAAACGTGATGAGTTGAATCACACAGGCGCCCATAAGATCAACAACGTGCTGGGCCAGATCATTCTGGCGCGCCGCATGGGCAAAACGCGGATCATTGCGGAAACGGGCGCGGGTCAGCACGGTGTGGCGACAGCGACAGTTTGCGCAAAATTCGGTCTCAAATGCATCGTGTATATGGGCGCACATGACGTTGAGCGTCAGGCCCCGAATGTGTTCCGCATGCGACTTCTGGGGGCCGAGGTTGTCCCCGTGACCTCGGGTCGGGGCACATTGAAGGATGCGATGAACGACGCCTTGCGCGACTGGGTGACCAATGTCCGCGACACGTTCTATTGCATTGGCACTGTTGCCGGCCCGCACCCTTACCCCGCCATGGTGCGGGATTTCCAAGCGATCATCGGCAAGGAAGTGCGTGAGCAAATGACTGCCGCCGAAGGCCGGTTCCCGGATACATTGATCGCGGCGATTGGCGGTGGGTCGAACGCCATGGGTCTGTTCTATCCGTTTCTGGACGACAAGGAGGTTGGCATCATTGGCGTCGAAGCAGGCGGCAAAGGTGTAAATGCCAAGATGGAGCATTGCGCATCGCTGACAGGCGGGCGACCCGGCGTGCTGCATGGCAACCGGACGTATCTGTTGCAGGATGACGACGGTCAGATCCTCGAAGGGTTCTCAATTTCAGCGGGCCTCGATTATCCGGGGATCGGGCCGGAACATGCATGGCTGCATGACATCGGGCGCGCGCAATATGTGTCGATCACAGATGTCGAAGCGCTTGAGGCGTTCCAATTATGCTGCGAACTGGAAGGTATTATTCCCGCGCTGGAACCCAGTCATGCACTGGCCCATGTGATGAAAATCGCACCTGAATTGCCGTCGGATCACATCATCTGCATGAACATGTGCGGGCGTGGCGACAAGGATATCTTTACCGTCGCCAAAGCGCTGGGGTTCGAGATGGGCGAATTTGCTTAACGTCCTTCAAATATGTCGACAACCTTGCATTCAACATAGCCGTTACGTCTTGCCCAGTCGCGCTGTTTGGCGTTCAGGTCTGCAAGAACACCCTTAGTTGAGGCCTCGCATTGGAGCAAAGCGGTTGCGAGCGCCTCAGAACGTTCATCGAAGCTCCAACTGTAGCCCCAGCTCCCGACGCGGGATATGGCGAATGCGCCGTACTTGCCAGCTTTTTGTTGACCTTTGTATTCCGTCTCGAAATCCTTGCTCCCCTCTTGGCTTAACCCATTGGAAAAATCGTCGTTTGGAGATGTGCCCCTTGGATAAGACAAGGCTGCAAGTGTGCAATTGCCTTTTCCACCAGAGCCTAGTTCACAATCGGCTCTAGCGGCTTGACGCGCGTCCGACAGGTTGTGCAGCCCCCAGACCCAATATGACAAATCTGTGGTCATGTTTGTGTACATCGCACCGAAATAATTAGCTTCGCCCCGAAATTGTCGGTAGGCAGTTTTCGCTTTTTTGCTCATTTCGACCCCGCTGACAGTACCAAACGCGGTTTGTTTCCCATAGTTCGTCGGTTCAGCAGCAACGGGATTTGACGTTAAAAAAGCCAGTGCAGCTGCTGCAATAAATTTGTTTTTCATCTTAAGTCCTACTTGGAGCGTCGTGGTATGGTCAGGCTAACACCACATTGCCAACTGTCCAATTGATAGCGAAACACGAACGCAAAAAAGCCGATGTCCAAAGCTCGGATTTGGGACGTAAGCAAGAGACTATGCCGACGCATATTTCTCCAGCACGTCCAGCGGTACGATTTCCAGCGCCCTTTTGTGCGTCGCCTCCAGACTGACCTGTGGTGCGCAGCCCTCAGCGTGGGCTTGTAAAAACCGGCTCGCACAGAGGCACCATGTATCACCGGGGTTGAGACCGACAAATCCGTACTCGGGGCGCGGTGTGCTCAGATCGTTGCCGAGGTATTTGGAGAACGCCAGAAACTCCGCCGTCATCACGGCGCAGACGGTGTGGCTGCCCTGATCGGCAGCACAGGTATTGCAATACCCGTCGCGAAAGAAACCCGTGACCGGGTCGGTGCCACAGATCACGAGCGGCTCGCCCAATACGTTGATGCTATCATCTTTTTCCATTTGCATCTCCTTGCACACGATCGGCTATCTCACGAAACAGCGCGATGTTCTGCCGCTGCACATCTGCGTTGCGAAACTCGCCATCCGCCGCCGTCAGCGCGATCACCACGCCGCGTTCCTCATTGATGTAGAGGTATTGGCCATAAATGCCACGTCCCATGTATTCACGGGGCCTTGCGTCGTGCGGCATCCACCATTGATAGCCATAGCCGTATTCATCTGGACCGGTTGGCGCAGAGGCGGTGGTTGACGCGATCACCCAGTCTTTCGGGACGATTTGCTGTTCGTTCCAGCGTCCATGCTGTGCCATCATCTGACCAAAGCGCGCATAGTCGCGGGTCATCATGTTCAACCCGCCCAAAGCAAATGCCACGCCCGCGCCATCCGTCAGATAAAAGGGCGTGCTTTCCAGACCCAGCGGCGTGATGATATGCGCGCCCATCAAGTCGACCAAGGATCGCCCCGTTGCACCGCGGATGACCATGCCCAGCACATGCGTGTCAATCGACACATATTGCCAGTCACTGCCGGGGGTCGTGAAGGTTTCGGTGAGGCCTGCGGCAAAATCATCCATCAACCCGCCCAAGGCCAACACACGCCCCATGCGATTAATGTCAGCATCGTAGTCGGTGTAGTCTTCGTCAAAACTGATGCCGGTTGCCATGTTAAGCACGTTGCGCACCGTGGCACCGTCGTAGGCGCCGCCTTTCAGGCGCGGCGCATAGCGCGTCACCGGATCATCGAGCGACGCGATGGATCCTTGCGCCAAAACGATGCCGGTCAGGGCCGAGATATAACTTTTGGCCAGCGACCAGCTGATGCGCCTGTCTTCTGGTTTGGTGCCGAGGTGATAGCTTTCATGGACCAACTGCCCGTTGCTCAGCACCACCAGTGATGTGACCTTGCGCGCGGCGAGCCATGCCGCTGTGCCATCGGGCAGGGTCATTTTCGGGCCAGCGGGCAGGGCAGAGGGCGGCGTCTGCGTGTTCCCCACAGGTACATGCAGAAATGCTGCATCCATCGTGCTGAAATTCCGGACGATGCGGTCTGGCTCAAACAGGCTGTTGACCGCCATGAGGCGTTTGATTTCCTCGCCTTTCCAAAGGCCTATGACGAGTGCCGCGCAGAAGGCGGCCAGCAAGATGCGCCCCAGCCATTTTCCAAAGCGGCGCATCAGGTCATGCCAGCCCATTTGACCCATCGGCCATGAAAATCTGCGCGCCCAAGGTGCAGCGTTTTGTCGCCCGGCCATAGCCTGAGTGTTAGCGCAGCCCCCAATGCACCTTTCGTGTCGCCATCGGTTTCCAGTGAAAGCCAGGCAAGGGGCCGCGTTTGTGTGGCCCGTGCACCTGCCGCTTCGATCAGGGCGCGGCCGCGGGTCTGCGCGTCGCTGGGGAAGTATTGCCAAGCGACGGTGTGCTGGATCAGGTGCATGTGCTGGTCTGGCGCGTTCGTCAGACGGTGTTCCAGCCAGTCGATGGCATCACTGCGCTCAATCTCTGTGCAGGCAACAGAGGCGGCTGCTTTGGTCAAGGCCAGCCGCTCAGGTTGGTCGGGCCATAGAAATGCGGTCAGACGTAGCAGGTCCGCAGGGTCGCTGGGGTCGAGCGGGTTGAGGTCAACGCCTGCCCGTTGCGCAATCCTCGGCAAGCGTTGCGGGGGCATCGGCCCGTTCCAATCCGGACTTAGGGTAAGTGCGGGCGCTTGCACGCCGAAACTCCCCTCCGGCAGCGCCACATCAAAGTGGTCCCACATGAGGTTCAGCCCCGCACTCGCGCCGAGCTCGGACAGGTAGACCGGCAGATCAAAATACGTCGCAGCTACCGCCGCGCCGGGCATCAGCGCAGCGGAGCGACGCACCTCATTGGTTTGCGGCGGGCTTTGCACCCAATCGAGCAGAAAGACCTCGTGGGTATGCAGCGCTTCCAGAACCGTGTCACGCAACAGCGCATCTTCGCTCTGGTTCGGGGGATAGACCCGCGTCAGCGCAGGTGCGAGGTCACTCAGCACCAGCGCATGCAAGCCGCCCGCAATGCGCAGCGGCAGGGAGGCACCCGATGGGCCAATATCCCCGCTGAAGGTCGCAAAATACTGACCCAATCGGCTGTTGGCGGGCCAGTAATCCGCCAGAATGCCCAACAGTTGCCCCATAAAAGGAGAGCCAAGACGCGTGCAACTGATTGCCTGATCGCGGAACGCCTCCTGCAGCATCACCTGAAGCGTTCCATCAGCTTTTGCAGTGCAGAACGCGTATCGGGTTCGGGCTCTGCCTTGGTTTTTGTCGCCTGCTGTTTTGTGGGCGCGGGTGGTTTGTCCTTGCCCTTTTGTCCGGTGCCGGAGCGGGGCGGCGACACGCGCAGCGCAACCGCGTTACTGAATTTTGCAGCCTCTGTGGCGGCAAGAAAGGGCGCACCATCGCTGACACCGCGCAGGACATCATCCAGCCAATCCTGATCCGCTTTGGCAAAATCATGCAATACATAGCCGGGTACGCGGTCTTTGTGTCCCGGATGTCCAACGCCCAGCCGGACGCGCGCGTATTCAGGCCCGATATGCGCATGGATCGAACGCAGCCCGTTGTGACCTGCATGCCCGCCACCAACCTTGTGTTTCACTTTGCCCGGCGCAAGATCGATCTCATCATGCAGAACAATCACATCCTCCGGTTCAAGTTTGTAAAAGCGCATCGCCGCCTGAACGGACTGGCCAGAGTTGTTCATAAACGTCAGCGGTTTCAGCAGGATCGCGCGGTCACTGCCAAAGCGCCCCTCGCTGATACTGCCCTGATGTTTGTCCTTCCACGCAGTAAACCCGTGGTCCGCTGCGATGCGGTCCAACGCCATAAATCCGATGTTATGCCTGTGTCCGGCGTATTTGGGGCCCGGATTGCCCAACCCAACGATCAGTTTCACGCGACGGTTTCCTCCATATTACGATGCAGCATAGCCGAGCATGTCCCGAAACGAAATACGGGGCCGCAAAGGGCCCCGCATCGGTTGTCGCATTGAAAGGCGACTTACTCTTCTGTTGTCTCGACAGCTTCTTCTGCGCCGTCCTCTTCGTCTTCGTCATCAGATGACACAAGACCCGCAGGTGCGGAAAGCTGAGCAATCACAAAATCACGGTCAATCGTCGGCTTGGCACCTTCGGGGAGGTTCACCGAAGAAATCGTGATGTTGTCGCCAATCTCCATCTCGGAGATGTCGATCGTGATGTGATCAGGAATGTCGCCTGCGGTCACGATCAATTCGACCTCTGGTCGGATCAACGTCAACACGCCGCCTTTTTTCAGACCCGGTGCCTCTTCTTCGCCGTCTACTTCGACTGCAATAAACAGGTTGATCTGAGTTGTACGCTTAAGACGCATGAAATCGATGTGCGTTGGCAAGTCTTTGACCACATGACGTTGCACGTCGCGGCAGATCACACGCACGTCGTCGTGACCTTCGACTTTCATGTTGAAAAGGGTCGATTTGAAACGCCCTTCACGCAGCTTTTTGATCAGCACGTTAAACGGAATGTTGATCGGTAAAGGGTCGACATCACCACCAAAAACGATACCAGGAACCATGCCGTCGCGGCGTGCCTGACGAGCGGCGCCCTTGCCTGTCCCCGTCCGTTCCTGAGCGACAAGATCCGGAATTTCTCCAGCCATTGATACTCTCCAATATATAAGGGTGGGGCTCCTCCAAGGCTGTAGCCCCACGTGAAGTCGCGCGTATAGACCGGATTATCTGTCATGGAAAGCGGTTTTTGCGCAAAGGCGGCTTGTTGCAATTGCAGCGGCGTGTCAGGGAAAAGCATGGGATTTTTGCATGACCTCTGGTTATCGCGCAGACCGCTGACGGGGTTCGCTCTGATGGCCGCGGCCTGGGCAGCGTTTTTTGCGCAGATGCCTGTAATCAAGGCGGCCATTGATGCCTCTGACGGGGCCTATGGTGCTTTGCTTTTGGTGGCGTCTTTGGCCGCCGTGACCGCGATGTGGCTGGCCCCATTTGCGGATCGCGTTGCGGGGCGATGGGCTTTGTCCTGTGCGTCAGTGCTGGTTGCCGTCGGGATGCTGGGCGCGGGGGTGGCAACCGAATGGATACTGTTTACCCTCATGATGGTCGTCGCCTCCATCGCCGCTGGTGTTGTCGATGTCCTTGCAAACGTACGCATTGCCGAAGCCGAAGAGGTGTCAGGCCGACCCCTGATGAACCTCAATCATGCGATCTATTCCTTTGCTTATGGGGCTGCGGCGATGGCGACCGGGGCGTTTCGCGAATTGCACTGGACGCCGTTTGAGATATTCGCGCTGCTGTGCGGTGTGACGATCGCTCTGGCATGGATCATGGTCGAACCGGCGTCAAAGCCCCGACCGGTTCCCGCCGCTGCTGCACGGGCGTCGGTATCCGTGGCGCGTCTGTTGACCGTTTTGGGCGGTTTTGTGGTGCTGGTGGCCTTTCTGGTCGAAGCCAGCGCCGAAGGGTGGTCCGCGCTGCATCTTGAACGCACGCTGGGGGGCGATCCGTCAGAGGGGGCGTTGGGCCCTGCCATTCTTGGGCTGACCATGGGGGTTGGTCGCCTAGCGGGGCATTTCATGTCGCATCATATGCCTGAACTCAAACTGATGGGCATCGCGGCGCTGGTTTCGGCTTTTGGGCTGTGCGTTGCCGGTGTCGCGCCGTCCCTGATGATTGCCTATCTGGGCTTTGGTCTGGCGGGGCTGGGGGTGTCGGTCATCGCCCCCCTTGCCCTCGCGCTGATCGGCAGAACGGTGGCCCCCGAGGCGCGGCTCGACGCGATCAGCCGCGTGTCCGTCATGGGGTACGGGGCCTATTTCTTTGGACCGCCCTTGATGGGGTTCACCTCGGAGGCCTTCGGGCTGCGGGCGGGGTTCATCCTCGTGGCCTGCATCATGGTGGTCACGGCACTCGTGCTCTTGCCCGCCCTGGGGCGCAGTGCCGCCGCACACCCGGTCAGGGATGCCTGAGGCCCCCTGCAGGTCATCGGCGTTTTAAGGCGACTGCCACTGCCCCTCGAAATCCTTTGGGACCAAAAGGTTATGCCGCCCAAGGTCAGCGACATTGGTCTCCCCACACAGCGCCATGGTGGTGTCCAGTTCCTTGTGGATAATCTCCAACGCCTTGGTGACGCCGGGACCACCCATCGCCCCCAGCCCGTGCACAAAGGCGCGGCCGATGTAGGTGCCCTTTGCCCCCAGCGCCAAGGCTTTCAACACGTCCTGACCAGAGCGGATGCCGCCATCCATATGCACCTCGACCTTGTCGCCAACCGCGTCCAGAATCGCCGGAAGCGCCCGGATCGACGACAGCGCCCCATCCAGTTGTCGCCCGCCGTGGTTTGACACGATGATTGCATCCGCACCGACATTGAGCGCCATCTTGGCGTCCTCAGCGTCCAGAATACCCTTGAGGATCAGCGGCCCGCCCCACATTTTCTTGATCTCCTTGACCTCGTCCCAGTTCAGTTTGGGATCAAAGCTTTCGGCAGCCCAGATCGACAGAGACGACATGTCGCTGATGCCATCAATATGGCCCACGATGTTGCCGAACTGGCGGCGCTTGGTTTTCGCCATGGCCGCGATCCAGCGCCATTTCGTTGCCAGGTCGATCAGGTTCGGCACGGTCGGTCTGATCGGAATGCTCAGCCCGTTCTTGATGTCCTTGTGGCGCTGCCCGAGGATTTGCAGATCAAGCGTCAGAACCAGCGCCGAGCATTTCGCGTCCTTGGCACGCTGGATGACCCGCTCCACAAAGCGTTTGTCCTTCATTGCATAAAGCTGGAACCAAAACGGTTTGCTGGTGTTGGCGGCGACATCCTCAATGGAACAGATCGACATCGTTGACAGCGTGAAGGGCACGTCAAAGGCTTCAGCGGCTTGTGCTGCGAGGATTTCGCCATCCGCATGCTGCATACCGGTTGAGCCGACCGGCGCCAGAGCCACCGGCATGGAGACATCCTCGCCAATCATCTGGCCCGCGGTGCTGCGCCCGGTCATATCCACGGCAACCCGCTGCCTGAGGCGGATTTTCTCAAAATCAGTGGTGTTTTCATGGAACGTCTGTTCCGTCCAACTGCCGCTTTCCGCGTAGTCGTAGAACATCCGGGGCACACGCCGTTCGTGCAGGTCTTTCAGGTCTTGTATGGTGGTGATCGTCGGCATGGTGTCCCCTCGTATTGGTCACATTTCGTTACCAATCGGGCTTGCAAAGATCAATCGCTTAACGCTTTGGGTCTTCGCCGGGCCTGCCGCGATCAGGAGAGATCAGGTGCGGTTCCCGTCTGACCCGGCGCGCGCGGGTCTTCGCCCTCAGTTTCCGTATAGGCAAGACTGAGGGCGGCGGCGGTCAGGTAAATCGCGAAAATGCCGACAAGTTCGAATGGGATTTGCAAGGCCGCGTCGATGCCCGGGTTCCCCGTTTCCGGTACCAGCCAAAGCAGTAAGCCGCTGCCTAGTGCGTAAAACAGCACATTCCCGCCCCACAAACGCCCCAGCGTCGGCCAGAAGCGCCGACGACCGCGACGCCATGCAGCGCTCACGTCCGCGGTTCCCCCGATTGCCGCCGCCGGAAGCATGCTCCCAAAGGCGGCCAGAAACGGTAGGGCGAACACAACGGTCAAAGCAAGGGAGACAATGACAAGGCCCGTTGCTTGATCCGATGTGATTGCGTCACTCGACGCAAAGACGAGAGATTTTTGAGCAAAATAGAGACCAATCCAGATCCCTGCGCATAATCCCCACCAGATAAACATACGCCATAAGAACGGCCCCAGTTTCACAGCTGGCGTGCTCTGTGGTGGCTTCCTGAATGAACCCCGCCAGCTATGCGTTTCACCCAGCAGGATGGCGCGGTGCGCGTAAAAAGCGACGAGAGCGAAAGCGATCAGAGATCCTGCCAGAGATGTGTCGGGCAGGAACTGTTTCGCGAGTGCCAGTATGACGCTAATTGTGATCGCGACCGGGAAGGTCCCGGCAAAGGCCTTGGTCGCGATCCGGTAGGTTTTAATCACACGCTGTGGGCGCCGTCGGACAGAGTTTTGACGAAGGTCAGAACATCCGAAACGCTGTCGCCTGCGCCGATTTTTCCGACAATGGCTGATCCCACGACCACGCCGTCGGCCACCTCTGCGATGGCTTTGGATTTTTCAGGGGTGTTCACGCCGAAACCGACGATAACGGGCAGGGCGGCGGCGGATTTGATCCGCGCTACTTCCGGGCCGACATCGACCGCTTGCGCTTCGGCAGCGCCGGTGATGCCTGTGATCGACACGTAGTAGACAAAACCGGAGGTGTTTTGCAGAACACGCGGCAGCCGTTTTTCATCGGTGGTGGGCGTTGCGAGGCGGATGAAATTCAGACCAGCGGCTTGCGCGGGCAGACACAATTCGCTGTCTTCCTCAGGGGGAAGGTCCACCACGATCAGACCATCAATGCCTGCGTCCTTGGCCTCGGCCAGAAAACTGTCAACGCCGCGGCTGTAGATCGGGTTGTAGTAGCCCATCATGACGATGGGGGTTGTCTGGTCGTCTTCGCGAAAAGCGCGGGCGAGATTCAGCGTCTTTTGCAGCGTCATTCCAGCTTCAAGCGCGCGCTGACCGGCCAGTTGGATCGTCGGCCCGTCCGCCATCGGATCGGTAAAGGGCAGGCCCAGTTCGATCACATCCACACCCGCCGCAGGCAACCCTTTGACGATTTCCAACGACGTCTCATAGTTCGGATCGCCAGCCATTACGTAAGCCACAAAGGCTTTTTTGCCGTCTTTGGCAAGTTGGGCGAATTTTTCGTCAATACGGGTCATGGCGGCACCTTTCAGCAGTTCCGCTTCACATGCCTAAAACTGCCGGGGAAATCAATGCATCAAAGGCCGCACATGCACGGTCTTGGCCGGAGGGAGAGGTTTGGAAGATATTTCCCCTCGAAAACCGAAACAGATGCCATTACCTTGACGTCATGAACTATATCCTTGCCATTCTTTTACCTCCGCTTTCCATTTTGCTGACGGGTCGCCCGATACTGGCGATCATCGTTTTCGTGATCTGGATACCCGCGTTGATCTTTTCAGGCGGGCTGACCCATCCGATGTTCATCATTCTGGCTTGGGCGTTGATCTTTCATGCGCGCGAAGACCGCAGGCAGCGGTTCTGACCGCAAGACCTTGTGTCGGACGCACAATCGCTCTAGGTGAAGCGCGATTGATCAGAGGACGCGAACATGGGTTTCAAAATGGGCATTGTGGGTCTGCCGAATGTCGGCAAATCCACACTTTTCAACGCGCTGACACGTACGGCGGCGGCGCAGGCTGCGAATTTTCCGTTTTGCACGATTGAACCCAATGTGGGTGAGGTTGCCGTGCCGGATGCGCGGCTCGACAAATTGGCCGATATTGCCAAATCGAAACAGATCATTCCGACGCGGATGACCTTTGTGGACATTGCGGGTCTGGTCAAAGGCGCGTCCAAAGGCGAGGGCCTTGGCAACCAGTTTCTGGCCAACATTCGCGAAGTGGACTCGATTGCGCACGTACTGCGGTGCTTTGAGGATGGCGATGTCACCCACGTCGAAGGGCGCGTCGATCCGGTTGCGGATGCGGAAACCATTGAGACCGAGTTGATGCTGGCAGATCTTGAGAGCATCGAAAAACGCTTGCAGAATATCATTCGCAAAGTGCGTGGTGGCGACAAGGAAGCCGTGCAGCAGCAACGCCTGATGGAGGCTGCGAAGAGCGCTTTGGAGGATGGCCGCCCGGCCCGTGTCATTGACGTGGATGCCGAGGACCGCAAAGCGTGGAACATGCTGCAACTGCTAACCAGCAAACCCGTTCTTTTTGTGTGCAACGTGGGCGAGGCCGAGGCCGCGACGGGCAATGCGCACTCAGCCAAGGTGGCTGAGATGGCGGCGGCGCAGGGCAATTCCCATGTGGTGATTTCGGCCCAGATCGAGGAAGAAATCAGCCAGTTGGAACCTGATGAGGCAGAGATGTTCCTTGATGAAATGGGTCTGTCAGAGGCGGGGTTGGACCGTTTGATCCAAGCCGGATATGAGCTTTTGCACCTTGAAACCTATTTCACCGTGGGTCCCAAAGAGGCGCGCGCCTGGACCATTCCGCAAGGCACGACGGCCCCGAAAGCGGCGGGTGTCATTCACGGAGATTTCGAAAAGGGCTTCATCCGCGCCGAAACCATCGCCTATGATGATTTCGTCTCACTTGGTGGCGAGTCTGCGGCGAAAGAGGCGGGCAAAATGCGCGCCGAGGGCAAGGCCTATGTCGTCAAGGATGGCGACGTACTTCATTTCCTGTTCAACACCTGACAGATCATGGGCGCGCGTAGCACCGCGCTGGCACATCATTCACGGATCAACACCACGATGCGTGCGCTGCCCCCAGCGGTTGCCGTGGCGGGGCACTTTCGCGCCGCCGCCTGATCGTGTTCACTTGAGCTTTGCGCAGAATGTCTGAATGCGACTGCAGGCTTCGGTCAGGGCCGCATCCGAGGTCGCATAGCTGACCCGGAAGTTCGGCGAGAGGCCAAAGGCCGCGCCAAAGACCACCGCCACGCCGGTTTCTTCGAGGAGCGCCGTAGCAAAGGCTTCATCCGTGTCGATCAATGTGCCCGCGGCCGAGGTTTTGCCGATCAGACCTGCAATCGACGGGTAGACATAAAACGCGCCATCGGGCACCGGGCAGCGGATTCCTTCGGCCTCGTTCAGCATTTTCACCACCAGATCGCGGCGGCGCGCGAACATCTCATTGTTGGGCGCGATGAAATCCTGCGTACCGTTCAGCGCCTCCACCGCAGCCCACTGGCTGACCGAGCAGGGGTTGGAGGTGGATTGCGACTGTACCTTGCGCATGGCGCTGATCAACTGCTCCGGCCCTGCGGCGTAGCCGATCCGCCAGCCCGTCATGGCATAGGCCTTGGAGACCCCGTTCACCGTCAGCGTGCGGTCATAAAGGCGCGGTTCGACCTGCGCCGGGGTGCAGAATTTGAAATCGTCATAGACGAGGTGCTCATACATATCGTCGGTCAACACCCAGACATGCGGGTGACGCATCAACACATCCGTCAGCGCCTTGAGTTCCTCCCAAGTGTAGCCCGCGCCAGTCGGGTTTGAGGGCGAGTTAAAGATCAGCCATTTGGTTTTATCCGTTATCACCGCCTCAAGCTGATCCGCTGTCAGCTTGAACCCGGTTTGCAGCGAGGCTTCAGCGATGACGGGTTCACCGCCCGCCAGCAGCACCATATCGGGATAGCTGACCCAATAGGGTGCAGGGATCACGACCTCGTCGCCTTCGTTCAGCGTGGCCATCAGCGCATTATAAAGGATTTGTTTGCCCCCGGTGCCGACACTGACCTGTGAAGGGGTGTAGCTGAGGCCATTATCACGTTGCAATTTGTCGCAGATGGCCTGTTTCAGCTCAGGAATGCCGTCAACAGCCGTGTATTTTGTTTTCCCGGCTGTTATGGCTGCCACCGCGGCGTCTTTGATGTTCTGCGGTGTGTCAAAATCAGGCTCGCCCGCGCCAAGGCCGATGATATCGCGGCCCGCGGCCTTCAGTTCGGCCGCTTTGGTGGTAACAGCAATCGTCGGAGACGGTTTGACGCGTGCGAGCGTCGTAGACAGGAATTCCATGGGGGCCTCGGTTTGATACAACTCAGGCGTTCTTAGGGGGCGGCAGGCTTCCGATCAAGCGCGATAGCGCGCAGGAGAATACAAAATGGACGATTTTAAAGACTGGTACGGGCCGGAAACAGCGACTTTCGGGGACAGATTGGCGGCAGCCCGCGAAACATCTGAAATGACGCAGGCGGAACTCGCGCGGCGTCTGGGCGTGCGTGTCGCAACTTTGCGGTCGTGGGAAAATGACCTGAGCGAGCCGCGCGCGAACCGCTTGTCGATGATGGCGGGCTTGTTGAATGTGTCCATGATGTGGCTGATCAACGGGCAGGGCGAAGGGCTCGACGCGCCGATGGAGGAACGGACTTTGCCGGCCTCAGCGAGCGAAGTTCTGAACGAGATGCGCGAATTGCGGACCGATATGATGGCACGGGTGGAACAGATGGGGCGTCTGGAAAAGAAACTGCGCCTTGCGTTGCGGGACGGTGTCGATGATCGAACTGCATGAACATCGTATCAAACGGCTGAAAATGCGATCCATGCGGCGCGGGATCAAAGAGATGGACCTGATCCTGCAGCATTTTGCCGAGCGACAGTTGGAGGGTATGGATGACGCGGGCTTGACCCATTATGATGCCATGCTCAATGAAAACGACCATGACTTGTACCAGTGGGTTACCGGTCAGATTGCACCACCTGAACCCTATGTTGCCTTGATTGAGGCCATCAAAAACGATTTGCCCGGACACTGCGTGTAGCACGCAGCGCGACAAGCTTCCGGTCGATTAATGCGGCCTTGCATCTCAGGTTTGCCGGAGGTCCTCACCGGGCAGGGGTGCTGGGGCTTGAAGCAGGTGTTTGGTGGCGCCGATGCAGCGCTGGCACCCTTTTTCAAATTCACGTGCCACAGCGGCAGCAAGCACGCCCCGGCCTGCGTGGGCCAAGATCATCACGGTGCCGTCTCGGCCATCGCTGCGCGGTGAGGTGGGGACGGCAATACCACAAATGTCCAGAAGGTTCACAAAGTTGGTGTAGGTTCAGAGCTTAGAATTTGGCGTTATCGAAGCAACCAGCAGGTGGTCTGTTGTGTAAAAAGTGGGAATGCTCGGCACGCCGATGCGCAGACCATTGGGGGCAGAATGCAAGGATGCAGGGGGCACGTGTTTGGAATATGCATCTTGCGGATCATGGCCGCGCGCGACCGACAAAACATCATTGGCGTCATCCGTTGTCAGGGCGAAAATAGACACCGTATCGGCAGGCCGGCACGACGCCCGTCGCGGAAAGCGCGCCCAGCGTTGGTTTCAAACCGACGATGTTGTTCAGTGCGGCAGGTGCACGGCCCTGATCCGGCGGTATCTGTTCCAAGCGCAAACGTCACGATGCCGTGACTTGTAACAGCGGCTGAACCAGCGGATGACCCGCCCGGAACAAGTGCAGGATCAATGGCGTTGCGCGCCGTGTGAAGTGCGCATGCCCACCAGACCGGTTGCGAATTGGTCAAGGTTGGTTTTCCCGATCACCAACGCGCTGGCATGGCGCATTTTTGCGACGACGAATGCGTCTTTTTCCGGGGTGTAGGCGTAGACTGGACAGCCCGCTGTTGTCTTAAGGCCCGCGACGTCACTGTTGTCCTTTGCCGCAAAAGGGATGCCCCAAAGGGGAAGGTTGGGGGCAAAAGAACCCAGTGCCCGCGCCTTAGCATATAGCGTGTTCTTCTCCCGGCGAGAGACGGAAGATACCCGGATCTGCAACCGCAGTCAGCCGTCTGAAAACCTCGTCAATGACCTGTTGCGGTGTGACGCCCTGAGCGTAAGCTCTTTCTGAGAGCAGGCAGTGTAAAGGGCAGGTTGGACAGCATCATATCCTCTGGCAGTTCAGGCATTACATCGGCGTGCGGGTGGTGTGGGGGCCGTCGCCAACCGTGTTTGAGTGTATTCGCATTATGAACAGCACACTACCAGAGCGGCGTGACCCCGGCTCAGTCTTTGATCACGACGCACCATAGCACGCCGCATAATCCCACTTTGCCGCCAATACGGACCCACAGGCAGTTAGGTCATGACCTTGACGTTCCGGCACTGGTGCGGGCCGTCGGCCCTGAAAGCCCGCGCAATTTTTCGGCACGTGGCATGTCGTCGACAGCCGGGCAGTGTTCAAGAATTGTGCATTGCGCCCGCGAGGGTCGCTTTTCTGTTAGGTACGGCTCCATGAATCAGGTGTATCCGGAAAAAAACTCAATGTTACCGTCCATTTTGCAATCTTAAGTTGCAATTCATCACGCCTGTTGAGAAAAAAACTTGATTGATAGGAAAATCCTGCAACACTGACGCCAATGGAATGCTGACGAGCCGCGGGTAAAGATTCGCCGATGCTCTGCGGGGCTGCACATGCGGCGCGTTCTGAAAATAATGCTTAACATAGCTTTACCAACCGGGAGACTAACATGAAAAGACTTACAACTGCTCTGGCAACAGGTATTCTGGCCTGTATGCCACTCGCAGCCTTTGCCGAAGACAGCAGCGATCCAATTGTGATCCCTATCCACAACTGGTCATCACAGATCGTCATGTCACATGTCGTGGGCCAGATTTTTGAAGAAATGGGCAACAATGTCGAGTTTGTGACCACTGACAGCCAAGCGGTTTACGAGTCGGTGCGACTTGGTGACGTCACGCTGGAAATGGAAGTCTGGGAAGGGGCCTTTGGCGCGTCCTTCCGTGCCGCACTGGAAAAAGGCGGATTGCATGATGCGGGCGATCATAATGCGGTGACGCGCGAAGACTGGTGGTATCCGATGTGGACCAAAGACGCATGCCCCGGTCTGCCCAGCTGGGAAGCGCTGAACGAGTGCGCAGAGATATTCGCCACGCCTGAGACGGGTGACAAGGGCCGCTACCTGGATGGTCCCGTGGACTGGCTCAAGCACGGTCAGGAACGGGTTGAAGCGCTGGAAATGGATTTTGTCGTGGTCAACGCAGGGTCGGCTGCCGCGCTCTGGGCTGAAATCGGGGCCGCTGAGGCTGACAAGCGCCCAATCGTCGTCTTCAACTGGACGCCGAACTTTGCCGAAGCGGTCTGGCCCGGTGAGTTCGTGGAATTCCCGGAATGGGTCGATGGATGTGACAAAGACCCAAGCGTTGGCCCCAATCCCAATGCGCTTTATGACTGCGGCAATCCTGCCAAGGGATATATGAAGAAAGCGGCATGGGATGGCATGCAGGAAAAATGGCCAGCAGCCTATAGCACGTTGACCAAAATTTCATTCACCAACGCGCAGATCGCTCAAATGGCCAAGCTGGTCGATGTTGACGATTATGAGCCCGAAGAGGCCGCAGAAATCTGGTTGGAAGAAAACCCGGATGTCTGGCAGCCGTGGTTGGGCAATTCCTAACCCAAACTGACACAGACAAAACTGACACCCGGCCAAATGAACCTTTGGTCGGGTGTTCGCGACCCGAATAGGTATCCTGTACAAAGGAAGACCCAAAACATGACTGATGCCCCCGTTATTTCCTGCAAAAACGTTTGGAAGATTTTTGGCGCAGACCCGAAAAAGTATCTCGCTCAACTGCCTGAATCCCATAGCTTTGATGATATAAGGGCGGATGGCTACATTGCAGGGGTAAAGGACGTTTCCATAGACGTGGCCCGCGGTGAAATGCTGGTCATCATGGGGCTGTCGGGGTCCGGAAAATCGACGCTCGTGCGGTGTTTCTCACGCCTGCACGACATTACGGGCGGCGTCATCGAGGTTGAGGGTCAGGACATCATGAAGCTCTCGGAGAAGGAGCTGATCGATCTGCGCCGCAACAAGATGGGCATGGTTTTTCAGAGCTTTGGGTTGTTGCCGCATCGTACTGTTCTGGAAAATGTCGCTTTCCCACTTGAGATGCGCGGGCAGGATAAACACGAACGCCGTAAACGCGCCTTGGAAGTTGTGAAACTGGTCGGGCTTGAGGGGCGAGAAGAATATTTCCCGCGCGAACTATCGGGCGGACAACAGCAGCGTGTTGGCATTGCACGATCTTTGGCGATTGAGCCTGACATCTGGTTTCTGGACGAGCCGTTTTCGGCCCTTGACCCTCTGATACGGCGCGAGATGCAGGACGAATTCCTGCGCCTGCAGGCGATGCTGGGCAAGACAATCGTGTTCATCACCCACGATTTTGACGAAGCACTTCGGCTGGCCGACCGTATTGCGATCATGAAGGACGGTGCGGTCGAACAATGCGACACGCCTGATCAGATCGTGCTGCACCCGGCGACCGAATATGTGCGCAAATTCACCGAAGATATTGATCGCGCGCGGGTGGTTCAGGCGGGCGCACTGGCGCAAACCGATGCCATGGGCGACGGTGAACCGGTCGATGCAACCGCGTCTGTCAAGGATCTTGCGAAACTGCTGGTGCAGGACACACGCGCCATTATCCCCGTCCAGCGCGATGGCGTGGCCATTGGCGGCCTTCGCCGTCAGGACGGGCTGGATATCCTGCTGGAGGCCACCTGATGGCCGATATCGCACAGAGCGGTGAAGTTCAGGGCATTCAGGCGCGTGATGGGATGTCGACCAGCCGACTGGCCGTTGTTTTCGTCGCGGTCGCGGCGGTTTTGACGCTGGCCCAATACGCTGGGCTGTTGCCGTCAGTGCTGTTTCGCCTGCCCGAAGTATTGGTGCCTCCCTTTGCGGTCTGGCTTGATGCTATTTTCAATTTTGTCAAAGATGACCTTGGGCTGCTTGTTCTGACGCGGACACTGACCGAGGGGTTGGAGTGGATACTCGATGCCACCGCCAACCTGCTGTTTGGAAAACGAAGGTGGCCCAACATCGGGCCCATTCCATGGACATCCGTGGCAGCAGTTGCGGCGGTCGTTGGCTATTACCTGGGCGGCTGGCGGATGGCACTGCTGGGGGCGGGTACGTTCATCTGGACGGCGTTGATCGGTCAGTGGACCATCGCCATGGAAACCATGTCCGTGCTGGTTGTTGCCGCCCCGCTGGCCTTTGTCATTGGCCTTTCGCTGGGCATCCTTGCCTGGCGTAAACCATGGTTCAATCGCGCACTCAAACCCGTTTTGTCGGTGTTGCAGACGTTGCCGTTCTTTACGTATCTGCTGCCCGCCGTGATCTTTTTCAAAGTTGGCCCGACAGCGGGCGCCGTTGCGACCACAATCTATGCGATCCCACCGATGATCTTGATGACGACCTTGGGCCTGCAAAAAGTTCCGGCAGAGGTCGTTGAGGCTGGGGAGATGAGCGGATGCAGCCGATGGCAGCTTTTGCGCCACGTCTATCTGCCCTCCGCGCGCCGGGAAATTCTGGTGGGTGTCAATCAGGTTATCATGCTGTGTCTGGCGATGGTGGTGCTGACCGCGTTTATCGGCATGCCAGGATTGGGGGCCAAGCTGCTGGCGATGATGGGCAGTTTCAAGCTGGGCCGCTCGTTTGAAATCGGTGTTACGATCGTGCTGCTTGCTGTCATGCTGGACCGTATGTCCAAAGCCTGGGTCGCCAAACAGCCCGTCCATTTCGAAAAAGGCACAGCTTGGTGGAAACGCCACTTGATCGCATTGATTGGAGTCGGACTGTTCGTCTTTTTCATCATCGTTTCACAGTTTGTGGAAGTGGCATCAACCATCGGGCGCAGACAGAACTTCAGTCAGGGCAGGGAGATCGATGTTCTGATCAAAGGCTTCCTCGACATCAATATCGTAAAGACCACTACAGGGTTCTTACGTTCATTTTTGAATGTTCAGGTGCTGATACCGTTCCGGAATTTCCTTTTGTCGATCCCGACACCTGCTTTCATATTAATCATTGTTGCCTTTGCGCTGTGGCTCGGCGGCAAAAAGCAAGCAGTTCTAGCGGGAATTTTCTTTTCACTGGTTGCCTTGTCGGGGTGGTGGGACCGTTCGGTCATTACGCTTTACTCGGTTATTTCGGCGGTCACCTTGGCGATGATGTTCGGTTTGCCTTTGGGAATATGGGCCGCACGCACGGAGAAGTGGTCAAATCGCATTTTGCTGGTATGCGACACGGCGCAAACCTTCCCGAGCTTTGTCTACCTGATCCCGGCTATCATGCTGTTTGGGATCACTGACGTCGCGATCGTGTTCTCCATCCTGATTTTTGCGATGGTGCCATTGACGCGTTACACAATCGAAGGGCTTCGATCTGTTCCCGAAGAGATGATTGAAGCCGCTGATATGGCGGGCGCTACACGCAGGCAAAAACTGTGGAAAGTGCAGCTTCCGCTTGCCTTGCCGACCATGGCCGTCGGGTTCAATCAAGCCATCATGTTCGCTTTCTTTATGGTGATCATCGCGGCCTTTATCGGCACGCAGGATCTGGGGCAGGAATTGCAGCGGACGCTTGCAGGCACTGATATGGGCAAGAACTTTGTGCTTGGGATTTGTGTGTCGCTCATGGCGCTGACATTCGACCTTACCATCATGAAATGGGCGTCGGATCAGAAAAAAATGCTGGGTCTTGGGGACTAGCGGGCGGCGGTCACGGGCGAAGTGACCTGTGCCCGGTTTGGCAAAACGACCGGCTATGGCCTGTCAATTTTGCGCGCGCGCGGCGCGACGGGAAGGCACACGCGAAATGGTGATGCCTTCGGTCGGCCCTGCCGTTCAGCGTCGACGTGCAACGGGAATGATGTTTGACTTTGCGTCGCCATATGTAGCAGCTTTGCGTTTCAAGAACATGAGGAGCAGCTGACGTGTCGGTCCAACGTAGAAAACTGATCAACCATCCCGACAACCTGATCGAAGAGTTGATCGCGGGTATGGTTTCCGCGCACCCAGACCACCTGTTCGTAAGCGGGGACACAGGGCGCGCCATCGTTGCAAAGAACGGGCCGCGCCATGGTAAGGTCGGGATTGTAGTGGGCGGTGGATCAGGGCACGAACCGGCGTTTGCAGGCTATGTGGGGCATGGGCTGGCCGATGCGGCACCCTTGGGAAATATCTTTGCCTCACCATCGCCGTCACAGATCATGGATGCCGGGTTTGCGGCGGACGGCGGTGCGGGCGTGTTGTTCCTCTACGGGAATTACACCGGTGATGTGATGAATTTTGGCATGGCCGCAGAGGGCATGGCCAAGGAAGGGATCACTGCGCGCTCGTTCGTGGTGACAGATGACATCGCGTCTGCGCCGCTTGATAATATCGAGGAAAGACGCGGCATCGCGGGCGATTTTTTCGTCTTTAAGGTTGCGGGGGCCGCCGCAGACCTCGGCTTGGACATGGAGGCGGTCGAAGCGGCGGCCAAGCGGGCCAATGATGCGACGCGAACCATGGGCGTGGCACTTGGTCCCTGCACGATGCCGCAGACCGGGCAGGCCAATTTCGAACTGCCGCCGGGTGAGATGGAAATCGGCATGGGCATTCACGGCGAGCCGGGCATCGAGCGTGCCCCGGCGGAAACGGCAGATGCGGTTACGGACCGGTTGCTGGCCCCGATCCTGCAGGAACTGGACCTGCGCGCGCAGGACCGGGTTGCAGTTCTGGTGAATGGTCTCGGGTCCACCAGTCTGCTGGAGCTTTATATTCTGCACAACCGGGTTGCGCAGATCATGGCAGAGCGTTCGGTCGATATTCACGCAAGCTGGGTTGGCGAATACTGCACCTCGCTCGACATGGAAGGGGCGTCGATCACCATCATGAAGCTGGACGGCGATCTGCAAAGCTGGCTGGATCATCCCTGTGATACGCCCGCCTTGCGCGTTGGCGCGGCTGCTGCGCCCGCGGCGCACCCTGCGCGTGAGATGCAAAGCAGATCAAAGCAGCGCGGGCGCATGACTGTTGCGCTTGATGATCTGAAATCCGACGGGCCGATTACACCGGGTGTTTTTCACACCATGATGGAAGCATCGGCGCAGGCTATTTACCGGGAACGGGACCGGCTCAGCGCACTTGATGGGGCAATCGGGGATGGTGATCATGGGCTGACGATGGAAATCGGCTGGAAGGCTGTCATGGCCCAGCTGAACGCGCCAGACCGGCCTGCGACGATATCCGCAATGTGTGAGGACATGGCGGATGCCTTCCTTGAAGCGGTTGGCGCCTCGGCGGGCCCCCTATACGGGAGTGCCTTTCAAACGGCGGGGGCAGCGGTCGCTGACCGGCTCAATCTGGATGCGGCCAGCTATGTGGCTTGGGTACAGGGCCTGTCTGATGGAATCGTTGCACGTGGTGGCGCGCAGCCCGGCGACAAAACGATGGTCGATGCATGGGGTCCCGCCGCAGCGGCAGCCAAAGCGAAGCTGCGCGAAAGTTCCGCCGTGGCGGACTGTGCTGTCGCGGCAGCACAAGCGGCGTCAGCCGGCGCCGTTGAGACAAAACAGATGCTCAGTAACAGGGGGCGGTCCAAAAAGCTGGGGGAAAGGTCGCGTGGGCACATTGATCCCGGCGCTGAATCCGCTGCGGTCATGCTGCAGGCCTGGGCACAGGTGCTGGCCGATCTGAAAAAATCCTAGCAGTATGTCGCCGGGCCTTCAGCTTGGTGCAATGGCGCCTTTGGACAGGATGATATTGCCGTAAAAGCGGTTTTCTGACGTTTGAACAACGCAGTAGGTCTTTTTGGCCTCCCGGTAGAATTCATGCCGTTCCACGGATTGTATCTGTGCGGGGTGATCGGCCACGTCATCAATGATGCGCTGAAACTCTGCCACGATATCCGGGACAGCCGCCGGGTCACCCACCACCTGCATCGACCGGGCCGGGGCGTCCACATATGTGTCGAGCGGCATGATGGACAGGATCGCGCGCAGCGCCTCGGTCGCGCTGGCCCCGGCCAGACGTTCAATACGATTTGCACAGGCCTCGGCCGGGAAATTCGCATCTGCAATCACGAGTTGATCTCCGTGGCCCATTGCCCCGAGATGGCGCAAAAGGTCCGGGGTCAAAACAGGGTCAATTCCGATAAGCATAAGCACGAGCCTTTCATGGATGATGTGATTTATCTCATTTTTGGTTGACGTACATCATGAACTACATCAACCTTTTGACCAGAGGGAGTCAACATGAACCGGGTGACGGCACAAGACGTTGCGAAAGCGGCTGGCGTAAGCGTCGCCACCGTTGATCGTGTGCTCAACGAGCGCAAAGGCGTCAGCGAGAGCACGATTGAAAAAGTGCACTCTGCGATGGATCAGTTGCGTTTTGTGCGCAATCAGGCCGCCGCCGATCTTGCGCGGGGCAAAGACTATCGGTTCACCTTCATTCTCCCGGCGGGTGAGACCACGTTTTTCAATGACCTGCTGAACGAAGTGGAGGCGGCCAGAAGTGACGCATCCAAGAGCCGGATTGATATCCGCGCGGTCACTGTTCCCCCGTTGAACCCGGAGGCCGTCGTGCGTGCCATTGACGCGCTGGGGGATGATGTCGGCGATGGTCTGGCGCTTGTGGCTGTCGAAAGCCAGATCGTGCGTGATGCGATAAACAAGCTTCGAAATCGGGGTGTTCGCGTTGTCACGTTTATTTCTGACATCCCGAATTCGCGCCGCGATCGGTTTATCGGCATAGACAATGTGGCCGCAGGACGAGTCGCCGCAAGCCTGCTGAACAGGTTCATCTGCGCGCCGTCGGGCGATGTGGCTGTCATTGCGGGTTCCGGGATATTGCGCGATCACGTTGAGAGACGCATGGGATTCGAACAGGTCATGCGCGCTGAATGTCCACACCTGAATGTGCTGCCTTGGATCGAAGGCGAAGAGCTTGCGGGTTTGGTCGAGGAAAAGCTTTCAAAGCTGCTGGCTGCAAATTCGAATATTGTCGGATTGTACAGTCTGGGCGGCGGCACCCGTGGCGTGATCGAAGCAATCGAGAGCGCAAAGACCGATATCCGGGCCGTCACGACCGAGCTTTCCGAGCATACACGGGATGCGTTGCTATCTGGTACAGTCGACGCCGTCTTGGTGCAGGATCCGGGTCATGAGGTTCGCAGCGCAGTGCGCGTGCTCAAAGCCCTCACGGACAACGGGCCAATCAATGAAAATCAGGAACGGATCAGAATTGAAATCTTCATGCGGGATAATCTTCCGTAAGTCTGGAATTGGTGAAGGGGTACAGGGGAATGAAAACGATCAAAGGGCCAGCGTTGTTTCTGGCGCAGTTTGCGGGCGATGAGGCACCGTTTGACAGCTGGGATGCGATCACGAAATGGGCTGCGGATTGCGGGTACAAAGGCGTGCAGATCCCAAGCTGGGATGGTCGATTGTTTGACCTTGATAAGGCGGCGGAGTCCGAGACCTATTGCGATGAGATCAAGGGTGTTGCTGCGGACAATGGCATTGAGATCACCGAGTTGTCGACGCACCTGCAGGGGCAGTTGGTGGCCGTGCATCCGGCCTATGATGACGCCTTTGACGGATTCGCGGCGCCCCATGTGCGTGGCAACCCCGCAAAACGTCAGGCATGGGCCGTCGATCAGGTTAAAAAAGCGCTGAGCGCATCGAAAAACCTCGGCATAGGCGCGCATGCGACCTTTTCCGGCGCATTGGCCTGGCCCTACATGTACCCTTGGCCGCAGCGTCCTGCGGGTTTGGTCGAAACCGCCTTTGATGAGTTGGCCAAACGCTGGATGCCGTTGCTGGATCATGCAGAAGATTGCGGTGTCGATGTGTGTTATGAAATCCATCCGGGCGAAGACCTGATGGACGGCGTCACCTACGAGATGTTTCTGGAGAGGACGGGCAATCATGACCGCGCCTGCATGCTGTATGATCCGTCGCACTACGTGCTGCAGTGCCTTGATTACCTTGATAATATCGACATCTACAAAGACCGTATACGCATGTTTCACGTCAAGGATGCGGAATTCAACCCGACCGGTCGGCAGGGTGTCTATTCCGGATTCCAAAGCTGGGTCAACCGTGCGGGGCGTTTCCGCAGTCTTGGCGACGGACAGGTGGATTTCAACGCGGTCTTTTCGAAAATGGCGGCAAACGGGTTTGATGGCTGGGCCGTGGTCGAATGGGAATGTTGCCTGAAGCATCCGGAAGATGGCGCGCGCGAAGGCGCTCAATTCGTTTCTGATCACATCATCCGCGTGACTGAGCGTGCGTTTGATGACTTTGCGGATGGCGGTACGGATGAGGATGCGAACAAGCGCATGTTGGGGATTTCGTGATGAGACATATGGTGCAAACCAAGGCCATGGGCCGCAAGGCGTCCGGGGTAGGCAGCCAAGCAGTGCAGGGAACACGGGGGGGCATGCCACCTTGTCTGAGCTAAAAGTAAAAAACCTGCGGCGCGAGTTTGGCAGCGTTGTCGCCCTTGAAGACATGACGTTCGACGTCGCCGATGGTGAGTTTTTCTGCCTGCTGGGGCCATCGTCATCGGGTAAGACGACAACGCTGCGCGCAATATCCGGGCTCGAAGAGCTGAAAGAGGGCGAAGTCCGCTTTGACGGTCAGGATGTCACCCGTTCGCCGGTGCAAAACCGTGGGATGTCCATGATTTTCCAGACGTTTGCGCTCTACCCGCATATGACCGTTGAGGCAAATCTGGCCCATCCTTTGCGCCGCGACGGGGTTGCCAGTGACGATATCAAAAAGCGTGTCGGCGAAATTGCTGAATTGTTGCGGGTGTCGCATACGCTCAAGCGCAAGACCACGACCCTTTCCGGTGGGGAGCAGCAGCGTGTTGCCATTGGACGTGCCATCGTGCGTCGCCCAAGGCTTTTGCTGCTGGATGAGCCGCTGACCAATCTGGATGCAAAGCTGCGCCATGAGATGCGCGCGGAGTTCAAACGCCTGCACCGCGAATTGGGCATGACGATGGTTTATGCGACACCGGACCAGCTTGAAGCGCTGACTATGGGCGAACGGGTTGGTGTGATCGAGAACGGCCGCGTGGTGGCGATTGGCACACCGCGTGATCTCTATAGCATGCCGAATGACCTCTATGTGGCGCGGATGGTTGGGTCCCCGCCGATCAATATCCTGTCCGCGGCGACCCCGGATGACGGGCAGGTCCAACTGTCGTTTCTGAAAGCACCCGTGCATGCGCGCAGTGTTCTGTCGGGTCAGGATATTGCCGTTGGGCTGCGTCCGCAGGACATTGTTCTGGCCGAAGGGGGCACGGCGGCACGGGCGCGGTTCCCGGCCAAAATTCATCTGACTGAACCACTGGGGGATGTAACAATCTTTGACGTGGCGGTGCAGGACGTGGGCCTGAAAATGGTTCTGCGCGAAGAGGTTGCGGCGCAGTATTCGGTGGGTGACGAGATCGAAGTTGCCTTTGACCCCTCTGATCTGCACTTCTTTGATCGGGGCAGCGGGCGGCGTTTGGGCAGTGGATAAAAAGCAAAAGAAAAGGTGAGCAGAGCAATAAAAACTCAAAATTTGACAACTAGTGGAGGAAGAAGAATGCGTACTTTAATGGGCGGATTACTGGGGGCGACAACCCTGGCCGCAGGATTGAGCGGAGCCCCGGCTCTTGCGGAAGACATCACGATCACGATGGCAGCACCTGACTGGCCACCGACGAGGTTCATGCAGGAATATGCGGATCAGACCTATACGTCGCCGTCGGGTGCCAATGTAAAACTGGAGATTGATTTCATCCCATGGCCCAGCTTTTACGAACGGGTTGCAGCGTCGCTGACGTCGGGTGAACAGAAGTACCAGATGATCGTGACGGACAGCCAGTGGCTTGGTGCTTTCGTCGAGGGCGGGTACTATCTGAACCTGACGGACCGGATCAAAGCGGACCCGGAACTGACGGCCATCATGCAGGATCTTCACCCGGCGCTTGTGTCGGCTTATTCGACCTATCCGCACAGAACCCGTGCGCAACTGGAAGAGGCGGGCGAAGTACCGGCACCGGGCGTCAATTACTACGGTTTCCCGCAGTTCCCCGATACCTATGTGACCTACTATCGCGAAGATATCTTCTGTCACGAAGGGGAAATGGCGGATTTTGAGGCCAAGTATGGCACAAACCTGCCCTGCACCTATGAGGACTGGCAGGATACGGACTGGACGAAATGGGGTCAGGTCGGTGAGTTCTTCCAGCGTAAGAAAGGCGAAATGCTCGCCGGTGAAACGCTGGACGATGATTTCTATGGCATCGCCTATCAGGCTGGCAAAGGCTACGACTTCTCCACCATGCAGATCAACGCGTTTATCTGGCAGCAGGGTGGCGATATCTGGGACGAAACAAAAGCCCCCGAGGCGCAAGCCGAAGGTGTCGTGAATTCGGATGTCGCGGTTTCCGCGTTTGACGAATACCTGTCCTATTTGCAGTACATGCCGCCGGTTGCGCAGACCGGGCAGATGGATATCTTTGTGATCCAGGATCTGTACATGCAGGGCAAGGTCGGTGCGATTATCGACTGGGTTGGTCTCGGTGAGCCTATTCTCGACCCCAATGCATCCAAGGTACATGACAAATCTGCCTTTGCACCTGCGCCGGGCACACGTAAGGACGATGGATCAATCGACCGGACGGGTAACATCGGTGGTCAGCCGTTTGTCCTGACAACGTGGAATAGCGATCAGATCGTCGAAGAGTCGCTGAACGTTGTGAAGTGGTGGCTGAGCCCCGAAACCCAATTGGAAGCGGTCAAAAACGGTGGTCAGTCCGGGCGCATGAGCGTCATGGCGGATCCACAGTACAACGAACTACGCCCATGGAACCGTGCGCATGTCGAGATGATCGATTGGCAGAAAGACGTCTGGCACATCCCTGAGTTCTTCGAAATGCTGACACAGCAGCAGGAAGAATTCGACAAGGCGATCACCGGGCAGATTTCGGCCAAGGAAGCGCTCGATTCGGTGGCTGAATTCCAGCAGGAATTGCTGGAAGACATCGGCATGATCGAATGACCTGATACTCTCGGAGCCCGGGATTGATCCCGGGCTCTGGTTTTTTACGCAATCCTTGTGAGGCAGTAGTACATGGCAGATGCAGCAAACGGTAAGGGCGGTTTCGGCGCCTGGCTGTTAGATCCAAAAAGACGTGGTGCGCTTTTGGTCACGCCTGCAATCACGATCCTGTTCGTGATGAATATTTTCCCGTTGCTCTGGTCGTTCGGGCTGAGCTTTTTCAACTATAAAGCAAGCTCGCTCAGGGTGCCGACGTTTCGCGGTCTGTCAAACTATGAACGCGTGCTGACAGACGAAAAAGTCTGGGAAAGGTTTCAGACCACGGCCATTATCGTCGGGTCGTCTGTCCTGCTGCAACTCATCGTCGGGTTTCTTCTGGCGCTGATGTTCGCCAAGGCGTTCCCCATGCGGCGGATCGTGCTGATGCTCGTCCTGACGCCGATGATGCTGTCTTTCGTGTCCGTTGGTGTGTTTTTCAAACTGTTTTACGAACCGACATTCGGCATCGTGAGCTACCTGCTCAGTAATTTTTCCGAAGACAGGTTCGTGGTCATGGGCAGCCCTGCGGGGGCCATCGCCGGGATCGTCATCGCGGATGCCTGGATGTGGTCGCCCTTTGTGATGCTCCTGGTTCTTGCCGGTCTCGTCAGCGTGCCGAAATACCTTTATGAGGCGGCCGAGATTGACCGCGCCAGTGCGTGGCGCAGGTTCTGGACCATCACCTTTCCCTATATCAAAAGCCTGCTGTTGCTGGCGGTTCTGTTTCGCACGATTGAGACGTTCAAGCTGTTTGATATCGTCTACATCATCACCGAAGGCGGGCCGGGGAGTTCGACCGAGACCATCGCGGTGTACCTCTATCGCACGGCCTTTCAGTTCTTTCAGACCAGCCAGTCGTCTGCGCTGGCCTATATCGTGCTGTTCATCGTTGTCGTGATGACAAACCTTTATCTTTATACCGTCAATCGACGCGCAGAGGAGGTCGGCTAATGGCCCGTAGATATCGTGAGATTGGCAAGGCGGGCTGGGGGTACACCTTGATCACCACCCTTGTCGGGCTGGTCTATTTTTCGCCGGTCCTCTGGATTATCCTGACCGCCTTCAAAACGCGGACAGATGCGCTGGCGGTGCCGCCCAAACTGTTCTTTACGCCGACGATGGATAATTTCGTGTCGGTGTTTTACCGGTCGTCGATCACGACCGGGTCCAGTCAGGCCACTGATATGGCGCTCTATTTCTTCAATTCGATCTTTATCGCGGGGACTTCCGTGGGGCTCGCGCTGATCGTGGGGACATTGGCGGCCTATGCCTTCAGCCGTTATCCGCTGAAAGGCAATGACACCTATCTATTTATCATCCTGACGACACGGATGATGCCGCCCATCGTGGTCATCATTCCGATCTTCCTGATGTTCCGCCTCTCTGGTCTCGCGGGCAGCTATTGGGGGATCATCCTGCTCTATACCGCCTTTAACATCCCGTTCTCGGTCTGGCTGGTGAAAAGCTTCTTTGATGAGTTGAACCCGGAAATCGAGGATGCCGCCCGTATGGACGGTGCGAGCGAAAGCCGGGTTTTCTTCCGCTTTTGCATCCCGCAGATTCTGGCCGGGCTGGCGGCGACATTCGTCTTTGGCCTGATCCTGACGTGGAATGAATTCCTCTTTGCGCTGCTGTTGACAGGGGTTGAGACCCGAACCGTGCCGGTCGCAATGGCGCGGACACTGGGCGGTGAGGTCGGCGTTGATTACGGCTTGCTCGCAGCCATTGTGACCTTGTTCCTGCTCCCCATCTTTTTCGTCACTTTCCTGCTTCAAAACCAGCTTTTGCGCGGTGTGACTTTCGGAACGGTGAAAAAATGACGATTGAACTGAAAAGTCTCACCAAACGGTTTGGTGCTTTAACGGCCGTGGATTCGGTTGATTTCGATGTGGGCGATGGTGAGGTCTTGTGCCTGCTTGGTCCATCTGGCTGCGGGAAAACAACAACCCTGCGCATGATTGCAGGGTTGGAATACGCGACCGAAGGCGACGTTGTCCTGCAGGGCAAACGGGTCAATGAACTCGCGCCGCGGGACCGCAACGTCGCGATGTCGTTCCAGTTCTACGCGCTCTATCCCAGCCTGACGGTTGCGGAAAACCTCGCGTTTCCTTTGCATGCGGAAAAGATGTCGAAATCCGAAATCGACAAGCGCGTGCAAAAGATCTCCGATACCCTGCAACTGGGCAGTATTCTGGGCCGCAGACCGGGGCAGCTTGCCGAAGGGGAAAAGCAACGGGTCGCGGTGGGGCGCTCCATCATACGTGATCCCACGTGTTTTTTGTTTGATGAGCCGCTGTCCCGGCTCGATGTGCAACTGCGCGAGGAAATGCGCGGCGAGATAAAGGAGGTGTTGCAGGACCTCAGCCGCCCAACCGTCATCGTGACCCATGACCAGCTCGAAGCGCTGACCATGGCCGACCGGATTGCGGTAATGCGCGATGGCAGGATCGAACAGGTGGACACACCGCACAATGTGTTTCAGCGGCCAAGCAATCTGTTTGTCGCCGGGTTTATCGGCACACCGCAAATGAACCTGCTGCCTGCGACGCTGACCGACCTCAAAGGAGACGGGGTTGCAGAATTCGCGGTTGAGGGAAATCAAAGCATGATCATTGAGGTGGATCGCCGTGTTGAGGAGCTTGCGCGCGGGGCCAAGGTGACCCTCGGCATCCGCCCCCGCAACCTTGAAATCAGCCGCGAATCCTCAGCGGATGGCCTGTCGACAAAGATTGATATGGTCGAACCGATGGGGGCAGAAACGCTGGTGCACCTCAAGGACGGGCACCATGATCTGCGGCTTGTAACGGATTGGCGCGTGCCACTCGCGGAAGGGGACCATGTGCATACAAAGTTCCCGCCCAAAATGACGCATATCTTCACCGAAGACGAACAACTATTGAGGACAAAATGACCGCATCACAGGCAAAACTTGCTGAACGTCTCATCATCGGTTTGTGCGTTCTGTCCATTCTGGCGATCTTTCAACCGTTTTCACTGACACTGTTTTCCATCGGCTGCGTGACCGTGGTGATTGGTGCGCTCGTGTTCAATCTTGTACCATTTTGCCGGGAAGGGGTCCCGGCGCGCAAACTCCTGAATGTGTTTATAATCGTGATGATCGTGCTGGGCGTCGCGGCGGCGCTGGGGATTGGCACGGCTTTCCTTTACGTTGAATATCTGGGATCGCTGAGATGAGCGGCCGCTTTGATGTCTCTGTGGTCGGGCTCTATATCCTCGATATTCTCGGGCGTCCGGTCGAAAGCATCCCCGAAGGGGGCAACGTCGAGTTTATTGACGAGATACGCCTGACCGTCGCCGGGACCGCTGGCGGGACTGTGGTCGATCTGGCCAAGCTGGGTCTGAACTGTCAGGCGGTCGGAGCCGTCGGTGATGACGAAAAGGCCGATTTCGTAATGAGCCATATGGCGCGGGCAGGGATTGATTGCCGTCTGATGCAGCAGCTTGAGGGGGTTGAAACCTCAGCCACGATTCTGAATGTGCGTGCCAATGGCGAACGACCGGCCCTGCATTGCCGGGGCGCGTCCGATCATTTTGATGTATCACCGGATCAACTGTCAGAGGTGTTGAATTGCCGGTTTCTGCATCTTGGCGGTACCGGGCTTCTGGCCAAGATGGATGGGGAGCCGTCGCGCCGCTTGTTGCAGGCCGCCCAGAAGGCAGGCTGCGTCACCACATGGGATCTGGTCGGTGCCGGGCCTGATACATGGCAATTTGTCGAGCCGTTGCTGCCGCATATCGACTATTTCATCCCCTCCATCGAAGAGGCGGAAATCCTCTCTGGTGTCAGTGGCGTTGAGGAAAACATCGCCTTTTTCCAAAGCCGGGGGGTCAAGTGCTGCGTGCTGACCATGGGGGGCGATGGGTCGATGATCGCGCTGGGAAACGATCGCGTGCATGTGCCGGTCTATGATATCGACGTGATCGATACGACCGGATGTGGCGATGCCTATACGGCGGGCTTCATTGCCGGGCTGGCGGATGATCGCTCGCTGCTAGAGTGCGGGCATCTGGGCACGGCGGCTGCGTCGCTTGTCGCATCGGGCCTTGGGTCGGACGCCGGGATCATTGATCGCGCGCAGACCGAGGCCGCGATGGCCGCATGGCGCGCGGCCTGAGCATCTATTGTTGCGCACGCCTCAAAAGAGCGTGATGCGCCGCACCGAAATATCCGCTTCATGATCGCGGCCAAAGGCGACAACGGCGATGCTGATGATTTCTTCGGGGTCAATTCTCTCGCTCAGATGTGCGTGAGAGCGCTCAAAACTGTCCAGCGATAGTTGAACCTTTTGCCATGCGGTGCCGGCTTCGAAGCTTTCGCCGTAATAGTACCATGGCCTGCTCATCTCGGACGTTCTGATGAAGATATAATAGCGCTGGTCGTTCCCGCGCACATCCAGCTCAATCCCGGCGGTTTCTGCGGGCAGGCCATCGCGCAGCAGGCGGCGTACCTGAATAAAGCCACCGTTGAACTCCGTGCTGACCGTGCCGGTCAACCGGATGCCGGGCTGCCCATCGATCACGGCCACGACGGCAGCACCGTCAGAGACACCGCCCATGACTGTATCCGCCGCATATTGCCAGCGTTTCGACGCGCCGTCGCCGAAGTCTTCGAGAACCATGTCATCTGCAGCGGCCGTCGCGCCTAGTCCCACGGCAAGCAATACCGCCCATGCCAATCCTCGTATTCCGCGCATTTCATCCCCTTTCGAAGTCGTCCTTTCGAAAGAAATAGCGCGCCAATGGGCGCGGTCGACCCGCGCGATCGGCTCAAAGGCGCGGGTCGGCTCAGGCCTCAGATCAGCTTGCCGCTTCCCACCGTCCGCTGTCGGCAGATTTGAGAACGGCATCTGTCACCTTGTCGGTCTTCAGCGCGTCGGCAAAGGTTGGTGCGGCGGGCGTCCCATCAAGACCCATGATGAAATCCGCCGCCTGATGCGTGAAACTTTCATCATAGCCGATGGACAGGCCGGGCACCCACCATTTGTCCATGTAAGGGTGATCACCATCGGTCACATGTACCGAACGCCATCCCCTCGTCCGCCCGTCGTCGCGGTGGTCAAAATACTCAAGCCGGTGCAGATCATGCAGATCCCAGAACAAAGAGCCGTGTTCGCCGTTGATCTCAAGCGTATAGAGCGCTTTGTGACCACGCGCGTAGCGTGTCGATTCAAAGGTCGCCAGCGATCCATTGGCGAACCGCCCCATAAAGGCGCAGGCGTCATCAATGCCAACCGGTTCGACCTTGCCCGTCAGGGTGTGTTCGCGCTCTTTGACGAAGGTTTCCGTCATGGCAGTCACGCTGTCGATCCCCCCGTTCAGCCACATCGCCGTATCAATGCAATGCGCCAGCAGATCCCCCGTCACACCGCTGCCCGCCACGGATTTATCGAGCCGCCAGAGCCCTTCACCCCCCTGCGGCAGGTCTTCGGAAATCGTCCAGTCCTGCAGGAACTTGGCGCGATAATGGAAAATCCGGCCCAGATCACCGTTGTCGATCATTTGCTTGGCCAGCGTCACGGCAGGAATACGGCGGTAGTTATACCAGACCATATTGGCGACACCTGCCTTTTCGACCGCATCCACCATCTTTTGGCTTTCAGCGGCGGTCCGGCCCAGTGGCTTTTCACACATCACCATTTTACCAGCCTCAGCGGCGGCGATTGCGATCTCCTGATGCATGTTGTTGGGTGCCGCGATGTCAATCAGGTCAATGTCATCGCGCGCGACGAGGTCCTTCCAGTCCGTCTCAACCGAGCCGTAGCCCCAGTTCTGAGCGAAGGCTTCGGCGCGGTCACGGTCGCGTGCGCAAATAGCTGTCAGTTCTGGCTGACGCGGCAGATCAAAGAAACGCGGGGCGGTCAGGAAAGCGTTGGAATGTGTGCGGCCCATAAATCCATAGCCGACCATGCCAATTCTGAGTTTGGGTTTTGTCATATCTGCCTCCTTATGCCTGCCAGCCATGGGCGTCGCGCACCTTGATCATGGCGGCCAGTATATCGTTCCATGTCTGTTGATCGTTCAGAACCGCATTGGGGAACATACACCCGTCCCAGCAGATGTGCTGCATCGCCTTGGTTGGTGTTCCATCCGCGTTGTTCAGCCAGAACCCCGCGTGTTTGACGATATCGAGCCTGCCATTCGGGTCCGTTGCCAGACAGTGCCGGCCCGTTTTGTCGTGGCTGCCGCTGCCATGCACGGTGCCGTCGTTCTGGGCGACGTGAAAGTCAATCGTCCAGGGTCTGAGCGCGTCCGTGATTGTTTTCAGCGCGACGTCCAGTTCGGCAGGGTCCTTCCAATCATACCCTTCCGGCAGCAGCCGGTGTTCCGGAGCATTGTAGCCCAGAGCATAAAGCATCGTGTGCGCAAGATCTGCCTGAAACCCGAATGTCCCGGGGCGATCCACCGCTTCCAGAAGGTCCAGCATGTGTTTCCAACTGTGCATGCCACCCCAGCAGATTTCCCCTTCAGCGGCGAGCTTTTCGCCGTGGTCGGCGGCAATGTCACAAGCCTGACGCATCGTCTCGGCCATTTTCGCTGTGTTGCCCGCCGGGTCCTCGGCCCAGCTTGCCACATCCGTTGCGGTATCCACGCGAATGACGCCACTGTCTCGCACGCCAAGGTCACGCAACCGACCCATGATCCGGCAAGACTGGCGCACAGCGTTCAGAAACGCCTGACGGCCCTCGCCCTCATCCATGGCCGATCCGCCCCCGACGGGCGGCCAGACGGGCGCCACGGCAGAGCCGATTTTCAGCCCCCGACCGCCGACATTATCCGCAAGCGCCTTGATGGTATCCTCATCGGCATCAATCGGCGTATGCGGATCGGCAAGAAACAGGTCGACCCCGTCAAACTTTACGCCATCGACCTCGGCGGCTTGCGTCAAGTCTAGCATTCTGTCCAGACTGATCGGCGGCTCTTCGTCGCCTTTGCCCACCAGTCCCGGCCACATCGCATTGTGCAGCTTGGGATATGCTTGAGTTCCCATGGTACCCTCCCCGGTTTTGTTGTTCGATTGCCATGCTGGCATAACTCTGAGTAAAAGTATTCAATTTTCTGACGTGCGCTCATCATAAATAGCTTTGGATATTCCTCATTTACGCAGTATAACCCTCAGGACTGGGCATCCTTAGGGGGGAGACGCGTTGTGAAAATTGGATTCTGCATGTTGCTTTGGACAACCTCGGTGGGGCAGGAGCACAGGGCGCTTCTCGCTGATATCAAGAAAACCGGCTATGACGGGGTGGAAATCCCCATCTTTTCAGGAACGCCTGACGACTACGCCGAAACCGGTAAGATGCTGGATGATCTGGGGCTGGGACGCACCGGAATTTCGGTTGTGCCAACGCTGGAGATGAACCCGCTCAGCGACGATGCTCAGGCGCGCAAGGCGGCTGTGGACTACCTCAAGTGGTGCGTTGATTGCACGGCGGCGCTGGGGGCGGATGCGATTGGGGGGCCTTTGCACCAGACGCTGGGGCATTTCACTGGCGCGGGACCGACAGAGGCAGAATTTGACCGGGCGCGCGAGGTCCACCGACAGGTCGGTGATCATGCCAGCGCCAATGGCGTCACAATCGCACTGGAAGCGGTGAACCGGTTTGAGACCTATTTTGCCAATACGATGGACGATCTGTGCGCCTATACCACATCGGTAGATCACCCCGCGATCAAGACGATGTACGACACCTTCCACGCCAATCTGGAAGAGCGTGACCCGATTGATGCGTTTACGCGCAATGCCGACAATATCGTACATGTGCATATTTCCGAGAACGATCGCGGCGTGCCGGGGCGTGGGCATATCCCCTTTGCCGAGACGTTCGCGGCGATCAAGGCGTCGGGCTATGATCGTTGGCTGACGATCGAAGCCTTTGGGCGCGGCTTGCCCGAACTCGCGGCGGCAACGCGTGTATGGCGTGATTTTGCGGAAAGCCCCGAGGCATATTATCGCGATGGCTATCGCTGTATCAGAGAAGGATGGGACGCGGCATGATGGATTTTTCAGGACAGGTTGCTGTTATCACCGGTGGCGCGCAGGGAATTGGCCGCGCAGTCTGTGAGGTATTGCTGAAGAGAGGCGCGCGGATCATCATTTGGGATGCGGATCAAGCGCTGGCCAGTCAGGCGGCCTCTGAGTTGGGTGGCGACAGCGCTGCCATCGGCGTCGATATCTCCAGTTGGGATAGTGTGTGCGCGGCGCGCGATGCAACACTGGCCACTGCAGGGCGCATTGATATCGTGGTTAATTCCGCTGGCGTCGCGGGGATGAATGCAACGGTCGAAGATTATCCGGTGGAAGAATTCGCCAAGATCGTGGCGATCAACCTGCTGGGTACATTCCACGTCAACAAAGCGGTTGTACCCTCCATGCGGGACGCGAAATACGGGCGGATTGTCAATATTGCGTCGGTCGCAGGCAAGGAGGGGAACCCCAATGCCTCCGCCTATTCAGCGTCAAAAGCTGGTGTGATCGGTTTTACCAAATCGCTCGGTAAAGAGCTGGCAGACCTTGATATCGCAGTGAACTGCGTCACACCTGCGGCTGCGCGCACCCGTATATTTGACCAGATGAGCCAAGAGCATATTGACTACATGCTGTCGAAAATCCCGCGCGCACGGTTTCTTGAAGTCACTGAGGCCGCCGAAATGATCGCTTGGCTTGCGTCGCGGGAAAACAGTTTCACGACTGCCGGCGTATTCGATCTGTCCGGCGGGCGCGCGACCTATTAAAGCGTCATGCGAAAAACCTGAACCACGTAACGCTGCCTGAAATCAAGGATTTCAACGCGTTACGTGATACTTGATGTTTCAGGTATTTCGTCGGACGCTCTAGGCGGGCCTTGGGCTGCCGCATGCTGACATGCGGCAGCCTTGGATTTTATTCCGCCGGTTCGGCTGCTTTTGCGCCGCGGCTGTCTTTCTCCGCCGAATAAATCTCCTGCGCGGTTTCGACAGCTTTGGCATGAACCGCTGCCAGTTCGGGGCGCATCTTTTGGGCCCGCACGGCGGCATTCATTGTGGACAGATGCTGGCCCTGAAAGTGCGGGAAGACTTCACGGGCGATCAACTCGTAGCTTTTGCGCGTGGCATCAAAATTCGCCCAATTGTGCGCGAGCATCAGATAAGCGCCAAACCCGCCATTAGATTGCTTCCACAACCGGTCGATTTGCGCCTTGCACATCTCTGGCGTGCCGATTGCGCCGAACCCGCTGTCATTGATGAAATCAATCATCTCCTTGGCGTTCTGGCCCGGCATGGACATCTGCGGGAAGGCGGCGATTTCCTGAAAGTAATTGAACCAGTGTTCAATCCCGTATTCCACATCGCGGCGCGCCTGTTCGGCAGTTTCCGCGATATGACACAGGCCGACAAGCCGCCATTTTGAGCGGTCTACCTGTTGCTTATGGTGTCGCGCCTCTTCCTCGATCACGTCCCAATGCAGGGCGAGGGCATCAAATCCGGCGGCCGTTGTCGCGCCGATGGAAATCAAACCGGTCCCATACTTTCCGGCCAGTTTTGGCCCAGTCGGTGAGGCAACGGCGGCAGTGGCCAGATCAAAGTTGGAATAGGGACGCAGGTGCAGACGCGCATCTTTCAACGTCCAGCGATCGTTCTCAAAATTCACCGGTTCGTCAGAGCGCAACAGACGCGTGATGATGTCCAGCCCATCTGCCAGCAAACCACGGGTGTCCTTCTGGCTCAGGCCGATCATGGCGGCGTCGGTCGGCAAGGAGCCGGGCCCAAGGCCCAGCATGACACGGCCGCGGGTCAGGTGATCCAGTTGCACGATCTTTTCTGCGACCCATAGCGGGTTGTGATAGCTGACGGAGACAACGCCGGTGCCCAGTTTGATCCGGCGCGTACGTGGCGCAGCACTGGCGATCATTATTTCAGGGCTGGCGGAAATCTCGGATCCGGCGGAATGGTGTTCGCCAAACCAGACTTCGTCATAGTCGCATCGATCCAGCCATTGCACCAGTTCGAGGTCTTGCTCCAGTGCCAATGTCGGATTGATACCCGGCTTGTGAAACGGTGCCAGAAAAATTCCAAAACGCATACGGTCGTTCATTCATGGTCCTCCCTTGATCGCCCCCCGGTGAAAGATGGGCGGCGTAGGTGAATGTTAACGGCATAGTTGAAATGGTCAAAATCATTTCAGTGCCGCGTTGATGCATCTTTGGTAGGGGTTTTCGGCCTCGTTCCGGCAGCAGCGGACCGGTTGCGAGTGTTCGCGCCCGGCACCGTTCGGTGCAGTCGCCTGCCGTTCGACGAAAAAGCGCAACAGGGCTGGACCCCGCCCGCCCTCTTCAAAAGACCCTCCGGCGTCACGCGCCGACGGGCGCGGAATACACCTGAAGTCGCTTGACTATAGTCCAAGCCCGGTCGCAACAGCGTCAATCAAACGCGCATGGGTTGCTTTACGATCAGTCCCTGCCGGGTCAGAGCAGATCGGGTCTTCTCCCTCTTCTTCCAGCATGCCTGTCGCCCCGGGTTTGCAGGTGCTCAGAAAGGTGAAATGATTGGCCGGGGCAATCTCGACATAGCGGGCATCTGGCAACCGATTGGCGAGGTTATTTCCCTCTGGTCCCACATCGGCAGCGCCCAGACGATCTGCATCGCCAAGATTGATCAGCGTGATACCGGGCAGGGCGGTGTTCAGACTTGCGGGATCCGCGGAACCACCAAACCCCGGGTCGATGATCACGGCGCGGCTGATGCGCTCATCGCGGGTGTCCGCGTCAAAGCCGGGATAGTCGGCAAACCGCACACCCCCAAGCTGGAAAAATGTGCAATCGGCGGCATCAGGACCTGTTGCGCAGTTTTCATCCTGTTGTGCGCCGATGAATCGCACCCCGGCCAGCCCAAGCGATGTCGCACCCCCAAGCGAGAACCCAACGGTGCTGATCCTGTCCCGGTCGACATGGCGCGCGAAGGCAGGGTCCGCAAGGATCATGTCCAGTGCCGCCGACAGATCGGACGCCCGCGCTTCAAGATCGACCGAGCGGCGCGGTGAACTGTCGCCACTGGTGGAGCCGGGATGATTGACCGCAAGCACCATCGCGCTGCGATCCACCAGACCGCTTGCCAGCCAGCCCAATGTTTGCGCATTGCCGCCCGACCCGTGGGACAGCAGGACAAGCGGGTGTTGGCTATCCGCAACCGCAGCGCCGACAAAGGCAAAGCTCGGCTCGAAAATCGGGCCGTCGCCGACGGGGGCCCGGTAGGTCGGATTGGCCGCCGGATACCAGATTGACGCCGCGACTGCGGTGGCGCGATGGGCTGTGGACAGATCGAACCGGTCATATCCGGGCAGCATATCTGCCGCGGCGGCACATGCGTGTGACAAGGATAGAAGCGACAAGAGAGCAATACGTTTCATGGGAACCTCCGTTGATGAACGTTGTTGCCCTGATGCGCCAGATAGCGCCCAAGCCGCGTCCTATATCCGGGATAGAGGTCGCCACGATCCGGATTTCGGATAGAAGGGGGGGTATGCCGATGTTGCCGATACCTGCCTTCGTGGCCCTTGTGCTCGCTTATCTCGCCGGGCGTACGTTCCTATCCGGGGGCAGGAAGGTGCTGGTTTTCTTTATGGCCGCCTGTGCCGTGCAATCCTTTCTCGTGGCGCTGGTCGGCGGGTATAACGTGGAATGGCTGCGCCCGGTCCTGCCGGTAACTGCTGCGGCGATCCCGCCACTGGCTTGGATTACGTTTCAGGATGCTCTGGTCCGCCGCCTGTCATTGCGCAAACTGTCCCTGCATGCGGTGGCCCCGGCCTTTGCGCTGTTCTGTCGCGTATTTGCGCCCGAGACGTTGGACGCTGTCGTTCCCGTGATCTTCGTGGCTTATGGGGCAGCAATCCTGTGGCGCATTAGCATGTTTTCCGACATGCCGCTGGCACGCCTTGAAGCCGGAGAGACGCCCGGCATGATCTGGAAAGTGCTGGGCTGGGCACTGATTGGCTCGGCCCTCAGCGATGTTCTGATCGCGCTGGCTTTCATGACCGGTAACGACAGCTGGACGGGCTGGATGATCACCGCCTCGTCATCGCTTGCGCTGCTGTTGCTGGGATTGCTCAGCTGCAGCCCGGCGGCATCTGGTGCGGAGAACGATGAACATGAGGCCCGCGCTGCGCCCTCGCACGAATCTATCGCTGAGGATGACGAAATCCTCGCGCGCCTCGAAAGCTTTTTGTCGCGTGAGCCTTTGCATCTGGATCCTAACCTCAACCTGACACGCCTCGCGCGGCGGCTGCATCTGCCGGAAAAACGCCTGTCTGCGGCGGTCAATCGCGCGACAGGGTCCAATGTTTCCCGCTATGTGAACGCCTGGCGCATCCGGCACGCTTGTCATCTGATCGAAGCCGGATCATCCGTCACCGACGCGATGCTGGAGAGCGGGTTCAACACCAAGTCCAACTTTAATCGAGAGTTTCGCCGTGTAACCGGGGTGGCCCCATCTGCGTGGCGGCGCGGCGCGGACAGGGCGTCCAACGTGGCAGAGATAGCTGGATCGCGGAAATCTATGTGACAGGGTGCAGCTTGTCCCCGGACGGCCCTCGGCAGTGATCTTTCAGACGGAGTACGAAGACCCGTCGACATCACCAACCCACCCCCAAAGGGCCAGCATGGGTTCATCAACCGTCACGATGGAATGTGGCTGGTGCGATTTGTGATGCACAAAGCCACCGGGTGCCCGGGGGGTGTGCGCTTTATTCTCGACGCTCCAGAAGGCGGTGCCTTTCAGGATCAGGTACAGCTCCTCTGCGGCGTGATGGTGTTTGGGATAATGAAAGCCGTCCCCCTGTATCAAAAGGCCGATACGTATGTCGGGGTTCGGGAACAATGCGTCCGGCCCAATCAATTCGGTGACTGCCAGTTTCTGCACCGCTTGGGCGGGTAGTTTTCCAAACCCCGCCTCGCGCCAGTGCAAGGTGTCACTGCATTCAGCCAACAGTGACATCAGGTCGGTTTCGGGGGCTGACATAAGTTTTGGCAATATGTGACAGGCCGGTACTCTTGCGGGGGCTAATACGGGTGGTTGCGATTGATCAGCGGACAGTGCGGCACTCATGCGCCGTGCAATCTCCGTGTCATGTTGCTTCACCTCGGCAGATGCCGCCTGCATGAAGTTGGTCAAGTGGTCAGAAATGACCCTTTTGGATGCGCCGGCACGCGTCATAGGGCCAGCTGCTTGAGGGCTGTGCGGATACGTGTATGCATTTCAAGAACCGTGCGGCCAAGCGGCAGCCCCTTTGCGGTGATCACGGCGAGGTCATTATCAATACGGGGCACAAAAGGACGCCAGACGACGTCGTCCTGCAAATCCGCCTTGCCGTTTATCGGGTCCAGAATGGCGACGTAGTCACCGGCTGCCACAAGTTTACGTGCGATCGCGAAATAATAGGCCGTCGCGTTGCTTGAGATAAGGGTGTTGGTATCAGCCAGAAGCGTCTCAAGTTGGCGGTCAATCTGATGATCGCCGGTAATGCTGACCACGGACCGCCCGGCAAGAGACGTCGGGTGTATCGTCTCAAGTGCGGCCAGCGGGTCGTCTTTGTGAACCGCGCAGACGCATTCGAAATTGAAGATCTCGGCATGCAGGCCGGCCACCGGCACGGGCAGGTCGATCAGCCCGATGTCGATTTGATGACCCGCAACCCAAGAGGCGATCTGGCGTGAGGAATGAACCTTTATATCCGTCTTTATATTGGGATGGTCGCGTTGGAAGGATGCCAACACCCGGGGCAGAAAGTTGAAAGCAAGCACACCGTTCGTGGCGATACTGATGTGCCCGGTTTGACCTGAAAGAATGCCCGCTGCGCGTTGCTTCACGAGCGAAATCGCTTGCAGACCTTTCGTGACTTCTTCGTGCAGCAGCATGGCTTCTGTCGTCGGTGTGAAAAAACCACGTTCGCGGTGAAACAGGCGAAACCCCAGTTCTGCCTCGAAATTGCTGAGCGCGATGCTGACCGCGGGCTGCGTTAGATTGAGCTTTTCTGCCGCGCGGGACACGGAGCCGGCGTCAATCAGAGCGCTAAACACTTCCATGTGCCGAAGTTTCATCGTGCCCATTCGGTCGCTTTTTGCATAAGTGAATCGAATACTGTGATAACTGAATTTAAATTGATTTAATCCCTTCTTGTTTCTAACGTCAACAGACAGGCCCCTTTCCAAAGCGCTCGGATATACTCTGGAACACGATTGGCGAGGGTAATCAGGCGTTTGGGGGAACGTAGGATGGCGGTGATCGAGGTGTTTGGAAAGGAGTGCAAGGACAGTTCATTCTGGCTGGACGACGTGCCTGCGCTGCCTGAATTACCGAGTGTTCCGCTGGAGGATGTCGATGTTGCCATTGTCGGTTCCGGGTATACAGGCATGCATGCTGCGATCGAAACCGCACGGGCCGGGCGCAAGACAATGGTGTTGGATGCGCAAGAACCCGGCTGGGGGTGTAGCACCCGAAACGGGGGCCAGATCAGCACCAGTATCAAACCGTCCCTCGAAAAGCTGACGGCCAAATATGGGGCAACCCGCGCGCGCGCGATCCGCAAGGAGGGGGAAGCCGCGCTTGAATGGATCGGTGACTTTGTTCCCTCCGAAGGGCTCGAATGTGATTTTCTGCGCAGCGGCAGGTATCACGCCGCACATACGCCTGCGCATTATGAAGAGATCGCGCGCGGTGCAGAAACCCTGAGCCGGGCAGAAGGGATCGAAGCCTTTGCCGTGCCCCGTCACGAACAACGCAGCGAGCTTGGATCAGACACCTATCATGGCGGCGTGGTCTTTCCGCGTCATGCGTCGATCAACCCGGCGAAATACCATCGCGGTTTGCTGACATTGGCGCAATTGGCTGGGGTGCATGTCGTTGGCCACTGTGCGGTGACGGTCATCAAGCGAGACGCTGTTGGTTTTCTGCTCTCGACCGCCAAGGGGCAGGTGCGCGCGCGCGACGTGATCGTTGCGACCAATGGCTATACGGGCGGTGTGACGCCATGGTTGCAGCGCCGCGTCATTCCAATAGGCAGCTATGTGATCGCAACAGAACCTTTACCCAAGGCCCTTGTGTGTGAGCTTTTCCCAACGTCCCGGATTGCCAGCGACACGCGCAAAGTCGTCTATTACTATCGTCCGTCACCAGATGGAACGCGCGTGCTATTTGGGGGACGTGTATCGGCCAATGAGGCTGATACAGCGATCAGCGGTCCAAAGCTGTTTGCGGATATGTGTCAAATTTTTCCGCAGCTTGCGCCCTATGCCATCACCCATTCGTGGAGCGGGCAGGTTGCATATACTTTTGACGAACTTGCCCATACCGGCGTTCACGAGGGCGTGCATTATGCGATGGGCTACTGCGGAGCTGGCGTTTCAATGGCCAGCTATCTGGGCAAGCGAATGGGCCAAAAGGTCTTGGGCAGACCGGAAGGCACCACTGCCTTTGACGGGCTGACCCACCCGACGCGCCCGTTTTACACCGGAAACCCATGGTTTTTGCCCGCGACCGTTGCATGGTACCGCAGACAGGACCGGATTGAGAGCGAACGTGCTGCCGCATCATCGTGACTGAGACATCTGGGCGGCTATGATGCTGAACCGCCTGAAAAAACAAAACCAACAAGGTGCCCCCAAACGGGCGCGTGAAAACAACAAGGAGGAAAATCATGAAAAGAACACTTGGTTTAACACTGGCAGCGGCGCTGCTGAGTTCGACGGCCTATGCACAAGAAAAGACCGTCACAGTCGCGTCATGGGGCGGATCATATCAGGAGGCGCAAAGCAAAGCGCTCTTTGAACCGGCGGCAGCCAACACGGGCATCGTCGTGAAACAGGAAACCTATGGAGGGATGTCTGACGTCCGCCTGCAGGTCTCGTCTGGTGCCGTGTCCCTAGATATTGTGGCCAGCGGGTCCGGGTCTGCGGCGCGCGCTGCTGCGGAGGGGCTTTTGGAAAAGCTGGATTACAGCGTCATTGATGTCTCAACTTTCTACGAGGGCCTTTACACGGATTACTGCGTTGGCGGTGACGTGTTTTCTACCGTCTACGCTTGGAACACGGCAACCTATGGCGATGACGGCCCGCAAAGCTGGGCTGATTTCTGGGATGTTGATAAATTCCCCGGAAAGCGCGCCTATCGCAACCGGGTGGCAGGGGCGCTTGAGCCTGCCATGATGGCGCTGGGCGTGGCACCTGAGGATGTTTATGCCGAGCTCGATTCCGAAGAAGGGATCGAACGCGCATTGGACAAGATCCGCGAGCTGAAACCCGAAATTGACGTGTTCTGGTCGTCCGGCGCACAACAGGCGCAGCTTATGAAAGACGGTGAGGTCGACATGAGCACCGGCTGGAACGGGCGTTTTGACAATGCGGCAAAAGACGGCGCGCAGGTCAAGTACAGCTTCAATCAGGCGCTGTTGGATTACGATTGTTTTGCGATCCCGCTTGGTGCGCCCAACAAGGATGTGGCGATGGAATTCCTCGCCGAGATATCAAAGCCTGAGTATCAGGACGACCTGCCCACTTACATCACCTACGGCCCAACCAACAAAGCCGCCTATGACACCGGTGTGATCACGGCGGAAATGGCGGCAGGCCTGCCATCGTCGCCTGAAAACGCCGCGATGCAGCTGCCGGTTTCGTTGGAATGGTACGCAAAGTGGGAAACCATCGCGGATGAGATGTATCAGGAAATGCTGACTGAGTGATCAGAGCAGCGCAGACTATGACCTGCGGGCCGTTTGGCGGCCCGCAGCTTGAATTAAGGAATAGATTTTGACCAACGCACTGCCCATCACGGTCCGGAATGTGACCAAAAGTTACGGATCGGTGTATGCGTTGGACGACGTATCGCTCGATGTCAAAAGCGGCGAATTCCTGACCCTGCTGGGACCATCTGGTTCCGGGAAAACCACGCTGTTGATGGTTCTGGCTGGGTTTACACGTCCTGACAGCGGCAGTCTGAAATTCGGGGACGAAGAGGTCATCCGCACCGCCCCGCATCTGCGTGGTGTGGGAATGGTATTTCAGAACTACGCGCTGTTTCCGCATATGACCGTGGCCGGGAATGTGGGCTATCCGCTCAAGTTGCGCAAAACACCGGCGACTGAAATCGTGCGGCGCGTCGAAGAGGCCTTGGAGACGGTGCAATTGGGCGGCTTCGGTGAGCGTCGGATCGACCAATTGTCGGGCGGGCAAAAACAGCGCGTCGCACTGGCGCGTTCAATCGTGTTTGAGCCGCGCATCCTGTTGATGGACGAACCCCTGTCTGCGCTGGATAAAAAACTGCGCGATCAGATGCAGATCGAATTGCGCAGCCTGCACGAAAAGCTGGGCATGACGACGGTCTATGTGACCCATGATCAGCGGGAAGCGCTGACGATGTCGGACCGTATCGCAGTCGTCAACCATGGCAAGATCATGCAACTGGCCACGCCAAGACAGCTCTATGATTTTCCGGCGAACCGGTTTGTCGCCGATTTCATTGGCGATTCCACCTTTTTGCCGGTGGACCGGCGGGGCGATCAGATCACTTGTGCCGGTATGGCGCTGAAATACGCGGGCGATGTGCCACCAGCCGGGCCGCTGCTGTTGATGATCCGCCCGGAACGGCTGCGCCTTGGTGCGGCGTCCGGGACCGCGAATGTCTTTCAGGCCACTGTGTCCAATGTCGTCTACCAAGGCGACAGCTATCTGATGTATGCAAGGCTTTCTGACGGCACCGAGATAAGCCTGCGGGGCGGCATTCGCGGGGATATCGTTGCGCATCTACCCAGCGTTGGTGATCCGGTCGCTCTGTCGCTTGAGGCGGCCGATACTGTGTTGATCAGCGCCGATGACTGACGCGTCCCTTGATCCTCACCAAAGCGAAGGCTTGCGGCGCGATGGCGCGCTGGAGCGGCTGAAACTCTTTGGCCTCAGTTCGCCTGCGCTGTTGATGGTGCTGGTTGTTCTGGTCATTCCGGTGGGGTGGCTGTTCTATGTCTCCTTCATCGGGGCGGACGGGCAGTTCTCGCTGGAAAACTACGAACGCATGATCAAACGAAAATCCTATTCGAGGATTTTCGTGACGACCTTTCAGGTTAGTCTGCTGACCACGGGGTTGTGCATTCTGATCGGCTATCCTCTGGCCTATTTCATGTCACAACTGCCAAACCGCTGGGCAAACCTTGCCCTGATCACGGTGCTGGTGCCCTTCTGGACATCCCTATTGGTGCGGACATACGCATGGCTGGTGCTTTTGCAAAAGCAGGGGCTGGTCAACCAATGGGCCATTTCGCTGGGGCTCTGGGACGAGCCGATCAAGATGGTGCACAATATGACGGGCACCCTGATCGGAATGGTGCATATCATGCTGCCTTTCCTGATCCTGCCCGTCTACAACGCGATGAAGGCGATCGATCACGACTACCTCAAGGCCGCGTCCAACCTTGGTGCCAGCCCACGCCGCGCGTTCTGGACGGTGTTTTTTCCGCTGTCGATCCCGGGGCTTTTGGCCGGATCGTTGATGGTCTTTGTCCTGTGCCTTGGGTTTTTTGTGACCCCAGCCGTTCTTGGCGGTGGCAAGGTGATCATGGTGTCGATGAAGATCGTGTCCAATATTGAGCTGTTCGTGAATTGGGGCGCAGCAAGCGCGCTGGGTGTGGTGCTGCTGGTGCTGACGGTTGGCATCCTTTGGCTGGCCTCGCGCTTTGTCAATCTGGGCAAGATGACAGGGGGCGGGCACTGATGCTGAAGTGGTTGAATAGCCCCGCGTCTGAGACTCAGGTCACCCACGGCCAGCGCCTGTGGCTTTATGTGTTTGCCGCCGTCGTGATGCTGCTTTTGGTGGCACCGACGCTGATCGTCATCCCGATGTCGTTCTCGGAATCCCAATATCTTGAATTCCCGCCTGAAACATGGTCCTTGCGCTGGTATCGCAACTATTTCGGCTCACCTGAATGGATGCAGGCCACGGCCACATCGCTCAAGGCCGCGGTTCTGACCATGCTGGTGGCGACGCCGGTCGGGGTGGTTGCGGCCTATGGGTTGCACAATTCGCACGTGCGTTTTGTGCGGCTGGCCTATCTGATGCTGATCACCCCCATGATGGTGCCGGTTGTTCTGGTGGCAATTGGCGCGTTTTATGTCTTTGTTCAGGTCAATCTGCTCTATTCCCTTACCGGTCTTGTTCTGGCGCATAGCGTGCTGGCCCTGCCACTTGTTGTGATTGTCACGGGCTCCGCGCTCAAGAGCTATGACATGAATCAGGAGCTTGCCGCGCGCAGCCTTGGGGCGCCACGGTGGAAGGCGTTTTTGACCATCACCGTCCCGCAAATCCGCTTTGCCATTGTGACGGCAGCGCTTTTGGCGTTCCTGACATCCTTTGATGAGGTGGTGGTGGCAATGTTCATTTCGGGCGGGGATAACCCGACCCTGACGCGCAATATGTTCAACGCGCTGCGTGATCAGATCGACCCGACGATTGCCGCGATCTCAACGATCATGATCATCATTACCTCGCTGATGATGATCCTTGCGCAGGTCTTTGGGCGCAACCCGTCGGATAAGTAGTTTGGAAGCGGTGGACTATGTCATCGTCGGTGCGGGGTCAGCAGGTTCGGTCCTTGCCAACCGCCTGACGCAAAGCGGCAGATATACCGTGCTGCTGCTGGAGGCGGGGGGAACCGACAGAAACCTCTGGATTCAAATGCCCATCGGCTATGGCAAGATTTACCATGATGCGCGGGTCAATTGGAAATACACCACCGAACCAAATGCCGGGCTTAAAGATCAGCGATCCTATTGGCCGCGTGGCAAGGTGCTGGGCGGGTCCAGTTCCATCAACGCGATGGTCTATGTGCGCGGACACCCGCGCGATTATGCCGAATGGGAGGCGGTCGCGCCGGGCTGGGGGTGGGATGATGTGGCCCCTTTGTTTCAGCGTATGGAAGACTGGGACGGCCCGGCACATCCGGCGCGCGGTACGGCTGGACCTCTGGCGGTGCATGACGTTTGGGGCGAAGTGCACCCGCTGACCCATGCCTATCTGCGCGGCGCTGAGCAGGCGGGTATCCCCCCAAACCGCGACTATAACGCGGGCGAGATGGAGGGTGCGAGTTGCTATCAGATCAATACCAAAGGGGGACTGCGCGCCTCCGCCGCGCGCAGTTATCTGATGCCTGCGAGAAAGCGCGCGAATTTGGAAATTCGCACCCGTGCCCATGTCACGCGCGTTTTGTTTGAAGGCAAGCGGGCGGTCGGGGTCGAATACCGGCACAAGGGTCAGGTCAGATCCGTCAAGGCGCGCGCCGAAGTTATTCTGTCAGGGGGTGCCATCGGCTCACCGCAGGTTCTGCAACTGTCGGGGATTGGTCCGGGTGCCGTGTTGCAGGCGCAAGGGGTAGAAATCGTGCAGGACGCGCCGGCAGTGGGGCAGAACCTTCAGGATCATCTGGGTATTGATCATCTTTACCGCGCCCGTGTGCCGAGCCTTAATCAGCAGCTGCGCCCCCTGCCGGGCAAGATCAGGGCGGCTTTGCAATACGCGCTGAAACGCAAAGGGCCGCTCTCGCTCAGCCTCAATCAGGGGGGTGGGTTCATGCGCCTGTTCGACACATCACCGGGGCCTGATCTGCAGCTCTATTTCTCGCCGCTCAGCTACGCGCGCGCTCCCGTTGGCGTGCGCCCTCTGATGAGCCCGGACCCGTTTCCCGGCTTTTTGATGGGGTTCAACCCGTGCAAGCCGACAAGTGTCGGGCATTTGCAGATTCAATCGCCTGACCCGATGGCGGCTCCGTTGATATACCCTAACTATCTGGACACAGCGGAGGATCGCGCGCTGATGCTGGCAGGGATCAAATTGATCCGCGAGATCGCTGCGACCCCGGCGATGCAGGCGGTAATCGAAAGTGAACTTCTCCCCGGCGTCAGGTGCACGCGCGACGAAGACATCGCTGCCTATATCCGGGAAAAATCGTGGACAGTTTTTCATCCCTGCGCGACCTGTCGGATGGGGATGGACCCCGCCGTTTCCGTGGTTGACGCGAGGCTGAAGGTGCACGGAATAGAAGGCCTCAGGGTGGCAGATGCCTCCATCTTTCCAACCATCCCGACCGGAAACACAAATGCCCCCGCGATCATGGTCGGTGAGAGAGCATCCGACCTTATTCTTGCCGATGCCAAGCCCTGAAAGGACTTCACATGAAGCTGAAATCGATTGAGACCTTTACCACTGAGGCCGTGGGCTTTGTGCGCGTCACGACGCAGGACGGGGCGCAAGGATGGGGGCAGGTATCGACCTATCACTCTGACATCACCTGTACGGTTTTGCACCGGCAGGTCGCGCCCTGGATGCTGGGTCAGGACATCACGGATCTGGATGATCTGCTCGACATCGTGACAGAGCGCGAGCACAAGTTTCCCGGCTCTTACCTGCGCCGTGCCATGGCAGGTGTAGACACCGCAATCTGGGACTTGCGCGGCAAACAAGAGGGTAAACCCGTTGCTGAATTGCTGGGTGGCACGCCGGGGTTGATCCGCGCCTATGCGTCCTCGATGAAGCGCGATATCACGCCCAGCGAGGAAGCGGACCGCTTGAAAATGTTGCGGGATACGCAAGGGTTCACCGCCTTTAAAATGCGTGCCGGTGCAGAGGTCGGGCGCAACCGCGATGAATGGCCCGGTCGCACCGAAGAGATCATTCCGACCATGCGCCGCGAACTGGGCGATGACGTGGATTTATTGATCGACGCCAATAGCTGCTACACGCCGGACCGCGCCATTGAGGTTGGCCATATGTTGCAGGACCATGGCTTTTGCCACTTTGAGGAACCCTGCCCCTATTGGGAACTCGCGCAGACAAAACAGGTCACTGAAGCTTTGGACATTGACGTGACCGGGGGGGAACAGGACTGTGATCTACCGACTTGGCAGCGCATGATCGACATGCGGGCCGTGGATATCGTTCAGCCCGACATCCTGTATCTCGGGGGCATCTGCCGCACGCTGAGGGTCGTTCAGATGGCAAAAGCTGCCGGCCTGCCCGTAACGCCGCATTGCGCGAATTGGTCGATGGTGACCTTGTTCACGATGCATCTGCTGCGCGCCATTCCGAATGCCGGGAAGTATCTGGAGTTTTCAATCGAAGGGCCTGATTATTACCCTTGGCAAGAGGGGCTGTTCGTTGAAACGCCCTATGGCATCGAAGACGGGCATGCGCGTATCACGGACAGACCCGGATGGGGTGTGGAGATTTCCCCGGAATGGTTGGCCAAGGCGCAATATCAGCTGAGCGAATTGGCGTGATCTGACTATTGTTGATGGTTGTGTTATGCCGCAAGCAGTGCGGATTTGACCGCAGAACCACGCGACTGTTGCAATCATAATGCCAAACCTGTGGCGATGGTACGGGGGCGGAAGCCCATGCCACGCTGACAATCGTCGTCAGACTATACCCCTGATCCCGCTAAAAGAGAGGCAGGTGCGTTAAAATACTTGCAGTGAAAACCGACGCATGCTTATTCTTAAAAATAAATTTTTATTCCGGTCGTGCAAATTAATAGCTGGGACATGATGCGATATGCTTGACGAAATATATGCCAACGTGCGTCCCGGGCCGCCTTCACCCAGCAAAATCTACCTGCCGTCGCAGTTTACCTTGCCGCCCGGCACCGAAAGATACGTGGTGGAGGGTATGGGTGCCGTTTTGATCCCGGTATTCGCAGGCGATGCGATTACACTGATCAATGACGAAGGTGCGCAGATCTGCGAAGTTGTTGCGGCTGGAAAAGGTGGCAAGATCGACCCGACGATCCTGAACGCTCCGGGCAATGCACAGGCCGAAGGGCTGCGCCGATTGTTGCTCAGCAGTGATCAATCCTTGCGCGGATTGCGGATGGGGCTTGATGCGCGCGGTATTGACTTGTCCGATGCGCCTGCGGTGCAGATATTTGCGAGCGACACGCCCGCCGGATCACAAGAAAGCCTGCGCGTGGAACGGGATGGCAGCCTGATTGTTGCTGCACCGGGGTTGCCCATGGACGCAGAGCGTCAGAATACAACCACGCCGATCACGGTCATGGTCAAACGCGCGGTGATCAAACGACACGCCAGTTTTGAGGCGCCGGACCCGCTTGCCGATCCGATTGACGATATTCGTGTCCATACCCAGACCGCAGAGGCGTATTTTGTCAAAGCGGGCGACTACATCCAGATCATTGATGTGGATGGCCGGCAATGCACTGATTTCGAGTGTTTTTCGGCCCGTAAACTCGACAAGGGGATCGAGCACGCATTGGATGTGACGACCACGCGCACGCTGATGGGGCATGCCTATCCGATGCCCGGTCTGCACGCAAAATACTACGATCAGGAGATGCTGCCGCTGGTCGAGGTCGTGCAGGACACCTGCGGTCGCCATGATGCCTTTGCATTGGCCTGTTCGGCGAAATACTACGATGACATCGGCTATCCCGGCCACGTAAACTGCTCTGACAATTTCAATGGTGCGTTGGAAAAGTTCAATGTGACGGGCCGTCCCGGGTGGATGGCGATCAACTTCTTTTTCAACACCTTTCTGGATGAGCATGGGGTGATGTACTCGGACGAACCGTGGTCGCGTCCGGGTGACTATGTCCTGCTGCGCGCTCTGACCGATATCGTCTGCGTTTCATCTGCCTGTCCGGATGACACATCCGCTGCAAACGGGTGGAACCCAACTGATATTCACGTGCGCACCTACTCTGGAAAAGAGACCTTTCAACGCGCTGTTGCGTACCGTCCCACCCCTGAAGCAGAGCCCAAAATGACAAAACAAACCGGATTTCACGAGAGCTTTGCCAAGCACACGCGCAACTTTATTGAATACAACGGCTATTGGCTGGCCAGTTGTTACGCCGAGACCGGGCCGATCGAGGAATACCACGCCTGCCGCGAAAAATGCGTGATCATGGACCTCAGCCCGTTGCGAAAATTCGAAATCACAGGGCCTGACGCCGAAGCGCTATGCCAGTATATTTTCACCCGAAACATGAAGACATTGGCCGTGGGCGGCGTCGTTTACACCGCGATGTGCTATGAACACGGTGGCATGATCGACGACGGAACGGTGTTCCGGTTGGGCAAAGACAATTTCCGCTGGATCGGCGGAAACGATTATGGCGGGGAATGGATCAGGGAACAGGCGGAAAAACTGGGCCTGAAAGTTCTAATTCGCTCATCCACAGATCAGCTTCACAATGTGGCGGTTCAGGGTCCTGAAAGTCGCGACCTGCTGCGCAAGCTTGTCTGGACCGCACCGCATAACCCGGAGTTCGACCAGCTTGGATGGTTCCGGTTTTCACCGGCGCGGCTTAATGATGAATCGGGCACGCCTTTCGTTATCTCGCGGACCGGCTATACGGGCGAATTAGGGTATGAGGTCATGTGCCACCCCAAGGATTGCGCAGAGATTTTCGACGCCATTTGGGAGGCCGGGCAGGCGCATGGGATCAAACCCATGGGGCTGGAAGCCTTGGATATGGTGCGCATCGAAGCGGGTCTGATCTTTGCGGGTTATGACTTTTCCGACCAGACCGATCCTTTTGAAGCGGGCGTCGGGTTTACGGTGCCGTTGAAGTCAAAGACGGACGATTTCATTGGCCGCGACGCGCTGCTGCGGCGCAAGGAAAACCCGATGCGCAAGCTGGTGGGCCTTGAAATAGACAGCAACGTGGATGTGGGACATGGCGACTGCCTGCATGTTGGCCGCGCGCAGGTGGGCGAGGTGACGTCGTCCATGCGGTCCCCGCTGTTGGGCAAAAACATCGCGTTGGCGCGTGTTGACGTGGCACACGCCGATGTGGGCACGGTATTGGAAGTGGGCAAACTTGATGGTCACCAAAAACGTCTGCCCGCTGTTATCGCACCGACCGTCGCCGCTTATGACCCTGCCAAGGAACGCCCCCGCTCATGACACAAACCATGCTCGATCAAATCGGTGGAGAGCCCGGGTTGAGTGAGCTGGTGACCCATTTTTATGATCTCGTCGAAACCGAACCTGAGGCGGCGCGTCTGCTGGCGTTGCATATGGACGGACACGGTCTGGAACATACCCGCGAAGAGCAGTTCAATTTCCTGTCCGGCTTCATGGGCGGGCGGCAATATTACCTTGAGAAACACCGCCATATGAACGTGCGCGAGATCCACGCGCATGTGCCCATTCTGCTGGAGGATGCGGAATTGTGGCTCACTGTGATGGACCGAACCTTGAGCGATCTGGGCCATTTGGGTCCCAAAACGGAGCGGCTGCGCACCACTTTGCGAAAGGTCGCTTTGCTGTTGGTGAACGATGGAAAGGTGCCGGGGGCATGAGGGCCGTCAAAACCGTGTCCTGCGTGGCGGTCATGCTGCTGTGTGCGCTTCCGGCGCTGGCCCAAGCGGTCAAGCTGAAAGCCTACGAAATCGAGGCGCTGTTGTCAGGGAACACGGTCTTTGGCCAATGGGATGGCGCTGATTACGTTCAGTTTTTCGGCAAAGAGGGAAAAACCGTTTATGCACAGCCAGATACGGCGTCCCTCTATGGAAAATGGCGCGTCGACGCAGAGCGTGACGAATTTCAAAGCATCTGGCCAGACGATGCGGACTGGGAAGGCTGGTTCGTGATGGAGTGGGACGGCGATTTTTACTGGGTCAGCAAATCAACGCCGCCAACGCTTTTTCGTGTCGAAGAAGGAAACCAGATGGTACGCGAATAGCATGTACCCTCTGATCAATCGAATGTGCCTCAGGCGAAACCGTCGACTCTACGTTGTGCTCTGGCTGTTTGCGCTGACGTCAGCTGGTAGCGCGTCCTTGGCGGGCGATTTCTGCACCGAACTGGAGAAATACGACCCGTCGCAACAGGGTGACATGTCCCTGTTTGAGGCGTCAGGTATGGCATCCGGCGCTGTTTGTGCCACGTCGCGTGCGCTTTCCGGGGCTGTGTCAAGCCACTGCTATTGGTCGTTTCCTTACCGATCCGCCGCAAGCACGCAGAGCTTTGACGCTGTGGTTCAGCGGGTCGCTGATTGTGCCAATGCGCAAGTGTACTCCAAGGAAAATACGGTCAACCACCCCGATACCTACGATTTGCGCCGTTTCACGGTTGCGGGCAAGATCGTCGATGTATCGCTCAAGGACAAAGCCGCTTTGCAGCAAACCATCGTGTTCTTGCGTATCTCTGGCGCGCCTTAGCTGCGCTGTTTTATGCGTGTCAGGTCAGATGAAACGCGACCGCCGCCGAATGACCGGCGGCGGTTTGCTGCAAGACAAGAACGTGCATCAGTTCTGTAGATAGACCTCAAGACTGTCGTCCAGCGCGTCTTTCCACGGCGTGTGATGCTTGGGGGCCATGGTCCCTGTGATCACAGATTTATACCCGTTGTCACGGAACGTCATGATGTTCTTCTTTTTGTGACCCTTCCATTCCTTGAAGGCCTGACAGGCCCCTTCCAGATCAAAACTTGGATAATCCGTTTCCGCGATCAGTTCCTTGACGTAATCACCCTGATACCAGATGGCATCATAGTCATCTTCTCCGGCATCCTCACGGGCCACGCGTTCTTCGACATCGGCAAGCATCGTGGCGCGGTCGGGCAGGGCGATCCGGCCGAGCAGCACATCACGCGCCCACCACGCCTGCGCGTCGAACATGTTGAAGGTGAACCACTGGTCCTGCATCCCGAGGTAAAAGAGGTTCGGATTATCAATCCATGCGACACCCTTGTACAGGTTCGCCGTCGCCAGCCGGTTCGCCGTGCGCAGGCAGAGGTTGTCGGCCATGAAAGGGAAGTGGTGCTGGTAGCCGGTACACAGGATGATGGCGTCAACCTTGCGGGATGTGCCATCCTTAAAATGCGCAGTGTTGCCGTCAACCTTGAGAAGCAAAGGCACTTCTGCCCAGTTATCGGGCCAGTCATATCCCATGGCGGCGGTACGATGACTGACCGTGATGGATTTTGCGCCGTATTTCCAGCATTGGGACCCGATGTCTTCGGCGGAATAGGAGGTGCCGATCAGCAGAAGGTCCATGTCTTTGAATTCCAGCGCATCACGGAAATCATGTGCATGCAACACGCGGCCCTTAAACGAATCAAAGCCCTCGAACTCCGGCACATTGGGTGTCGAGAAATGCCCCGATGCGCAGACGACGTAATCAAATACCTCTTCGTATTCATTGTCACCGGGCAGGTCTTTTACCTTGACCGTGAACTTGCCGTCGTCCGTTTCTTCAACACTGCGGACCGCCGTTTCAAACCGGATCAAGTCACGCACACCGGCCTTTTTCACGCGGCCTTCGATGTAGTCAAAGAGCACGGCGCGGGGCGGATAGCTTGCGATCTGTTTGCCGAAGTGTTCTTCGAACGAGTAATCCGCAAATTCCAGACCTTCTTTGGGGCCATTGGACCACAGATACCGATACATCGATCCATGTACGGGTTCGCCGTATTGATCCAGACCTGTGCGCCAGGTGTAGTTCCACAATCCCCCCCAGTTGGACTGCTTTTCGAAACAGACAACTTCGGGGATGTCCGCGCCTTTTTCCTTGGCCGACTGAAAGGCGCGCAGTTGTGCCAAACCGGATGGGCCGGCACCTATGATTGCAACTCGTTTTGTCATTTAGTGTCTCCTGCAGTACTGAGTAGATGTGAGGGCTTAAGGCGCGCAGGCCTCTTTCTTAGCTCAGATATCCAACGTGTTTTCTTTTTCCCATCCGCTGAAATACGACGTGAAATCATGCCACTCTTGCGTTTTCAATTTCAGGTACGCTGCCGAGAATTCGGCTCCCATTGCTGCTTTGAGGCCCTTATCCTTGTCATAAGCGCGTAGCGCATCCAGCATGTTCAGAGGTAATTTGGGCGCACCGCGCACCTTGTGACCCTCGGCATACATATCAATGTCATGGCGCTTGCCGGGGTCCGCCTTGGAGCGGATGCCTGACAGGCCTGCGGCAATGATAATCGCTTGCAACAGATAAGGGTTTGCCGCCCCGTCCGGCAGGCGCAATTCAAAGCGGCCCGGCCCGGGCACGCGGACCATATGTGTGCGGTTGTTGCCCGTCCACGTCACAGTATTGGGCGCCCATGTGGCCCCGGAAGTCGTGCGGGGGGCGTTTATGCGTTTGTAGCTGTTCACCGTCGGGTTGGTGATGGCTGCAAGTGCTGAGGCGTGTTTCATGATCCCGCCAAGGAAGTGCTTGCCGCGCTCGGACAGGCCAACCTCGCCGGTCTGTCCTTCGCCTTCGCCAGCGAAAACATTCACTTTCGATGCGGCTCCGGGGGCATCCCAGACTGAAATATGCGCGTGACACCCGTTGCCGGTCAGACCTTCGATCGGCTTTGGCATGAAGGTGGCGCGCAGGCCGTGCTTTTCAGCCACGGATTTCGTCATGAACTTGAAGAATGAATGCTTGTCGGCGGTCTGCAATGCATCGTCAAAGTCCCAGTTCATCTCAAACTGGCCGTTGGCGTCTTCGTGGTCGTTCTGATACGGGCCCCAGCCCATATCCAGCATGTAATCACAGATTTCACGCACCACATCATAGCGACGCATGACGGCCTGTTGATCGTAACAGGGTTTTGCGGCGGTATCGAATTCATCACTGATCTGACTGCCATCAGGGGTTAGCAGGAAAAACTCCGCTTCGATGCCGGTCTTGACATGAAGACCTTCATCTGCAGCTTCGTCCACCAAGCGGCGCAGCACGTTGCGCGGCGCTTGGGCGACTTCCTGCCCTTCCATCACGCAGTTTGCAGCAACCCATGCGACTTCCGGTTTCCAAGGCAGCTGGATCACGGAGGACGGGTCAGGCACGGCCAACATGTCCGGATGGGCCGGCGTCATGTCCAACCATGTCGCAAACCCGGCAAACCCGGCACCGTCTTCCTGCATATCCGCGATGGCTTGCGCGGGGACCAGCTTGGCCCTCTGCCCACCAAACAGGTCGGTGAAAGAGATCATAAAGTACTTAACGCCTTTTTCTTTTGCAAAGGCCGCCAGATCAGTTGTCATGTGTTTGTCCCTATCAGTCGTAAAACGGGCGCGTGCCAATGGCCGCGCCCTTATTTTTTAATAGCTCGTGCCGGGTTTCCCCGGGTACCAGTCCGTGCCTGCCAATGGAATTTTCGCCATGGCGGCAGCTTCCATCGTCAATGCACAAAGATCTTCGGGTTCAAGGTTGTGCAAATGGTTTTTGCCACATGCACGTGCAATGGTCTGTGCTTCCAGTGTCATTACCTTGAGGTAGTTGTTCAGTCTTCGCCCGCCTTCCAGCGGATCAAAGCGCTTCATCAACTCGGGGTCTTGCGTGGTGATCCCCGCAGGGTCCTGGCCCTCATGCCAGTCGTCATAGGCACCTGCCGTGGTGCCAAGGGCATTGTACTCCGCCTCCCACTTGGGGTCGTTGTCTCCCAGCGCAATTAGTGCCGCTGTCCCGATGGCCACGGCATCCGCACCCAGCGCCATCGCCTTGGCCACGTCTGCGCCGGTCCGAATGCCGCCCGATACAATCAGTTGAACTTCGCGGTGCATGTCAAGATCCTGCAGCGCGCGCACGGCCTCGCGGATACAGGCAAGGATTGGTTGCCCGACATGTTCAATGAACACGTCCTGCGTCGCCGCTGTGCCGCCCTGCATCCCGTCCAAAACGACCACATCCGCCCCGGCTTTGATCGCCAGTGTCGTATCGAAATAGGGGCGCGCGCCACCGATCTTGATATAGATGGGTTTTTCCCAGTTCGTAATTTCACGCAACTCGAGGATCTTGATCTCAAGATCATCCGGCCCTGTCCAGTCCGGATGGCGGCAGGCAGAGCGTTGATCGATGCCCTTGGGCAGATTGCGCATTTCAGCAACCCGGTCCGAGATTTTCTGACCCAGAAGCATGCCGCCACCGCCGGGCTTGGCCCCTTGCCCTACGACGATTTCGATCGCATCACAGCGGCGCAGATCGTCTGGGTTCATGCCGTAGCGGGATGGCAAATACTGATAGACCAGTTTTTTGGAATGTCCGCGCTCTTCTTCGGTCATGCCACCATCGCCGGTTGTGGTCGAGGTGCCCGCAAGCGTTGCGCCGCGGCCCAGTGCTTCTTTGGCGGGGCCGGACAAAGCGCCAAAAGACATGCCCGCAATGGTGACGGGGATGTCCAACTGGATCGGGTTCTTTGCAAACCGGGTGCCCAAAGTGACCGAGGTCTCGCATTTCTCGCGATATCCTTCGAGCGGATAGCGCGAGATCGAAGCCCCCAGAAAGAGCAAATCATCGAAATGTGGCACCTTCCGCTTGGCACCGCCGCCCCGAATGTCATAAATTCCCGTGGCCGCCGCGCGTCTGATCTCAGCGTTTATAGGGTTTGAAAACGTAGCGGATTGGATTGGGGTCGTGCGCGGTGCACCATTGGCATCATCTTTCATCTCAGTCCCCTAGTACGCATTGTCGATGTTGAAATTATACAGTTGGCGGGCGGACCCGTAGCGCTTGAACTCTGACGCCTTGGCATCGCATTGGCCCCGTTCCAGCAGTTCGGTAAGCAGCTCCAGATGTTCGGGTCGCATCTCTTTCTCGATGCAATCGGCACCAAGGGATTTTACCGATCCGCGCACGAACAGCCTTGCCTCATAAAGCGAGTCGCCAAGCGCTTCGCCAGCGTCGCCGCAAACGACCAGATTGCCCGATTGCGCCATGAATGCAGACATATGTCCAATGTTGCCATGTACGATGATATCAATGCCCTTCATGGATATCCCGCAGCGGGAGGAGGCATTGCCTTTGATGACCAACGTGCCGCCATTGCCGGTTGCGCCCGCGTATTGCGACGCGTCCCCGTCAATAAAGACTGTGCCGGACATCATGTTTTCAGCGACACCCGGACCGGCGGATCCATGGACGTTTACAGTCGCCTGCTTGTTCATGCCGGCACAGTAATAGCCGGTCGATCCTTTGATGTTGACCTCGATGGGCGCGTCAAGACCCACGGCTATTGCATGGCTGCCCTTGGGGTTCACGATCTCCCAGACGGTTTGGTTGGTGTCCTTGGACTGCGCATGTAGTGTTGAGTTGAGTTCGCGCAGACCCTGCGCCTCCAAGTCAAATGTTTGCATGATCAAGCCGCCTTTTCAGTTGCGGTGGGGGCTGCGCCATGGCTCCAGAAATACACAGTGGCGGGTTCTGGTTCCCAGACGCGGGCGTTTTCAATACCGGGAAGGTTCACAAGTGCGCGGTATTCAGAGCCGAACGCGACGTATTGATCCGTTTCGGCCATCACGGCGGGTTTGCAGGCGATCGGGTCGCGTACAACGCCGAACCCGTCCTTTGTGCCCACAACGAAGGTGAAAAAGCCGTCCAGATCATCCAGCGAGCTTTGCAATGCTTCGCCAAGTGTTGAACCGGTTTGCATTTTCCAAGTCAGATAGGCCGCACCAACTTCGGTGTCGTTCTCCGTCTCGATGTGCACCCCAAGCCGACGCAGTTTGCGCCGCAGCGAATTGTGGTTGGACAAGGACCCGTTGTGCACAAGGCATTGATCAACACCGGTGTTGAACGGATGCGCACCCATCGTTGTGACGGCTGATTCTGTCGCCATGCGGGTATGGCCAATACCGTGCGAGCCGCTCATTTTGCGCAGTTCGAACCGTTCTGCCACATTTTTAGGCAGACCGACTTCCTTGTATATTTCGAGCGTTTCGCCATGTCCCATGACTTTTACACTTGGCCGAATGTCGCGCAGCACCACACGTGCTTTGGCGGCGGCCACCGTATCAAGGCGCAGAACTGCATGGGTGTCTTTGATGCTCATTTCCACCATGCTGCCGAGGTGCTTTTGCAGGTCCTCATCCAGCTTGGCAAAGTCCAGATCCGGCGTGCTGGACTGTACGGTCAGTTTGGCCTTTCCTTTTGTTTCATCACCGTAAATTGCGATGCCGGCACTGTCTGGACCGCGGTCCGTCATGGTGATGAGCATATCCGTCAGCATATCGCCCAGCTGAGGTTCAAGCGCTTTGTCTTTCAGAAAAAGTCCTACGATCCCGCACATGGCCGGGGCCTCCCTTGAGGTGATTTTAATGTCCGACTCAAACGCTAGCATCAAAACTTTGACCACTCAACAGGCAGGAAACTTTTTTTCACACGTGTGAAAAAAGAGTCGCCTTAGCGCGCTTCTCATGTTTCATTTTGATCAGCGCTGCAGCTTGCACATGACAGCGTATGAGAACCAACAGCTACACGGGAGCAAATCGTGGAAGAACAAATTGCAGAATTAACGGCCCAGATTGCGGCCCTTCAGGGGAGTGGGCAAACGACCAATCGCATGTTTGCGGAAACCTTCTACTACCTGACAATCCCCTTGATGATCATCATCCATGTTGGCTTTCTGGCATATGAAATGGGCGCGTCGCGCCTGAAGAACGTGTTGAGTTCGGGTGTTAAAAACCTGCTCGCCTTTGCGTTCATGATCCCGACATTCTACTTTTTCGGCTGGTGGGTATATTGGGGATTTCCAACCGGATTGCCGGGTGCGCCGGGGCCTGCAGGTATTTCAGGCGTTGAATACGCAAATTCTATTGCATGGGGCTGGGGTGAGAGTGCGCAATATATGGGTCCGAATGTCGCTGATCAGGCGTCGGGCGTATTTTTTGGCGCTTTTGCACTTTTCGCGGCAACCACGGCGTCCATCATGTCGGGCGCTGTCATCGAACGCATCCAGACCGTTGGATTCATCATCTTAGCCGTTGTGCTGGGTAGTTTTGCTTGGGTCGTTGCGGCAGCCTGGGGCTGGCACGCGGATGGCTGGTTGGTCACGCAGTTTGGCGTACATGATTTTGGTGCTGCTGGGTTGGTCCATGCGGTGGCTGGGTTCTTTGCACTTGGTGTTCTGATCAATCTTGGTCCGCGCATCGGCAAGTTCAACAAAGACGGTTCGGCCAATCATATTCCGGGGCATAACATGCCGCTGACAGTGACGGGTCTGATGCTGATCATTGTGGGGTTCTGGGGCTTTTTGATGGCCTGCGTGATCGTGCCCGGCGAAGCCTGGAGCTGGTTTGGAGATAAACCCGCGACGATCTACGGCACGCCGGTGACCTTGTCGGCTTTGTCCTTCAATATATTGATGGCGATATCTGGTGGTATCATTGGCGCATGGTTGTTCACCCGCGATCCGTTCTGGATGATGTCGGGTGCGCTGGCGGGTATTATCTCGACCGCATCGGGGCTGGATATTTATTTCCCGGCGATTGCCTTCATAATCGCATTCTCTGCTGGGGTGATTCTTAAGCCCTGTGCGGATTGGTTGGAACGGCGCGGCATCGACGATGCCGTCGGGGCAGTCACGGTGCATGGAACAATCGGCCTCTATGGCCTGATTTTGTTGGGTATATTCGGGGCAGGATATCCTTCGCTGCAAGGGGCTGCCGGTGAGGTGCCGACAATCAGCCTGATGGGGCAGATCGTGGGCGCCGTGGTATTCTTCCTGCTTGGATTTGTCCCTGGGTACGTCATTTCCTTCATCCTCAAGATGTTCGGAATGCTGCGTATCCGCGAAGGGGCCGAGCGAGCAGGCATGGACCTCGTCAAAGTGCCCGCTGCCGGGTATCCTGAATGGGGCGTGGACGCCCCCGTGACACCTGCCGAATAAGCTCAACACCCAACTGAAAGGAAAAGAAATGTTTCCATACGAAGAAGCCTCTTGGAGTGTCGTTGATGGCGCGATGTTTATGGGATGGGGCACGTCGTTGCCGGGGTTGTCCACCTTTGTTGCAATCGTGATTTGCGTTGGTGTGCTGGTGATTGGCCAGCGGACCGAAACGCAGAAAACGAAAAAGTTCGACAAGTAAACTGAATGCCACGTCAGGAAGCCGCTGTATCAAGCGGCTTCCTGCATTTTCTTGCCTGACAGGAAAATAATTTGCACACGGTTGTTGCTTTTTAAAACAAGCTGAGGCTGAATGCGGCCAAGAAAAGACTCGCATGAACAGGGAGAAAACCATGGCCATTCTATGGAGGCAATCCGCGCTCGCACATCGTCACGCGGCGATTGGCGGAGAATTGGAAGACTGGAACGGGATGGGCACGGCGTGGTTCTATGACCACAGCCCCGAGCGTGCCAAAGCGGATTACGAAGCGATCCGGACCAAAGCCGGGCTTATGGATGTGTCGGGCCTCAAGAAGGTGCATCTTGTCGGGCCTGATGCGGCCTATGTCATTGACCGTGTCACGACCCGGAACGTCGAGAAAATCGCGCCGGGCCGGTCAACTTATGCTGCCATTCTCAACAGCGAAGGCAAATTCATCGACGACTGTGTCATCTATCACCTCAACGTCAATCAATGGCTTGTTGTGCATGGAACCGGCACGGGAATGGAACAATTGACCAGCGTCGCGGCGGGCAAGAATGTTGCAGTGCTTTTCGACGATGATTTGCATGACATCTCGTTGCAGGGGCCTGTGGCCGTCGACTTTCTGGCGCAACATATCGACGGAATCCGCGACCTTGCCTATTTTGGGATCACACACACGCGGCTCTTTGGCCGCGACGTGATGATTTCGCGCACGGGCTATACCGGTGAACGCGGATATGAGATTTTCGTGCGGGCCAAGGATGTGGTGCATGTCTGGGACAATATTTTGTCCGAGGGTGCCAGCATGGGCATCCAGCCTGTGCAGTTCTCCACGCTTGATCTGTTGCGGACCGAATCCTACCTCCTGTTCTATCCCGGCGACAATTCTGAGACCTATCCCTTTGATGATGAGCCTTGTGGCGATACGATCTGGGAGCTGGGGCTTGAGTTCACAGTATCGCCCGGCAAGACCGGGTTCATCGGCGCTGAAAACCACTATGCGCTTGAAGGCAAGGAACGCTTCAAGATCTACGGCGTGCGTCTGGAGGGGACAACGCCCGCGGATGAGGGGGCGGACCTGCTCAAAGATGGTGAGAAAGTTGGCGTGGTCACCTTTGGCATGTATTCTGATTTGAACAGTCATAACGTCGGGATTGCACGCATGCCCAAAGACTGCGCGACGCCGGGTGTCAGCCTGACCGTGCGCAATGGGGATGGAACGGAAATCGCCTGCGTGACAGAAGAAATGCCGTTCTACGACAAAGAAAAGAAAATCCGCTCAGCCAAAGGCTAAGCGTTGTCGGGTGCGCGTTATCGCGCGCCCGTTTCTGCCGAGAGGACATCATGTCGAAGTTTGAATTTCCACCATCCATTCGCAGCCGCCCGATCTATGGCACATTGCAGGCGCGCCCTGGCAAGCAGCACCTGATGATCGCTGATGCGGAAGGGGCACAAGCCATTATCGACGTCGCCACACCCGAATTGATGGCAAAAACTCATATCATTTTTATCGCGCGAGGCACGGCGTATGCAGAAAAACTGCGCGCGCTTGAGCCTGCGCAGTTCTACGAGGGGCCGTCTTACGAAGCCTCCGTGTCGCGCATCCGCCGCGTGTTGCAGGATGCCCATATGGGCCTGCAACTTTATCTCGCGGGCACTGAAGGATTGATGGGGCAGGCCCAGAACGAGGCCATGCAGGCTGGTATTCCGCATACGGCCATCCAGACCGAACATCGTGGGTCTGTTGCCCGGCGCATGCAGTGCGTGCATTGTAAAGGTATAACCGAGGACGTTGAGACCGATCCCTTTGTCTGTTCTCATTGTGGGCTGAACCTGTTTGTGCGCGACCACTATTCGCGCAGGCTGGCCGCCTATCAGGGCGTGTGTATCGACGCGGAAGACCCGGGCAACGTCCCTGAGCCAAAGGCGATCTACCAATGAGTGGCGCAGAGAAGATTGTCGTTCGCGTAACCGAAAAAACCCCGCTGAACGCCCTCGTGACAAGGTTCCGCTTTGAGCCGGTCGCGGGTGGATTGCTGCCGACCTTTTCCGGTGGTGCGCATACGGTGGTTGAGATGCAGGATGGCGACATCACGCGGCTGAACCCTTATTCGCTGATGTCTGATCCGTTTGATCAGACGGCCTATACCATTTCCGTCAGACGAGATGACGAGGGGCGGGGCGGATCGCTGTTCATGCATCAAAAGGTCGAAGTGGGGGATGAGATGGTGATCTCAAACCCGGTGAACCTGTTCAGCCTTGATCTGAGGGCCAAAAAGCATCTGATGATCGCAGGTGGCATCGGGATCACGCCGTTTCTTGCACAGATTAAACAACTGGACCGGGCGCATGGGGCTTGGGAGTTGCATTACGCCTGCCGTTCCAAGGCGCTGGGGTCCTATGTGGACGAACTCACATCAACGCACCCCAATGACGTGCATGTCTATTACGACGATCAGGATCAGGTCATTGATCTGGAAAACCTGCTGGATGGCCAACCGCTGGGCACGCATATCTACGTCTGTGGCCCCAAGGGGATGATCGAATGGGTGCGCGGACAGGCCGAAGCTCTGGGGTGGCCCCGTGAGGCGGTCCACTACGAAGAGTTTCTGGCCCCACAGCCCGGAAAACCGTTTGAGGTCAAACTGGCGATATCGAACAAGGTTATTCAGGTCGGTGAGCAGGAAAGCCTGCTTGAAGCCATCGAACGGGCAGGCGTGGATGCACCTTACCTGTGTCGCGGCGGTGCCTGCGGCATGTGCGAGACCCGCGTGATTGATTATGCTGGGAACTTTATCCACCGCGATCACTGGCTGGATGACGATGAACATAGCAGCGGTGAAAAGATCATGCCCTGTGTATCGCGATTTGAGGGCAAGACCCTCGTGCTGGACCGCTGAGGAGGCCCGGAATGACCATTCAATTCAACGACGAAACTTTTCGCGATGACTACTCGTTCCACAATTCGGAACGGGCCATAAAGCGTTTTCCGTTCCCATTTGACAAAGACAGCTACATGTATGCGGTGAACATGGAACAGCATCGCGGCGGACCTGCAGACAGTGTTTATGAAAAACGCTTCGATGTGGATGAACATTACGTCTCAGAGATGCGCGACCGTGCAAAAGTGCTGGCCGATGACCCGCTGCGCTGTCAGTCGCTGCCTCATATGACTTTGGCGGGCTGGGACTTGCTTGAACTGATTATGGTGTCGAAATCGGAAGACTATCCGGAGTTGTTCGAACTGCACCGCGATGGTGACAAGTGGCGGTGGGTTAACAAGCCCTTGGGCATCGATGACAGCTTTACATTCATGGATGAAACAACGCTGCCCTACGGTCCCATGGAATACATCACCCGGCAGGCGCAGGGCGATTATTGCGTTTTGGATCAACGCGATGACAATCTCTGGATGGATGCGGGGATGGTGACGACGCAAGCGGATTGGAGCCTTGACTTCGACATCGGCATGAACTTTTTCGAGTGGCACGCACCGGTGCCGCTGGCCCATGAAAAAGGGATTTTCGTCAGGGCGCTGAAATTCCTTCTGAACATTCAGCAAGGCGCGCCTGCGCGTCGCCTGAACTGGACGATGACGGTCAACCCGCTGCTGGATACATCGCCGGAAAACTACCACAAATGGGGCATTCAGAAAACGACGCTGACGCCGGAAAATATAGGCGCAAAGCAGCATTTACGCGTTGAATTGCAAACGTTCTTCAGGCTGCCGCGCTCCAACGCGCTGGTGTTTCCGATCCGGTGCTATCTGTGCAGTTTTCAGGACCTGATGACCGTTCCCAAATGGGGCCGGCGTTTGCACCGCGTGATCCGTGATCTGCCCGACGAACTTGCGACCTACAAAGGCTTTATCGACAACCGGCCCCTGATGCTCGATTACCTGTCAGAGTTTGACGATGGCCTGCCCACGTCCTTGGGCATCTGGCCGGAACTGGACACAGAGCCACCGTTGCAAAAGTAACGGCGGCGCTTGGTCTTACGGTTTACGTGTTTTGGGGGTAGCTGATGACGGCCAGATAACGGGCCGGTAATTTGACCAGCTTATCCGGGCCATGCGGGGCGTCCGCGTCGAAAAATAGCGTATCGCCGGGTTTAAGAGGGTGCACGTCGTCGCCGTGACGATAATCGACCTCGCCCTCAAGCATATAGATGGTTTCGATGCCGCCGTGCATGAACGTTGGGAAAACGTCAGATTCAGCCGTGAGCGTGATCAGGTAGGGTTCTACCATGACGCCGGACGCATTGGAGCCGATGTGACCAAGCAATTTATACTGGTGATTGGCGCGGGTGCCCTCGCGGTCAATCTCAACGCCTTCGCCTGCGCGGGTGTGCACGGCGAGACGGCTTTCCTCGAACCGGCGGAAAAAGCTGGTCAGCGGAACCGACAGGGCATTGGCAAGCGTCTGGAGCGTTGTCAGCGAGGGTGACGTATTGCCGTTTTCAATCTTGGAGAGCATCCCGATGGAGATCCCGGTCAGGGCGGATAACTCGGCAACGGTGATACCTTGCTGCTTGCGATAGCCGCGCACCTCACGGCCAATGGCCACTTCGAGAACTTTTTCACGTTCACCATCGCGGGTGCCATGCGGGTCTTGGGAGAGTTTAACAACCATATCGTGATTAACTTTTTCTATATTCACGGTCGAGGCGCTTTCTATTTCTGTGCCGGTGGGAGCGGCACTTTCAAATTGGTATGCCTCTTACCAGAATAGCCACAATTTTCCTGTGATTGCAAAAACTACTAACTAGGGTGAACAAGTTTGCGGGTGTGGAAATTCCTTTGGAGCTGGCAGTTTGCGAGTCAGCGTTTTGCGCCCCCTTTGAACTGGCTAAGCGCTTTACTGTTTGCGAAAATGCGCAAGATCGTCGTCGAACGACTGTCGTGATCAAGCAAGTTACCTTTGTTAACTCTGACAAGCCGACTGCGCATGTCTCTGGCTTTGAAGCGCTGATAGCACTGTCTGACACAGAGTTCGGCCGCATTATTTTTACCGAATCGCACCGGCTAAAACCATCCTGAAATTGTTGAAACCAAAGGGTTCATGGGTCGCGGGGACCATTCGGGTGAAAGCAATTGACCAGAACGCCAACAAATTAACCACTACCTATGCGGGAAGTCGACCTTTTTTGAGATTAGGCAATTTTTTGCTTCCGTTTAACTTAAAATTGGCCGAGAAAAGGTTAAGGATTAGTTAAGTTCTTTAAATAGATGTTTAAGGAGAGAGTGATTATGGCGATGTTCCACCCCGCTGAAGTAGAAAAGCTTGAGCACTGTGAAGAAACCTCTGACGGTTTTGCTCCGTATAAAATCGCTGGCAAGCGCGTTTTCGATTTGGTCTTGGCTCTGGCTATCATTCCGGTGTTGTTTCCTTTGATCGCTGTTTTATGGCTGATGACGAAGCGCGATGGTGGCAGCGGGTTTTTTGGACACAGACGTGTGGGACGCAATGGTAAAGTATTCAGGTGCTGGAAACTGCGCACCATGGTTGTGGATGCAGAAGAAAAGCTGCGTGAGCATCTGAAGGCAAACCCTGCCGCAGCCGAGGAATGGTCCAGAGATCACAAGCTGGATGACGATCCCCGCATTACCCGTCTTGGCCGCTTCTTGCGCAAGACGAGCTTGGACGAACTGCCTCAGATATGGAACGTCATCCGCGGAGAGATGAGTTTCGTCGGACCCCGGCCCATCGTCCGTGTTGAGTTGCACAAATATGGAACGCACCGTCCGGTCTATCTGTCGATGACACCTGGCATTACAGGACTATGGCAGGTTTCCGGACGCAACGACGTCACCTATGATGAGCGTGTGAACTTCGACGTCGAATATGCGAAAGACATTTCGTTGCTTACGGACCTGCGCCTTATTGCAAAGACTGGCCTGTCCGTTGTGGGCGCGACTGGACGATAGGCTAACGGGCGAACGCATATGCGTCCGTGCATCAACAATCGATCATGACATTGTAGTTCTTAACGCGACACCCAAGAATTTGACTGTGGTATTGCGTGATCGACGGTCTTAAACAGACCGTCGAAAGGTACAACAAGATGTCGGCCAAAACCCCCTCTATTACCGGAAAGATCGAACGCTACTTTTCCTTGTGGCGCAAAGTCATTGCGCTATTGAAATACAGCAGCAAGCGGCTTGGTATCTTCGTTTTTATTGCTGCCCTGCTCGAAATCATGCTGGCGCTCGGCGCGCTATTGGCTGTCAAACTCGCCGTTGACGATATTACCCAGTCTGCAAGCGCGAGTGATGGTGTCGATATGGGGCGCGTGCTTGCGGCGATTTCAATCGTCTTGGGCCTGTTTCTGGCGGGCCGTATCATGCATTCGGTGGCAAATTACTTTCGCGCGGCACAAGGATTTGTTGTCAGCGACTATGTGAACCGGGCCATTCAGGAACGCGCTGTGGCCGCTGATCTCAGCTTTTACGACAGTGCGCTTTATTATGACAGTCTTGAGCGGGCGCGACAGGCAGGTGCACAACGCCCCGCACAGGTCATCGCAAATGCGCTGAATGTGTTTCGGGGTGGCATGATGCTCGCGGGCATTGCTGTCGTGTTGTTCATTGTGGAATGGCGGTTGTTGCCCATCAGCCTGATTGCTGTCGGGTTAATGTTGGTGGTGCAGGTGCGTTTCACGCGGCAGCGGTTTTTACTCCAGCGCCGACTTGTGCAAAAAGAGCGCCACGCATCCTATGCAGACTGGCTGATGACGTCACAACCCTTCGCCAAAGAAATCCGGTTGTGGGATATTGGCGCGTATCTGCGCGCCCAATACATGAAAATCCGCAAGGTGGTGCGCAAAGACTACCTTGCGATTGAGCGCCGCAAATCCATCGCGGAAAGCCTCGTCTCAGTCGTGGGAACGCTCGTCGTCTTTGCCTCTGCCGCTTTCATCCTCTACCGTTTTTCCACAGGTCAGGCGGAGCTTTCGGACCTGATCATGGTGGTCCTGTTGCTGGTGCGCGCAGAAACCGCGGGTCGGGATTTTGTGATGAGCCTGTCCCGGCTCTATGATGATCAGCTGTTTCTGAATCAACTGTTCGTATTCCTCGATCTTAAGCCTGTGATGGCGACCGGTGAGGTTCCCAAACCACTGCCTGCGGAAGTGAAACAAGGCGTTGCCCTTGAGCATGTGACTTTCTCTTATCCGACGTCAGAGAAACCGGCTTTGGAAGATGTATCGCTGCGCATCCGGCCGGGGCAGTTTACTGCGCTTGTGGGTGGTAATGGGTCCGGTAAAACAACGCTGATCAAACTCTTGTGCCGTCTTTACGACCCTCAGGAAGGCAATGTGACCTATGACGGGTTGGATGTTCAGGACTTTGACCCGGTCGCATATCGCAAGCAATTCAGTGTCATTTTCCAGGATTTCGTTCAATTTGCCTACACGGGACGGGACAACATTCGACTGGCCGATTTGGGCCGGGACGGCAACGACGCGCGTCTGCTTGATGTGGCGCGATTGACGGGTGCGCATGAGGTTCTCGAGGATTTGCCGCATGGGTATGATACGGTGCTGTCGCGCATGTTTGATGGCGGTGTTGAGCTGTCTGGCGGGCAGTGGCAGAAAATTGCGCTCTCGCGGGCGATGTTTCCCGAATCGAAATTCATCATTCTGGACGAACCGACCAGTGCAATTGATCCAAATGCGGAGGCAGAACTGTTTGACGGCTTCCGCGATAAGCTCGAGGGGCGCGGTGCTTTGGTGATCAGCCACAGGCTGTCCACGATCCGGCAAGCAGACTATACATACGTGTTAGACAACGGAAAAATTGTCGAAGAAGGCACGCATGCGCAACTTATTGGCCAAAACGGGCGGTATGCTGAAATGTTTGAAAGGCAGGGACGTGGCTACCGGAGCTAGAATCCATGTCCTAAATATTAAGCATGGCGCAGTTTATAGGCGAAAAAGCGTTAAAGCCTTATAATAAAACTTGAGAATTCCCCTAGAAGACCGATATAGTTAATACGCGTTAACTATTTCTGGTTAATATTTGAAGGAGAAGTCATGACTAAAGCTGTATACGAAGCGCCTGTACTGCGCTCGCATGGCAAAGTTGAAGCTGTAACAAAAGGTGGTTCCACAGGTTCCTCCCTTGACGCAGCGTTCCCAGCTGGCACGCCATTCGCAGACTTGACACTGTCCTAATCGGCAGGTTCGACGCTATTTTGGCGTCAGTCTAAGTTAACTCCGCCGGAGTCCGGGTAAACCGGTCTCCGGCATTTTTTTGTACTATTGCCAAAGCGACGTTTTCCCATAACTTTTTGTGGTTTACGTGATCACCGTTTCAAGCAATCTTTACGCATACTGCGTTTCCGGTGTCGTACACCAAATAGAATTAAAGTGGATCGACCTTATGGTATCTGAAAAGTGTTATGTCGCGCAATCTGACGTTGTTGATTGCGATATTGGTGGGGACAGAGCGTTGCTGCATCTTCAAACCAATACGTATTTTACGATGAATGCCACTGCGTCGGCCTTGTGGCTGGGCCTGTCCGAACCTAAATCTTTGAATGAGATGGTTCAGATTGTGACAGAAAAATTCGATGTGACGGATGATCAATGCAGAGCAGACATCGAATCCCTTGTGGGCCAGATGGTTGAGGCGAATGTGGTCAAGGTCGTGCCGAATGAGGCCGAGTGATACATGCGCGCTATTCGTTGGGCAGGGATTTATAGTTTAAGTCTGCTGATTGTTCTGGTGGTACGCGTCGGTCTTTGGGTCACGCGGTATCAACGTATCCGGACGGCCCTCGTGCGCCCGTGTCCGGATGATCCGCAGATGGCGCGGCGGGCGACGGTGGCGCGTGTGACGCATGCCGTGTCTCAGATTTCTCGATTTATCCCGGATGCCAGCTGCCTGACGCAGACGATTTCCTGTCAGGCGATCCTGTCATGGAAGGGCATACCGTCGACAATCACAATGGGTCTCAAGAAAGAGGATGAAACGACTCTGAAAGCGCATGCATGGCTGAGTTGGAATGCGCAGGTTGTTCTCGAAGGAAATGAAGGCACAGTGCTGGATTTTAACAAGATCCTTGATTTGCCGACGCCCGTGCGTCCCCCCGTCTCTTTATGATGCATTCGTTTGTCTTGCGGATACCCCTTGCTGGATCCGCGTCCGCTCCTCCGGTTGAGCCTGCGCGTCTGGCGCGCCTGCAGGATCAGGGATGGCGTCTGACGCAGCCCATGGCTGGTGTCGATGGTGCCACGACAGGGGATGCAGGGTACTGTGAGGCTGCGGACTGGGGTGCATGTGGCCTCGCGTTTCTGCAGGACCGTGATGGCGTCACTCATCAGCTTGATATGTCCCCACAGCAGGCTGCTGAAAAGTCTGATCTGGAACTGCTGCTCGATTTGCGCTTGGCCAAGGGTCAGGATTTCATACACACCGTTTACGGTTCGTTTTCACTTGTTTTCATCCACAAGGAAACAGGTCGTTTTGAGGCATACCGAGACCACTTGGGCGTTTACCCGCTTTATTATACGGTCTCGGATGGCGCGGTGACATGTGCGTCGGATCTGCGCGCATGTCTGCATTTGTCTGGTGTCGCATTAAGCGCCGATGCTGTTCGGATTGCGGATTTCATCAAGGGCGATGAAGTTGATTTTGACAGGACAGCCTTTGATGCTGTGCTGCGGCTACCGCCGGCACATAAGCTTGATCCTGCAAACCAAACCGTGTCGCCCCGGCGGTATTGGAAACTGGAGATACCGCAAGAAACCGTGAGCACAGATTGCGCCGAGCAATTGCGTGACGCGCTGCAAGCGGCGACCCTTGCATGTATGCGCCCCGAAGGGAGCGTTGGCGCGATGCTGAGCGGGGGATTGGATTCCTCGGCACTTGCCGGGCTTGCCGCAAAACAGTCGGGCGCTCCTGTGCAAACGGTGTCCTTTGTTTATGGCGCAGACAAGGCGTATGACGAAACGCGCTATATCGATGCGGCGAATGAGACATTCGGGAGCATCCCGCACAAAATAGCGATTGCGGGTGCGCCGCCGCTGGATGACCTTGCCACGGTCCTTGATGAACAGATGGATTTGTTTCTGGCACCGGGCCTGCCCAAAGCACGGCAAATCTATCCCCATGCACGTGCCTTGGGATTAAGCGCCGTGATCGATGGGCACGGCGGGGATGAGGTCATTTCGCATGGCTACGGTCGTTTGGTCGAGCTGGCGACACATCGAAAATTCTCGCTGCTTTATCGCGAAGCACGCGGTGCGGCGAAGGTCCATAGTCTCCCGTTTCTCGCCCTTTTTTCCAGCCATATTGCCCACTATAGCGGAATGGGACCAAGAAACCCGCTGCGCAGGCTGTTCCTCAAGCTGGCGCGCTATCAGACAAAGCGTTCGTCGATATCCGGATGGTCAGGAACGCCAATCTCGCTGATCACGTCGGATCTGCAGGAAAGAATTGCCGCAACTGAGAGATATGCACCCGACCCGCTTTTGAAAACCAAGGCGGATTTCAATCGAGCCGAAAGCCTGACGCATTTAAGGGCACTGAATGCCCCTTTGATGGCGCAGGCGTTTGAAGTTTTTCACCGCTCCGCCACTGCTGCCGAGGTGTTGCCCAGATACCCGTTTTTCGACCGTCGTGTTATTTCGCTGTGCCTTGCCTTTCCCGCTGAAATGAAACTGCGCGATGGCCGCAGCAGGTGGATTCTGCGTGAAGCGATGCGTGATATTCTGCCCGAGAGTATCCGAACACGGGCAGATAAAGCGGAATTTGGAGACGAAATTTTTGATGTGGTGCGCAATTTTTACAGTGACAAAGAAGTCAGCTTTTTCGAGCCAATGAGCGATTTCGTCAGTGTTGATGCCGCTGAGCAATTGCGCAAACAAGTAATTGTGCGTGAAGTCACAGACGTGGCTGCAATTCGAGCGTTGTGGCGACTGGCTGTTCTAAGCTATTGGATTAAAGGGCTTAAGGGGTGGTGTGACGCACAGGCTAAAGGGATATTGATTTGATGGAACCTCACTATTACGCTGTGTTTGGACTCACGCTTGCGTCGGATTTTCTGTGTGATGTGCTGGAACCGGTTGACCCTGTTGCGGGCAGTGATGTGGTGCGCGTGCTCCGCACAACGGGTCTGCGCCCGTCGCGCCCACCGGAAATCGACCCCTATTTCGATATTCAGCCCGACAAGCAGTATATGAATTGGAACGCGGTTGGTGCGTTTTGCATCGACGACCCGTCGACGGTCCGAATTGACCCTCAGGACGGTGTGTCAGATCATTTGGTGTCGCAGGCTCTTCTGGGCCTCGTCATGTCTCTGGTGCTGGAGCGGCGTGGCGTTTTGTGCCTGCACGCGAGTGCTGTGTCGGTGCAAGGTCATGCAGCGCTCTTTTTGGGGGATAAGGGGGCCGGGAAATCGACGACCAGCGCCGCATTGGTAGCGCGCGGGCATGTGCCGATCACGGATGATCTGGTGGCCGTGGGCCGGACCCTGTCCGAAGATGAGACGCTGACGGTCCAGCCCGGGTTTTCCAGCATGAAACTCTGGCCAGACTCGATCGAAGCGCTCGGTTTGGGCGATGAGGCGAGTGACAGGCTTATCCATCCGTCATTGCCCAAAGTACAAAAGCGCATGGCAACGCCGATTGCCGAGGCGGCAGTCCCATTGGGCAGCCTGTTCATGTTGCGCAGAAGTGACGACGTGAGCGCGCCGCAGGCCGTTCGGTTGCCACCGCATAAGGCGCTTGAAACGGTGTTGCGGTATACCTTCATGGCCCGCTACGGTGAAACCCGATTGGGGCAGAACCACCTGATCAGTCACCTTAAACGCTGTGGTGCGGTTGTGTCTCAAGCGCCCGTATTTGAACTGTTGGTGCCCGCGGACTTGTCCCGGTTGGACGATCTGACCCAGACCATTGAGCAGTTCGTCGATCCCACCTTTTGACCGCCGATCCCTCTGTCGGAAGTAGACTGCATTCACAAAGGCGACTTTCCTGAGAATCATGGCGTCGTGCGGCAAAGAAACCAAGCGCTCGGAAAATTGGCGCGCGCGAAAACAACGCGCCCTGCACGGATTTCCTAATCAGGCGTTCGGTGGGTTTTCAATTTGCAAGGACATCTGGGGGCATAAGGTCACGCTCAAACCGTCAATCTTCCCAAACAAAGTGAGTGAAAATGTCTGATCCTTTCAAACACCATAGCCCCGGCCTGAATGCACCTGCTTTTGGGGCTTTTGAGATTGCGCCAGATGATGGCACACCCCTGTCACACGTGACGCGCGCGGTTTACGTGGGAACAGAAGGCAACCTGACGGTTACAATGGCGCATGGTCAAACGGTTAACCTCACATCAGTTCAGCCCGGCATGATCTACCCGATCCGCTGCACGGTTGTGCATCAAACAGGCACGACAGCGTCGGGCATTGTGGGGCTTTACTAGCGCAGGGGGCGTCTTTCAGCCTGCGCGCAGCCACTCAATGACAAGTGCGCCACCGCATGTCGTTGTCAGCCTTGCGTGCTGGCCGCCTGATATACGCGTATGGTATCTTGGACCATGGCCTGCACCGTGCGGTACAAAGCCATCTGTTGCGCCTCGGCGCCAAAGGCGTGGCGTAATTCGGTATCTGTCGCGAGTGTGACCAACCGCTCGGCAATTTCGGATGCACCGCTATCAGTTGGCAGCACAAAACCGTTTGCGCCCTCAACGACGGTTTCTTCGACGCCGCCAACGGCAGTGGTCACTATCGGCACCCCGGCATGCAGGGCCTCAAGCAGGGTGTAGGGCATCGCTTCGTAATGGCTGGTCATGCAGAACACATCCAGGCCGGGAAACAGGGCAGGTCCATTTTGCCATCCCAAAAACCGAATGGCGTTGGCGGTATTCATCTCTTCAGCGGCCTGGCGCAATGATCCATCCCCAATCACAAGCCCCCGCAGTTTCGGGGCGTGCTGTGCTGCCAGTGTGACCGCCTCGACGAAACGCAGCGGTGCTTTTTGCGCATCCAGCCGGCCGATGAATCCGACCGCCACGTCATCCGGCGCAAGCCCCATAAAGGCGCGTGCTGCTGCGCGGTCGGCATCATCGGGCAGGGCTGCACCATTCACCACGGTGGTCAGTTTCTGCGCTTTGATGCCAAGTCCGATGGCGTGTTCATATTCCGCCGTGCTCACGGTGATGATTTGATCACCACGCGGGGCCAGCACCCGTTCGATGGTGCCATAGATGCGTCTGGCCCGCCCGCCCATGTCCGGGTCCATCGTGCGAAACGCATGTGGCGTGTAAATCTTCGCCCCGGGGATACTGCGTGGCAGCAAGCGTATCAATGCGCCGGCCTTGGAGCTGTGGCCATGTATAATATCAAATGGCCCTTGTATCCGCAGCAGTGATTTGAGTGCGCGCAGACTGCTTGCATCTGCCAATCCAACCGCGCGGTGCATGGCCAGTGGCAGGTTGCTTACCCCCTCCATGGCCAACAGCCTTGAGCGAAAGTCGTCCTGCGCCCGTACGGCTGACCAGATCACCGTGACATCATGGCCAGACTGGGCGAGCCCCTCGGCAAGATCAAGCGCGTGGCGCCCGGACCCGCCGCCAGAGGTTTCCAGAACAAGCGCAATTCTAAGCGGCTGCGTCATGGTATCTGATGTCCTTGAAAAGTTTCTGTTTGGTCGTGACGGCGCTGCGCGATGCGCGAGCCCAGTGTAAATATGCTGCCCGTGATGCGCGCTTTGATCAGTCCGCTTTTTTGCCGCCGCGGTCACGGGTTCGTTCCATCAGGTGAATAAAACGAGGGAAAACATAGAGCCAGCGTAAACCGCGTGGCAGTGGAAACCGTGTGTATTGGCGGATCGTCGGCTGCCAGACTTGGAGCGAGTGACGTAGGCGCGCTCTGCGAATGAGGCTGGCATCCGCCTGCCAGTCGAACATGAACTCCCCGCCCTTCATGTTGAAACCGATACGTTTTTCGAGGTCGAGATCACCAGACAAATTACGCAGGCTGAGTTCCAGAAATTTGAAACCCCGCCACAATTCCGGCGCGTCATCCCATGATTGCTCGGGTGACATGAGCCGCTGCATTTCAAGGCTGGCCTCAACCGTGCCGCGCTGATTTAGCTTGTCTGCCAGTGCCACGGCCTCATCAACGTCAAAATCAGGTGAATTGACCAGCGCATCAATATCGCTCAGCCAGTGCAGCCGGGACCAGACATGCCGGGCATGGTGGTGGCACAGGTAATTGAACAGAAATGCAGGCGGCATTGTCATGAACTCTTTGCCACCCAGCACGGCGGGTATAGCCTGCGCAAAGACATCCTCGCGCGCGAAGATTCCGGAGTATTTATCCAGCTTGACCTGCAGATCAATCGCCATGCCTTCAGGCGTCAAAAGGCTGGCATCGTTGCGGTAATGAAGGGCCGCGTCAATCTCGGAAGGTTCAGTCAACGGATGCTCCGCTTGGCCCGGCACGACAAACTGATATCCGGCTTCAATCGCGGTAAGCACGATAGGGCGCAGCGTTTCGGGGCGCACCAGAACGTCTATATCTCGGCAAGGTCGCAATCCAAGATCCGGGTAATACTGACTTACAAGACTGATGCCTTTGAAAAACAACGCCTCCGCACCAAGCGGATCAAGGCATTTTTCCTTGAATTGATGCTGGGCAGAAACGAGCAACATGTTCCGGATAGCAGATGCATTGGCAGCAGTTTTTAGTTCGTCATGCACCTTTTGCGGTACGCAATCAGGGTTCATGCGGCCAAGGTGCATCCGCATGTTGGGCAGGCTGAAGTTGCGCATGGCTGTCGCCACAAAGCTGTCCCAGTCGGTGACTTGCCGTGCGAGCGATTCGGCCGCCCGCTGTTCATCTTGCGTAAAGCCGATTTTAGCAAAGGCGACATGCAGGCGCATTTCCGCTGTATTGAGGCTGGAATTCATTGGGTGCTTACAATTCCTAGGGTTCGGCTACGTTTGCCAGAAAAAACGGCTCATTTCTATTGATAAGTCTGTGACGCGATGGCTTCCAGTGCCCAGATGCGGTTTTATATCTATAAGTTCGTAGCAATATGGACAAAAGCGGGGTGATTGAGATGATCTGGGTCAAAATGGAATGAATAAACTATGAAGCGTGTCAAAATGAGCGCCATTTTCAAGGGCAGTCGTCATCTGATTTTTGCGCTGTTGGCGTTAGCAGCCAGCTTTGCGTCGCCTGTTCAGGCGTCAAATCAGGCTGGGGGCTGGTGTGTTGGTGCACTGGAAATGCTGGCAAACAAGGGCCTGAGCACGCCTGCCATGGCGCAGCATCTATTGGCTCTGCAGAGTGTTCCGGTCATCGAAGAAAACCCTGACCGGCTGGTCTTTGTGTCCGATCGTGCTGCGCGCGGAGGGGACGGGTCCCAAGCACGTCCGTTGCAACAGTTGCAGGTTGCATTGAACAATGCGCGCCCCGGGGACAAAATCGTTGTGCAGCCGGGAAACTACCGACCTGTCGTGATGCGTACGTCGGGTACGCCGTCGGCCCCGATTATCATTGCGGCGCAAACGGATGGCGCAGAGCGCGCCGTGATCGATGGGACGGGCAGAGAAACACGGGGGTTAATCGAAATCCGCGGTGCAAGCCATATTACCGTCTCAGGTTTCCGTCTGCAGAATGCCGCCCGCGATGGGATTTTTGTCGAAGGCACCGATGAAGGAGAGCGCGACATCCGTATTCTCAACAACGACATTGATACGACCGGTAACTCTGCGATCTATGTCGGCGGAATCGTCATGCGCTATGTCACCAAGGTCGATGAATACCGTTTGTTCGATGTGCTGGTTCAGGGCAACAGGATGACCAACACGAATTTCCCCAAAGGCGTGAATGAAGCTATTTCCCTAGGCGGCGGCGTGGATGGGTTTGTGATCCGAAACAATTACATATTCGATACACGCCAGTATGGGATTGACGCCAAGGCAGGGGCGATCAACGGGTCGATCACGGACAATGTTATGCATGGGATCGATCGGCACGGCATTTATATTGACTCAGGCAGCCGGACAGTCGCGAATATTGACGTGCGGCGCAACGCCGTATTTGGCGTCCAGAACGGGATCGTTCTGGCGAGAGAATCGGGGCGTGATCCGCTCCATCCGAACCTTGATCGCATTCAGGTGGTCGATAACCTTGTCTTTGACAGCAATGGTTTCGGCATCATGGTCTATCGCCACAAGGACGACGCCGGGATCGGTAAGTTCAGCAATATCACCATAGCCGAGAACTGCATTTGCGGCGTCAAACGGGACGCGGTGCGGCTGGGCGGTATCGGAGATTTCGCACAAGACGTCAAAGTCGAGCGTAACATCATCCTGTCATCCGGTGGGGATGTCTGGAACAAAATCGGTGCCGAGGTGCAAGACAATGGCGACCTGCAACCCGCGCTGAACTGCCCATCCTGACGCGTTATTTTCAGTTGTAGGTAAAGATCACTTCAACAACGTCGCCGGGGCGCAAGAGCGTGTCCGGCGTGACTTCTGTGCTTGTCTCGCTCGCCCCGTTTTGACGGTGCAGGATGAACGTAAGCTCTGTGGAGTCGTCCTGTTCAACGGTGAAGGTGCCGAGCGCCAATTCACGATTGAGACTGGTCAGGCGCGCGCGCGCTTCGTCGTAGTCGCGCTCAAACTTGGCTTTCTCATCCATCAATGCTTGAACGAAATCGGCGTCCAGCCCCTGTTTTTCAATCATCAGGGACTGTAGTTCGCTCTCTGCGGCGGCGAGGTCGGCTTGTGTTGTCAGCAAGCGTGACGAGGCGTTAAGCGCCCCCTCGCGTGCATTATCGAGAGAGTTGACGGTGGTCAGCCCACGGTTCGAAAGCTGCAGAACATCCTGAAGCCTTTCTTCTTCGATCTCTGATGCTGTTTGAAACTGCGACAGCGCGGTTTCAAGAAACTCCGTGCGTTTCTTGGTCAGAACGATGCGTGCTGCGTTGTCTTCGCGTTCCCGGTCCAGCTGCGCGCGTGCGCCATCAATCATCCGCCGAAAGTTCTCAACATCGCGGCTGTCGAGACGGTCAACGATAATCTGGAATTCTTCATCAATCGGGGCGTCACTGTCCGCACCGGACAGCATGACGTCGATGCGCCAGAGTTCGGCCGCAAGCCAGGCTTCGGTCTCGCGCAACTCGGCCTGCCGGGTGCGGAAGTTCGCCAGTTGGTCAACGCGTTCTGTCTGTCCCGCCAGGGCGTTACCCCCGGCCGAACCGATGGCGGCACGCACGTTCAGGCCCGGTTCAAAAGGAACGCGGCCCGGTGCAGCAACGGCCCCGACCACCGTCACGGGACGGTAGGTGTCGATATCAAGGAAAATGTCCTGTTCATCCAGTACGATCACCGAGGATATGCCGTTCTGGACAGAACGGATTTGCCGGCCTGCCACAGCCAGCGAAATATCCTGCGACAACTCATCAAGCGTTTTGTTCGCAGCGAGATGTGTGCCCAAATAGGGCAGGCGAATTTCGCCCGCTGTGTCGACTGTTCCGATGTAGGAATGGTTATCCAACTCGATGATCTGGACCAAAATACGATCACCGGGCGCGAGCCGATAAGGTTCAGCCACCGCACCCGTTGCAAATGCGCAGACCAGCCCAAGTGCGAAGGTGCCCGCCGCACGTCCCAGAATATGCGTCAAAGACTTACCCATAACAAACACCGACCCGATTTAAGCACATCGTTTTACCCTTTCACTTGACGAGCAGACACTGCCCCGGTTTCACGAGTTTTGTCCAGAGTGTGCGGCGCGTGAAATATACCCAGAACCGCATTGTCTTCAAAATAGTATGATTTGACGGCAGAGTATTGGCGACATTCGGACGATTTTGCCTCGAGGGCTTGACCCAATGGGCTCCCTCCACCACTGCTAGGTGCAAGAATTTTCTGGTTGCTCTTTTTATGACCATTACTTTTTGCCAATTTCCGCTTGCGCGGCATGTCGCAAATGCAGCGGCTGGAATACGGGCTGCCGATGTCTAGCGCTTCACCGATTGGGTTCACACAACAGCCGCGCCCCCTGGCGGTTTATATATTGGGGTGGGGCCGCAGTGGCAGCTCCGTCATGGCGAATATTCTCGGGTCCATGCCCGCATCCGCATCCATGGGCGAGGTGCGCTATCTTTGGGACCGTGGTGTCATCGATAATGGCATCTGTGGCTGCGAACGCGCGTTTTCAGAATGTGCCTTCTGGGCGAGACTTCCGTTTGGCACAGAAACGCTGAACGCCATCGGCCCGGACCGGGCGCGGGCCTTGGTGCGCTCTGTCGGCAGTGGGGCGCGACGCCGTCAGTTTCCCGGGCTGCACAATGACCGGTCTCGTCAGACGTATTATGAGCGCAGTGCAACCGACCTTGACCTTTTGATGGCGCTTTATTCTGCGGCTTTTGAAAAAAGCCAAAGTCGGGTACTGATTGATGCGTCCAAAAGCCCGTTTTACGCGCTAAACCTGCTTTACCCGAAACGTTCCTTTGATGTCGCCTTCCTGCATTTGGTTCGCGACCCGCGTGCTGTTTTGCATTCGTGGAAAAAAACGAAACAGCGCCAGGACGCGCCGGAGGGGCAGTTGTTTCCGCGATATTCTTCCACACGCTCACTCTTGCAATGGGCGGTGGTGAATGCCGAATGCGAGCGGTTTGCGCAATTGGCACCCGACATGTATTTCCGGATACGCTTCGAGGATTTTACCGAAAACTGGCAAGAGTCGCTGTTGTCCGGTGCAGCACCGTTGTTTGAGGCGGTGTCGGACAAAACCGGGGTTGGGAATGGTCGTGCAGCACTTGTGCATGCCCAGCATTCCATCAGCGGCAACCCGTCGCGGTTTGTTGTGGGGGAGATCACGCTTGATCCCAACACTTCGTGGCGCGATGACATCTCGCAGACCGACCAAAGATTGGCACAGCTGATTTGTGGGCCAGCGGCGCGCCGCTACGGCTATGCGATGGACTAGGCGCTTTTTAACCCGTCTGCCTGCCGCCGGGCAACAAAGATAGGATGGATGTATCAACGCCGAGCTTGGTGCGACACCATGCAACGGTTTGAAGGGTGAACAGCACACGCACAACCAGTGCGGCCAGCGCGGCACCAACAATCCCGAACGCAGGCACCAGTATAGGAATAAGCATCAGGCCCACCGCCTCGGATATCAGGGTCATGCGCACCACGGGACGTTCCCCATTGCTCATCAACATCAGGGGTCGGGTCGGCCCACCCAGCCCGATCAAGAGGTAGCTGCCCGCCAGAATACTCAACGCGAGCGCCGCAGCGGCAAAGCTTGGATCAAAGAGGGACAATAGATCAGGCGCGAAAAAGATCAGAATGGCGGCCCCGATGGCCAGTGGCCCCGCGATCAGCATCGCAAGTTTTCGGCCCACGTCGCACAGACCGCTGATATCGTTTTGGCTGTGAAGCCGGGCGAAAACAGGTGTCGCCGCAATGTTGATCGCGATGATGGGCAATTGCAAAAGCTGCGATGTTTTCTGGGCCGCGAAATAGGCCCCGATCTGATCGGGGGGCAAAAACAGCGCGGCGGCGGACAGATTGAGGCTCGCGCCCATTGTGCCGAGCGATGCGACCCACATCCACGCCGACACGCCCCACGGCATGGTGGCGGTGACCTGAGCACCCGGTTGGGCCGCAAACTGGTCGCGATAGCGGATCAGCATCGCGATAAGCTGCACGACGACGAGGGCCATCAACACCAGCGAAATGCCAATCATCGCTGTAAACGCATCCCGGAACACAAACGGCAGACTGGCCGCACCCAGACAGGCCAAAAGGACGATTGCGCGCCACAACACGTCGCGCGGCGCCAGCGCCCAGAGAATACTGCCAAAGCCGCGGTATTGATGCGACACCAGTTCGGCCAGCGCAAAAGGGATGACCAGCGCGCAGGCTCCGATCAGGTAGACGGGATTAACGTCAAAACCCAACACCGGGGCAGCCATGCCTGCCCCCAGGATCGCGCCGATCACGAGTACGGCGCCAACCAGCGTGATCTGAAAACTGCGTCGAAGGGCAAAGCGCCGGTCCGCTGCGCGTTCAGGACCGTCGCCAAGTGCAGACAGCGTTTTGATGCTGAGCGTGTGTTGTCCAAAGAGTGCCGTGATCGCGCCAATCGTTCCAAGCGCGAACATTGAGGCAAACAACCCATATTCTTCCGCGCCCAAAACGCGGGCAAGCAGCATGAACATCAGGAATGTCAGTCCGGCGCTTGCGACTTTCAGACCGGCGGACAAAACGCTGCCGAGCATGAGTTTTTTCATCTTTTTAGGGCCCCGGTCTTGATCGTGGTCATTCAGCAGGCTGCCAGTTTCGGCGACGCGCAACGCCTTTACGCCTGCTCAGCTTGTTTGAGGCCACCAGTAGTGTGTCTGTTGTATAAGTCCCGAAGGCCAGCCCGCAGACCAGATACATGTGCCGCCAGTGGATAGCGCCCACAACCTGCATCAGCACCACAAGCCCCAGCAGAACCGAAAAGACCAGTGCATATTTTGTCCAGCCGGGCTGCTGATTGACGACTTTGATGATGCACCGGGCCATTGCCGAGCCATAAATCAGGATCAGGCCCAGACAGGCCAAGAGGCCATTGTGCATGGCAAAGGCAACAAAAGTGTTATGCGGCAGATACCCATAAACATAACGCGCCTGAAACGGCCCGATGCCCAGCGGATGCTCCCAGATTTGTCGGGCCGCATCTGCGACATAGCCAAAGCGCGATGTGTCATAGCTTTGCAGGGACAGGCGCTGCGCGAAAAAGGAATCCGCGAGGCGTGTTGTGATCTGATCAAGAAACAGCAAACCGATGCAGCAGGCGATAATGGCAAACCAGACGATGGCCGTGAACATCGCGCGCGCAGTGGGGCGGTAGATCAGCAGAGCAAGGCTGAAGACCGACAGCGAGATAAACGCATGAACCCATGCACCCCGCGAGAAAGTCGCGATCAGCGAAATGGTCACCAGACCCATCGCCCCGAGCGCCAACAGGCGAAAACGGGCTGATTCCACCACGACCCAAGCCAAAAACAAGAAGCCCGGCACCAAGAAGGGCCCAAACACGTTCGGATCTTTGAAGGTCGCTTTGACCCGGTTCCTTGCGCCTTCACCGCGAAACAGAATTTCGCTGTTGGGAATGAGGTCTAACAACGCCACAAGCGTCACGAATGACGCAAGAATACCGCCGATCGCCATCGCGCCCAGAATGGTTGCAAAAGCCTGATCGCCTCTTGTTTTCACGAAATAGGCGGTCATGACGAAAAGCCCAATCATGTAGAATTCAATTGCGACGGCCCGCACGGCAAACACAAAAACGAATTCCACAAAGATGAGCGATAGAACGGAAAACGCGAGGTATAAATACACGCCAAGCAACGCGGACCCGCTCAGAAAATTTGTGGTGACAGGTCGCGAAAAGCAAAAGATTGCCACCGCAATCATGAACACCAAATCCGTTGGTGCAGGTTCGACAACGACGAAAAAGCTCAGAAGAACAGCAAAGATATAAACGCGCCAACTCAGTGCGCCCAAAGCGTCAGATACGCTGTTCGTCCGCGCGCGCGTTGTCACGGACGCCCTCGCCATGTGGACAGATCGCGCGACAACAGTGTCTCGAGCCGGTCGATTTCAGCGGCATGCCTCTCGGTCAGAAAAGCAAGCGCATCAGGGGTATCGCGCAGCTTTGGAACCCGGTCTTTGCTAAAGAGGACCTTGTCGACCAGCGCGCTGTCCTTGAGTTTGCCAAGCACTTTGCTCAGGCCAGCCGCACGTAATGCGACGGCACCTTGCTTCAGCATACCGTTCACATAGGGGTTACGCGCCGCGCGGGCCACATTCTTGGCCCCCTCGTCATCCGCGTCAATCAACCGGCGGGACACGCCCATGAAATCATGCAACGAATCTGCCGCCGCCTGAGGGTTCGATTTGATGTCGTCAAACCACAGGATATGCGTGTTTTCTTTGCCAAACAGCCGCCAGGATCGTTCAATCGCGTCGGAATACGCACTGCAGGTCGACAAAAGGCGGTGCGCGGTATCGGCCTCCTGCTCAAGCGAACCGCGGGCCTGTCCTGTGCGCAACAGATGCTGATACGCAGACCAGTCGCGCTCTGCCGGGTTGCGCAACGAAAAGAAAACCCGCGCATCTGGAATGTGTTTTGCAAGCCGCTCTGCTGCTTCGGGAACAAAAAGGTAGTCCGTGGTCAGATCACATCGTGCCGTCTGCTCGGGCGTTGCCTGATCATAAAGCTGTTCGTACCAGTCGATCCCGCGATCATAGAAATCCGTAAAAAACTGCACGTATTTCCCGTCTGGAACAAAAACCTCGGGGTGCGCGGCCAAGAGACTGTAAATCCAGGAAGAGCCTGCTTTTGGTGGGCCGCCGTAAAAATAATTGGGTAGCGTCATCGCACAATGCCTATCCGTCAGTCTTTGCGTGGTGTCCCACAGGGCTTACATCTTAACGCCTGCACGGCGCAAGCAATGGCAAGCAGATTCGCGCCCAATAGGTTAATAATGCCGATAACCTGAGCGTCTTTCTCTCTTCTCACGTGCATTTGACGCCCAATTGGACGGAAAAGCCATTTGCTCTTTCATGCCCTAACAAACAGCCTTATTAACGCGGCAGATAATTTTTGGCTTCATACGGGGCCAGCGGACGCCGGTATGAAATTGTCGGCATGGCAATACAAAGTGATGATTGAGTAATCCAGATGCATTATACGCCCAGAAACACCTTCCCTGAACAGCCCGACCAAGATGATTCTCCGGTTGGGATCGTGGCGTTGTGGCGACTTTTGTGGTGTAACAAGCTGCGTATTTTGCTACCGGCTTTCATCCTGACGTTGCTGACTGCGATTTTGGTGTTGCGATCGCCCGATACCTATACCGCCGAGGCGCAGATGCTTCTGGCGCGCGGGAATCTGGAGATCGTCGAATTTGACAGTGCCGGCGACATCGAGGTGACGCAGGGGGCGATCGTAAACGCATTGACCATTCTGGGGTCGCGCAGCCTAGCGCTTCAGGTGATCGAGCGGTTGGATTTGACCAATGACCCCGAGGTGAACCCGAATATCGCGATCCTCGAAGACGATCCTGAGGCAGAGATTTACCCCGACAGCATCGTGCGTCAGTTCGCTTTGGACTGGCTGGCCTCGATCACGCAAGTCAGCATTTTGCCGGGAACAAATGTGATCGTGCTGCGTGCAACGACGACCGTACCGGAAAAATCTGCAGCCATCGCAAATGCCTATCTCGATGCCTATCTCGATTACCAACTGGAACGTGGGCAAAGCGAAACGGAACGCGCTGCCGGTGCCCTCAGAACGCGGGTCAACGAACTGCGCTTGCGTCTGGAGGCTGATCAGGCGCTTTTGCAGGATTATAGTGCGGGTGCCACCAGTTCCGCGATGGAATCCGCCAACGATCTGGCGGGCGAAACCGTGAACGTCCGGTCAAGGCTGGAGAGCACACAGGCGTCGCTGGATGAACTGGACACCGCACTTGCAGTGCTGAACGCCACATCTGCGAGCGATTTCCAAGCGGTGCGGGATGCGCTTGATCAAAACGAAACACTCTTGCGCATGGAGCGGACCAATTTGGGTCGGGCCATTGGTGCGGACACCCTTGCGCAGGACGTTGAGACGCTGCTCGGCGCGTTGCAGACAGAGCGCTCAAGGTTCGAACAGTTGAACACGGCGCTGCGCAATGGACTTGATGCCATTGAGGAACGGATTGCCGAAGCCAACGCCTTCATGGTCGGTCTGCGGCAGTTGGAGGTAGAGGTTGAAACCACGTCGCAGGTCTATGAAAGCTCACTGGCCCGTCTCAAGGAGTTGTCGATCCAAACCGGATTGCGGGACGCCGGTGCGCAGGTTCTCGCCACGGCCGAAGCGCCCTTGCGTACGGATGCCCAGGGGCGTCGTCGCATGGTGGCCATCGCGGCTGTTCTGGGTCTCTTTATCGGCATCGCGCATGTGTTGGTGCGCGAAGCCGCCAACGACCGCGTGCGCCGCGTCTCCGAGCTGGCGGAAATCACGGGCAGCGATTGTGTCGTTCAGCTGCCCTCGGCGCACGGTGGCAAAGGGGGTAAAAACCTACCTGGAACGCTGGATTTGTCCTCTAAAGAGGCGTCGCCCTTCCTTGATGGTATACGCGCCTTGCGCCACCGGCTTGTGTCAAGCGCGGACGCAACCGGGCCGCTTGTTGCCGGTGTTTTCTCGTCGCTGCCGAGTGAAGGTAAATCGTTGGTCACGCAAGCGCTGGCGCATAGCTTTTCAAAGATTGACCGCAGCGTGATCGTTGTTGACGGGGACATGCGCTCGGGCACTTTGTCCAAAAGTCTTGGAATTACCCCCGATCAACCCGGCCTGCATGAGGTCATCGCCGGAGAGGTCGATCCTTCGGATGCGATTATAACGCAATCCTCCGGATTTGACTTGCTGCCAAGCGGTCAGTCACAGGTCAATCCGGCCGACCTTCTGGAGGTGGAGCGGTTCTCGCAATTGATCGAAGCGCTGCGCCAGAGGTATGAAATCATCATCTTTGACACCCCGCCCGTTCTCAGCGTGCCGGATGCTTCCAGAATTGCGGCGCATTTGAATGCACATGTTTTGGTGACGGCCTATGATCGCAGCCCCCGCGCCGCTGTGCGCGAGACTGTTGCAGCGCTTGAATCCGCAAAAGTAGAACGCCATGTCGTTGCCTTTTGCGACGCGCCCGAAGCATTCGGCAAAAACTATGGTGCCTCAAAAGGTGCTTTTGCCAGATACTGGACATAACGGACTGCGCCTCGACGGTGTTTTGCAAAACATGTGCAAGGTGTGCGTTTTGCATGTGAGCGGGGCACGGTCACTGTTGTTTCCAGACGAGAGACCTGCTGCGCGGGGACCGAAAGCCAAGGGTGATTTATGGACTATCCCGAACTGATCAAAGTTTTCGGTGCGCTGTTTGCCATCATGAACCCCTTTGTGAACCTGCCGATATTTCTTGCGCTTACGGCGGGCTTTACCGTCGCACAGCAGCGCACACTTGCTGTGAAAGTCACGGTTTTTTCAGCCGTTATGTGCACTGTCATCCTGATTGCGGGCCAACAGATCATCGGATTTTTTGGCATTACCATTGATGAGTTTCGCATCGCCGGGGGCATCGTGCTGTCACATATCGCCTGGTCGATGTTGAACGGCAACAGCGTGACATCCCATCAGGGCACGGAACAAGAACAAGACCATATGCAAGACTTAACCGGGCTTGCGTTTTACCCGATCACATTTCCGGTGATTGTCGGGCCGGGCACCATCGCCACACTGATCATTTATGCCGGACACACGACGGGCCTTAATACCATGCTCGCCCTTGGTGGGATCGTCGGCGTTATCCTGACCTTATTGTTCGTTGTGCTCTTTTTTGCATCCTTTTTCGGTAAGGTTCTCAGCGAAACGATGCGTGTGATTATGACACGGCTCATGGGAATGATCTTGCTGGCCATTGCGGTCGAAATGATTGTTGCGGGGGTCAAGGCCGTGCTTCCCGGGTTAGCCTGATGCTGCGGACGGTATCTGCGGGCTCATACGGGCAACGTTTTTTAGTGACTGGCGGCGAAGGAACCGAGTTTACAGTGAAACCGAAGTCCAAACTGTGAAAATTGCAAGCTACAACATTCGAAAGGCTGTTGGTCTCGACTGGCGGCGTGACCCGGAGCGGGTCGCGGAAGTTCTGCTTGAGATCGACGCAGATGTTGTTGTTTTACAAGAGGCTGACCGCAGAACCGGCACGCGGGCAGGGGTGCTGCCGATCGAACGGTTGGAAAGTGAACTGGGTTATCTGTTGCCTGACTTTTCCATCCGCGCGCTCAGCCACGGGTGGCACGGCAACGCGATACTGTTGCGATCCCGCTATGACAGCCACGCCGCGCGCCGCATTGATCTGCCGTCGATTGATCCGCGCGGGGCTGTCTCTGTGCAGATCGCTGACCCGTGCGTTGAGATTATCGGCGTGCACCTTGGCCTGACACCGGGGACGCGGCGCAAACAGGTTGATGTGCTCAGGCAGGTTTTGCAGGGTCAAACCCATCCTGTGATACTTGCCGGGGATTTCAACGAATGGAACCTCAAGCGGCTTGATTTTGGCTCAGATGCGCAGATCGTCTCACCGGGTCTGAGCTTTCACGCGGCCCGACCCAGAGCGGCGCTTGATCTGTTTGTGCTTGGCCCCGGTCTGCGCGTTGTGTCTTCGAATGTGCACAAGTCTACACTTGCGGTACGCGCGTCAGATCACCTACCAATTGTGATCACCGTGGATTTCACAAAGGCCGAGCCATGACCTTGCTTTTGCTGGCGCACTTTATGGTCGTTACTGCTTTCACGGTGCGCATTCTGTTGCGCGATGACCTGTCGCCGCCTGCGCGGCTGGCGTGGTTTATCATTCTCGCCGTTGTCCCTTATGTTGGCAGCGGGCTTTACTTTCTGTTTGGTGAGGTTGACCTCGGCCATCACGCGGAAAAGCGGCACAAACAGGTTTTTGATGAAATACGACCACAGGCGGGTGTGATCTTTGGCGACGCGGGGGGCTGCGAGGCCCTGATCGACCCCTATTACCAATCCGCATTCCGCTACGCGAGTTCCATCAACGGGTTCTTTCCCATGGCAGGTAATCAGGCGGAACTGATGGCGGATGAACGCGCCACCAATGCCGCCATGATCGCCGATATTGATCGCGCCCAAAGCCACGTACATGTGCTGTATTACATCTGGCTGACGGACGGCACCGGCACTGAGGTGGCGCAAGCCTTAATGCGCGCGGCCTCACGCGGGGTGACATGTCGTGCCATGGCCGACGGGCTGGGATCGCGCGCGCTGATCAGATCGCCGCTGTGGACGCAGATGAAAGAGGCAGGCGTTCAGGTCGCCGTGACACTGCCGCTCAACCGCCCCATCCTCACGCTGCTGACCAGCCGGATAGATTTGCGCAACCACCGCAAGATCACCGTCATTGACGGCGACATCACCTATTGTGGCAGCCGCAACTGTGCCGATCCGGAGTTTCTGCCAAAGGCCCGGTTTGGGCCATGGGTGGACATCATGCTGCGCTTTCAGGGGCCCGTGGTTGCGCAGAACCAATTGCTGTTCATCAGCGATTGGATGCAGGCCACCGGCGAAGCATTCGATCCCGGTGCCTTGAAGGTCGAGTGTCGTTCCCCCGGCTTCCCGGCCCATGCAATCGGGGATGGCCCGACAGAACGCAACGGCGCAACACCGCAGTTGTTTTCCAGCCTTTTCAACTGCGCGCAGAGCACGATAACGCTGACCACACCTTATTTCGTGCCGGATGCGACGGTTTTGGATGCGCTCTGTGCGGCGGCCCATCGCGGCGTGCGTGTAACGCTGATCTTTCCGCAAAAGAATGACAGCTGGATTGTCGCCGCCGCCAGCCGCAGCTATTATCGCAGGCTGCTGTCATCCGGGTGTCATATCCACGAGTTCAAAGCGGGGCTGCTCCATGCCAAGACGCTGACAATAGACGATAAAGTGACGCTGATCGGCTCCTCCAATCTGGATTTGCGCAGTTTCGATCTGAACTATGAAAACAACGTGCTTTTGCAGGACGCCCGCATCACGCAAGCGGTCTGTGACAGGCAGGCCGGGTATATCGCGCAATCCGATCCTGTGCTGCTTGAAGCGGTGCGCGGATGGCCCCGACACGAACGCATCTGGCACAATGTCATCGCCACCATCGGCCCCGTGTTGTGATTGATCCGGCCCAAGGCGTCATGCCCTATGATATTGCCGCATGAACCGCGCGCGCGATGATGCGTTCCTCATCCGTCGGGATGACCATCACGCGTGTTGATCCCGTGCCGATATCGCGCGCATTGCGCTGGTTTTGCTTCGGGTCAACCGTAATGTTCAGGTACTCCAGCCCCTCAACGATGCGGCTGCGGATAGGGGCTGCGTTTTCACCGATGCCCCCGCAGAAGATCAGCGCATCAATCCCCCCCAGCACCGCCGTCAGCGCCCCGATTTCGCGCCGGGCGCGGAATACGTAGTAGTCGATTGCTTCGCGCGCCTGCGGATCATCCGAGGCCAGAAGTTCGCGCATATCGCTGGTGATCCCCGACAGGCCCAACAGCCCGCTTTTGGAATAGAGCATTTCCATCACTTCAAGGGGGGCCATGCCCTTTTGCGTGAGCAGATACAGCACCACACCGGGGTCGATCTGGCCGCAGCGGGTGCCCATGGGCAAACCATCCAATGCCGAAAATCCCATGGTGGACCCGACGCTTTTTCCGTTGGTAATCGCACACATAGACGCCCCGTTGCCCAGATGCGCAATCACCAGCCGCCCTTTGTGCAGGTCGGGGTAGGTGGTTTTGATGACCCCAGTGATGTATTCATAGCTGACCCCGTGAAACCCGTAGCGCCGCACACCTTCGTCATAAAAGGCGCGCGGCAGGGCAAAGGTGTCATTGACCCACGGATGGCCCCGGTGAAACGCCGTGTCAAAACACCCGATCTGAACAGAATCCGGAAAGGCCGCGCGCGCCGCTTCAACCCCGGCCAGGTTATGGGGCTGATGGAGCGGTGCGAGCGGGTTGAACCGGGCAAGCGCCGCCATTACATCGCCGGTCAGCAGCGTGGGTTTCGTAAAATCCGTGCCGCCATGCACAATCCTGTGGCCCACCCCGTGGATGGGCAACCCGGTTATATGCGGTGCCAGCGCCTTGATAACATGATCCAGCGCGGCAGCGGGCGTGGGGGCCGATACCTTCTGTTTGGTTTTTTCCCCGCTGGTGTTCAGGATCAATCGTGCGTTGTCGCCAATTTCATCGACTTGACCGTAGAGCAGCATCTGGGGTTCCGGCGCATCCCGGTAAAGCCCGAATTTCAGCGATGACGAGCCGGTGTTTAATGTGAGGATACCGCTCATGTGGCGGCGACCCGGCGGAACAAAGCGACGATTGCGCGATACGAAACGCGCATGTGCATCCGATCCGCGCGGCTTGTCAGTGTGTTTGGCACATGGCCTCCGAATGTGGGGCCGGCGGTCTGAACACCGGCGTGTTTTCTGATGGTTATAGTTGCAGCCTCGTTATCCGCTGTCACGCGGGTATCTGGCGGCACCCTGTGGCGTGGTGAAACACGCGTACTCTACCGCCAGTTGGCCAATCAGAAAGCGATAATCGCCGGACAAGGCGGTGCGCCATTGACTTCCCACGCCATCGCTGGAAAATGCAGGGCACGATGGTTGTTCCGGTTCAGGCCGGGACATAAAAGGGAACGCGGTGAAATGCCGTGGCTGCCCCCGCAACTGTAAGCGAAGAGTGCCTCTGTCGCACGCCACTGACCGAAAGACGGGTTGGGAAGGCAAAAGAGGCGCGGTGACCCGCGAGCCAGGAGACCTGCCATCACAAACGCAACATAAGACCGGGCGGGGTGCTCCGGAAAGGAATGATATGATGACGGCACATGCTGTTTTAACGGACAATGATGTAACCTGCACTGGCCGCCCCCATGGGTGAGCGCACAGAGATACTGGTGTGCATCAAATGCAAACGCGGCACCGACGTCACCGACGACGGCGAACGTCCGGGCCAGCGCTTGTTTGATGAATTGCAATCGCGCGGTCTGCCCGAGGGGCTGGAACTGCGGGCGGTGGAATGTTTGCAAAACTGCGATTCCGGGTGTTCCGTCGCGCTGCGGGGGGGCGGGGCCAAATGGACCTATCTGTACGGAAACCTGCATGAGGCGTCGCATCTGGACACGCTGATAGAGGGGGCCGCCCTTTATCATGAGACCAGTGATGGTCTGATCCCGTGGCGCACCCGCCCGGAACATTTCAAACGTAACTGTATCGCGCGCATACCGCCGCTGGAGGACAACAATGGCTGATCTTGCAAAACTTCCCGTCACGGTGATCACCGGGTTTCTCGGCTCCGGGAAAACCACGCTGATTTCGCACCTCATTCAGAACCCCGGCGGCAAACGTCTGGCGGTTGTGGTGAATGAATTTGGCGATGTGGGCGTGGATGGTGAAATCCTCAAAGGCTGTGCGATCCCGGATTGCCCGGCAGAAAACATCATGGAACTTGCGAACGGCTGCATCTGCTGCACAGTCGCGGATGATTTCATCCCGACCATCGAAGCGCTCATGGCGTTGGAGCCGCGTCCGGAGCACATCGTGATTGAAACCTCTGGCCTTGCCCTGCCGAAACCGCTGCTCAAGGCGTTTGACTGGCCGGATATCCGTTCGAAAATCACGGTGGATGGCGTCATTGCGCTGGCCGATGCCGAGGCTGTGGCCGCGGGCCGCTTTGCGTCGAATGTGGCGGCGGTGGACGCGCAGCGCCTTGCGGATGAAAGCCTTGATCATGACACGCCCTTGTCCGAGGTCTTTGAAGACCAGATTTCCTGCGCGGATATTATCCTGCTGACCAAGCCCGATCTGGCCGGTGCCGAAGGCGTGGCCAAAGCCAAAGAGGAAATCGCCGCGCGCAGCCCGCGCCCGATCCCGGTGATTGAGGTTGCTGAAGGGCTGATTGATCCGCGCGTCATTCTGGGGCTGGAGGCCGCCGCCGAAGACGATATGGACGCGCGCCCCTCGCATCATGATGGGCATGATGATCACGAACATGACGATTTTGAATCCATCGTGGTGGAGATTCCCGAAGTGTCCGATCCGGCCGAACTGGTTGCCCGCATCGAGGTCCTGGCCAAGGAGCAGAATATCCTGCGCGTCAAAGGCTATGCCTCCGTTGTCGGTAAACCTATGCGGCTCTTGGTGCAGGCGGTGGGCGCGCGCGTGCGCCATCAGTTTGACCGCCCTTGGGCGGAGAATGAACCGCGCCGGGGCCGGTTGGTCGTGATCGCTGAACATGATGACGTGAGCTATGAGGCGGTGCAATCCGTGTTGGTCCCTGTCCCTGCGGCTGCCGAGTAACCTGCCATGCATGTCGTCTTTCGCGAAAGCCATGGTCTGGAAGAGACGGAAACGCCAACCGATCTGGGGCAGACGCCCGCCGATCTGGTTGTGCTCAGCCTGTCTGATTCAGACCTCGGTGCTTTGGCGGAGGCGTGGCGCAAGGGGGGCGGGCCCGAGGGCCGGCTGCCCGGCTTGCGACTGGCCAATATCACGGCGCTGAAACACCCGCTGTCGGTCGATACCTATGTCGAACAAACGCTGTGCAGCGCAAAGGGTATTCTTATTCGGCTGATTGGCGGTGTGCCCTACTGGCCCTATGGCCTGCAGCAGATCGAGGCTCTGGCGCGGGCCAAGGGCATTGCGCTGGCCGTGCTGCCTGCGGACGGGCGCACGGATACGCGCCTTGATGCGGTCTCGACCTTGCCGGTGTCCACATTGCGTCAGTTGCAAAAGCTTTGTGATACCGGTGGTGTGGTTGCATGGCAGGCGGCACTGGCGCAGATGGCGCTGGCCTCGGGGCTTTATGCAGGGCCTGTGCGCGGGGCCAAGACGTTGCCCTCGGTCGGGGGCTGGACACCGGAACATGGTGTGACCTGTCCGGTTCTGGCCAAGGAGGCCACGGACCCGCTGGTGCTGGTCGTCTTTTACCGCTCGTTTCTGGTGGCCGCCGATCTGGCACCGATTGAACAGGTCTTTGCCGCGCTGCGCGCCAATGGGTTTGCCGTGATGGGGCTGTTTGCACCGTCACTCAAGGCTTCGGGTGCCGCGGAATGGTTAACCCGTCAGGTGGCCCATCTCAGCCCCGTTGCAATCGTCAATGCGACGTCATTTTCCGGACAGGGCACGCGCGGCGCCTCGCCGCTGGACGCAGGTGACGTGCCGGTTTTCCAGATGGCGCTGGCCACCTCGCGGCAGGCGGCATGGGCCGAAGCAGAACGCGGGTTGTCCCCTGCTGATCTGGCCATGCATGTGGTGCTGCCAGAAGTTGATGGACGGCTGTTCGCCGGTGTCGCCTCTTTCAAGGAGCCGCAAAAGAGGGACGCGGATTTGCAATATTCGCGCTTTGTGCACCGCCCCCACGCTGAGCGGATCATGGCAATCGCGGATCGGGTGGCGGCTTGGGTCCATTTGGCGTCCAAACCCGCCAGTGAACGCCGCATAGCATTGGTGATGTCCACCTACCCGGGGCGCGAGTGGAACCTCGCGCATGCTGTGGGGATGGACGCGCTTGGCTCTGCCTCCGCGATCCTTGAGGATTTGGCAGGTGCGGGCTACGCGACCGACGGACACGTTACCGCGCAGGATTTTGAGAGCGCCGACCAACTGCTCGATGCGCGTGACTATCAGGCGCTGCTGGCCAATCTGCCACAGAGCCTGCGCGACGATCTCACGGTAGCATGGGACGATCCGCCTGAAGGTGTCGCGATTGCGATGCCGGCCGTGCGGCGTGGCAATGTCTGGATCGCGCTACAACCAGAGCGTGGCACACCGCAGAAACGCGATGAAGAATACCACGACCTGTCGCGTGTCCCGCGCCATGAATATGTGGCGTTCTATCTGTGGCTGCGCACGCAGGTGGATGCCATCGTTCACATCGGGGCGCATGGCACGCTGGAATGGTTGCCGGGCAAGTCGGTCGCCCTGTCCAACGCATGCTGGCCGGATGCGCTGACCGGGGCGACGCCGGTGATTTACCCCTTTATCGTGAATGATCCCGGCGAGGCGGCACAAGCCAAGCGCCGCATCGGGGCTGTGACGCTGGGGCATATTCCGCCGCCCCTGCGCCCCACTGCGACGCCGCTGCGGCTGGTACGGCTTGAAGCTTTGCTGGATGAATTTTCCAATGCGGACGGGCTTGATCCGCGCCGCCGCGATCTGTTGCAGGAGAATATCCGTGATGAGGCGCAGGCGCTGGGTGTGGAACATGAATTGGGGTTGGACGGCGTGTCCTGCGCGGCGGAGGCCATCACGCGCATCGACCGCTTTGTCTGTGACATCAAGGACAGCCAGTTCGGGGATGGTTTGCATATCTGGGGCCGCGCGCCGCAGGTGGATACCACTTTTGATGCGAGCCTTTCCGCGCGATGCGAGAGTGCAGCCCTCTTGGCGGCGCTGGATGGCAAACGCATCGCGGGCGGCCCGTCCGGATCGCCCTACCGGGGGCGGCTTGATGTGCTGCCCACCGGGCGCAACCTTTATACCATAGACCAACGCTCCGTTCCGACGCGGGCGGCTTACGAACAGGGGCGCAGGCTGGCGGATGAGTTCGTGCGCCGACATCTGCAGGACGAAGGCGACTGGCCGCGCAGTCTGATCGTGGATCTCTGGGGGTCGGCCACCATGCGCACGGCGGGCGAGGAGTTCGCGATGGCGCTTTGCCTGCTGGGTGTGCGCCCGGTCTGGGATGAAGGGTCCGAGCGTGTGTCAGGTATCGAGGTGCTGCCGATCACTAAATTGGACCGCCCGCGCGTGGATGTGACCTTACGCGTGTCGGGGCTGTTTCGCGACGTGTTCCCAACACTTACAGCGCTGTTTTCGCAAGCGGTGCGCGCCTTGGCCGCCCGCGATGAAGCGCCCGACTGGAACCCCTACGCAGGGGCTGACACCACGCGCGTTTTCGGCCCGGCACCGGGCAGTTTCGGCGTCGCCATGGGGGCCCATATCGGTGATTATTCCGAGGCAGCCAAACTGGCGGCAGGGGAAGCCTGGCTGGCCGCCTCAAGCTGGGCGCTCGACGGGGATAAAGTGCAGCAAGACGCCGCTGGTATCAAGGCGCGGGTCAGCAAGGCGACTGCGTTCCTGCACTTTCAGGACTTGCCGGAAACCGATGTGCTGCTGGCCGAAGACTACGCCACCCATGAGGCAGGGTTCGCCGCCGCCAAATCAGTCACCGGTGGGAGCGCAGCACTTTACCATATGGATGCGACCGATTTCGAAAACCCGCGCACCCGCACCCTGACCGAAGAGATCGCCCGCGTGGTTCATGCGCGCGCCACGCAACCGGATTGGATTGCGGGCATGCAGCGGCATGGCTTTCGCGGGGCGGCGGAAATCGCTACGACACTGGAAAACATGGCTGCCTTTGCCCAGCTTGCCGATGTGGTGCCGGGGCATCTGTTCGATCTCTATTTTGATGCCACTTTGGGCGATGCGGATGTCACGGCCTTTCTTGCAGATGCGAACCCTGCGGCGTTGGCCGCCATGCGGGACCGGTTTGCAGCGCTGCACGCGGCGGGTCTGTGGAAATCGCGGCGTAATTCGATCCTTGCGTCGCTGGAGGCGGCGGAATGAACCGCGCTGCGTCTGCCAAGGCCCCCCGCGTCAAGGGATGGTGCCCGGGCGCGCATCGCCCGATGGCCTCGGGCGACGGGCTGGTTGTGCGCGTGCGTCCTCAGATGAGCCGTCTGGATCGCACCCAAGCCTGCAGGCTGGCCGAACTCGCGATCGGCTATGGCAATGGCGTGATTGATCTGACCTCGCGGGGCAACCTCCAGATCAGGGGCGTGGATGAGGACCGGCACGGTGCACTACTGGAAGCGCTTATGGATGCGGGCCTTTTGGATGCCACAGCAGAGGATGAGGCGCGCAGGAACATCCTTACGACGCCTTTCTGGGGGCAGGATGGCCTCACCGAAAACCTGTATCCAAGGATCGTGGCAGGCTTGCGGGCTTTGCCGGACTTGCCCGCCAAAATGGGGATTGTCTTTGATACAGGTGCGCAGCCGCTTTTGTCTTTGGCCTCGGGTGATTTCAGGTTCGAACGTGGCGCACAAACAGCTTTGATTCTGCGCGCGGATGGTGCCGTGACGGGTATGGAAATCAGCCCGGACACGGCACTGTCCGCGCTTGCTGATCTTGCGCAGTGGTTTGTCGACAGCGGCGGTGATCAGACAGGCCGCATGCGCCGCCACTTGGAAAGAAACGCGCTGCCGGACGGTTTTCAGGGCCATGCGCCGCGTCGCACTGGCACGACACCGCAACCGGGTCCTTGCCCTGAGGGATACCTTTTGGGTGCGGGTTTCGGGGCGGTGGATGCACGCGGGTTGATCGGTTTGTTCGCGGATGACGCAGTCGCAGGGCTGCGCTGCACGCCGTGGCGGCTGTTCCTGCTCGAAGGGGCCTCAAAGGTCGTCACCGACAGTTTCGTTACGAAACCCGGTGCGCATATCCTGAATGTCCATGCCTGCCCCGGTGCGCCGCTTTGTGAACAGGGCGAAACCGAAACCCGTGCCTTGGCTGAGGCACTTGCCACCCGCATGCCCAAGGGACAAAGCCTGCATGTGTCGGGCTGCGCGAAGGGCTGCGCGCATGCCGGGCCTGCGGATGTCACTCTGGTCGGTGCGGACGGTAAATTCGATCTTGTCAGGCATGGCGCTGCATGGGATGAGCCGTTTGCGCGCGGATTGTCCATAGATGACGTTTTCAAGGAACTGACACAGTAGCCATGCCTTACCAATATGAAAAAGATGGGGCGGCCATCTATCTGGAAAGCTTCGCAACCATTCGTGCCGAAGCGGCGTTGGAGCGTTTTGCACCCGACGAAGAGCAAGTCGTCGTGCGCATGATCCACGCTGCAGGTTTGGTGGGCTTGGAAGAGCATGTGAAAGTTGCCCCCGGCATGGTCGCAGCGGCGCGGGATGCGTTGATGCGGGGTGCGCCGATTTTTTGCGATGCCTATATGGTGAGCGAAGGGGTGACACGCAAACGCCTGCCCGCCGATAACGATGTGATCTGCACCCTGCGGGATGCCCGGGTGCCGGACATGGCCGCAAGACTTGGCACAACGCGTTCGGCTGCAGCGCTTGAGCTTTGGCGGGACCGTCTGGAGGGCGCGGTTGTGGCGATCGGCAATGCGCCAACCGCGCTGTTTCACCTGCTGGAGATGCTCGAAGATCCGGACTGCCCACGGCCTGCGGCGATCATCGGCTGCCCCGTCGGGTTTGTCGGCGCAAGAGAGAGCAAAGACGCGTTATGGGCGGCGAACCCGGTGCCATCGATCATTGTCGAGGGTCGTCTGGGCGGCAGCGCCATCACCGTCGCCGCCATCAATGCCATCGCGAGCCGCGCGGAATGACCGGCGTTTTATATGGCGTCGGTTTGGGTCCCGGTGATCGGGAGCTGATGAGCGTCAAATCAGATCGTCTCGTGCGCGAGACCCGCAACATTGCCTACTTCCGTAAGAAAGGCCGGGCCGGTCGCGCGCGCACCATTGTAGATGGGATGTTGCGCGATGATGTGGTGCCCTTTGCGATGGAATACCCCGTCACGACCGAGATCCCGCTGTCTGATCCGCGCTACAATGCGGCACTTTCGGCCTTTTACACCGACTGCACCGCGCATCTGCAAACGCTTGTGCAAGCGGGCGAAGACGTTGTGGTGCTGTGCGAGGGGGACCCGTTCTTTTATGGCTCTTTCATGCATGTTTACACGCGTTTGAAAGACAGTCTGCCGATCGAAGTCATTCCGGCCATCACTGGCATGTCTGCCGCCTGGACAGCGAGTGGCGCGCCGATCACATGGGGCGATGACATCCTGTCGACCGTCATGGGGACGCTGGACGAAGAGACGTTAACCAATGCGATGACACAGGCCGATGCATTGGTCGTTATGAAAATCGGGCGCAACCTGCCCAAGGTGCGCCGGGCACTGGCGGCGGCGGGCAAGGCGGAGCGCGCGATCCTTGTGAAATACGCCAGCATGGAGGGGCAGGAAATCTGCCCTCTGGCCGAGTTCGACGCGGAAACGCTGCCCTATTTTTCAATCATCATCGTGCATGGACAGGGCCGCAGGCCGTGAGCGGCTGGGTCATCATCGCGGGTCTTGGACCGGGTCGGGAGAGCTGCATTACCCCTGAAGTGATGGCGGCAATCGCGCAGGCCACAGATATCGTCGGCTACATTCCCTATGTGCGCCGCATTGCGCCGCGCGCCGGTTTGACCTTGCACGAAAGCGACAACCGGGTGGAACTGGATCGCGCGCGCCACGCTTTGCAGATGGCTGCCGATGGCCGCCGTGTGGTGGTGGTCAGCTCTGGTGATCCAGGTGTCTTTGCGATGGCCTCGGCTGTTTTCGAAGCCCTTGAAGCGGGCGATGCGACGTGGCGCGCGTTGGATGTGCGGGTTTTGCCTGGCATCACCGCCATGCTCGCCGCATCGGCGGCGGCGGGTGCGCCGCTTGGTCATGACTTTTGCGCGATCAACCTGAGCGATAACCTGAAACCATGGGATCTGATCGAAAAGCGGCTGCGACTGGCGGTGGAGGCTGATTTTGCAATGGGTTTTTACAATCCACGCTCCAAAGCGCGCCCCGATGGTTTTGCCCGTGTCCTCGATGTTCTGCGCGAGGGGTGCGCACCTGAGCGGTTGCTGATTTTTGCCCGCGCGGTTTCCACGCCCGAGCAGAAGATCGATGTGGTGCGGCTTGCCGAGGCGACGCCTGAAATGGCGGATATGCGCACCGTGGTGTTGGTCGGTTCATCCCAGACGCGGCTGATTGAACGGGCGGGCGATCCCATCGTTTATACCCCGCGGTCGGTCTCCTGATGGCTGAGCCAGGCCAGCACGTCAGCGGGGGTCGCGACCTCGTGCCGCTCCGGCACAGACGGGCGGTCGATCATGATGACCGGCAGCCCAAGCGCGCGCGCGGCGGCGATCTTGGCATAGGCGCCGCTGCCGCCGGCATTTTTCGACACGACGATGTCGACCCTGTGCTCCTGCATCAAAGCCCGGTCGTCGGGTTCGGTAAATGGGCCACGCGCGACAATCACCTGTGCGTCGGGCAGGGGCAGCGCCGCCTTGGGCGGATCCACCAGCCGCAACAGATAAAAATGCTGCGGGTTGGGCGCGAAATCGGCCAGATGCATGCGCCCCACCGCCAGCATCACCCGCAGCGGCGCGCGCTCAAGCGCCGCAACGGCCCCCGCGATATCCGCAACATGCTGCCATTTGTCCTGCGGTTCGGGGTCCCATTTGGGACGGGTCAGGGCGATCATCGGCACCTCGGCCTGCGCAGAGGCCGCGACCGCATTGCGGCTCATCTGCGCGGCGAACGGATGGGTTGCATCGACCAGATGGGTGATCTTTTCCGCCCGCATGTAACGCGCAAGACCTTCTGCGCCACCAAAACCGCCGACACGCTGCGGCAAGGGTTGGCGGATCGGTCGTTCCACGCGCCCCGCAAAAGACACGGTGCCTTTGACCCCAGCTTTAGCCAGCGCATTGGCCAGCGCCGTGGCCTCGGTCGTGCCGCCGAGTATCAGCAGGTTTGGCGTCATGACTAAAGCCCCTTGGATCACCATCATCGGTCTGGGCGAAGATGGACCGGATGGCCTGCCCCCTGCAAGCCATAAGGCCCTTGCCGCTGCCGAGGTGATCATGGCGCCGCGGCGGCATTTGTCATTGCTCGCCGAGACCACTGCCAGGCTGATCGAATGGCCTGTGCCGTTTTCTGACGGGATAGGGCTTTTGGCATCCCTGCGGGGGCAAAAGGTCGTGGTTCTGGCGTCGGGTGATCCGTTCTGGTTCGGCGCAGGCTCCGTGATTGCGCGTGAATTTGAGGCGGGCGAGTGGCGATGCCTGCCCGCGCCATCCACTTTTTCGCGGGCGGCGAGCCATATGGGCTGGGCGATTGATCAGACGATCTGTCTTGGCTTGCATGCGGCTCCATTGACGCGGCTTCGTCCCTTTCTTGCACCACATCTTCAGCTTGTGGTCTTGTTGCGCGATGGGGATGCCGTGCACGCGCTTGCGCAATACCTGCAAGGCGAAGGGTTTGGCGAAAGCGAGCTGACCGTGATGGAGGCGCTTGGCGGGCCGCGTGAAAAATGCACGTCACTGCGTGCCGACGACGTGCAGCCCCGCGCATTTCAGCATCCGGTCTGCGTGGCGCTCAAGCCCAAGGGCGCCGGGGCAGTGCTGCCCGTCGCTGCTGGTCTGCCGGATGCAATCTTCGAAACCGACGGCGTGATGACCAAACGCCCGGTGCGGGCCGTAACCCTGTCGTCCCTCGCACCGAAACCGGGGGAGTTGCTGTGGGACATCGGTGGCGGGTCTGGGTCCATCGGCATCGAATGGCTGCTGGCGCACCGGGCGTGCCGCGCCATTTCGGTTGAGCCGCGCGCAGATCGCGTGCGGCTGATTGAACACAACGCAGCGGCGCTTGGGGTGGATCGTTTGCGGGTTGTCCACGGAGAGGCGCCCGATGTGCTGACCGGGTTGCCAAGCCCTGATGCGGTGTTCATCGGGGGCGGAATAAGTGCGGAAATGATGGATGCGCTGGTGGGACTATTGCCCGCCGGAACGCGCATTGTCGCCAACGCCGTCACGCTCGAGGCTGAACGCCTGCTGGCGGAAACGCATGCGCGCAAGGGGGGTGAGTTGTTGCGTATTGATGTGTCGACCGCGCAACCGTTGGGTGCCAAAACCGCGTGGAAGCCATCCTATCCCCTCGTGCAGTGGAGCGGCGTGCTATGATCGTGGCAGGTTTTGGGTTCCAATCCGCAGCAACAGCGGCCAGCCTCAGGGATGCGCTGTCTGAAACAGGGTCACAAACCACCGTTGATGCAATCGCAACCATAGACGACAAAACGTGTGCCAAGGGGTTTCGGACCCTCGCCGCTGACATGTCTTTGCCCATCATCGCTGTGTCCGCACCGGCCTTGCGCAAACAGGTGACGCAAACGCAATCGGCGGTGTCACAGGCGGCGCGGGGCACCGGATCGGTAGCCGAGGCCGCAGCCCTTGCCGCAGCCGGGCCGGGCGCGAAACTGCTTGCACCGCGCGTCAAATCATCCGATGGCAAGGCAACTTGTGCACTGGCGATAGGAGAGGGCGCATGACGGTTCATTTCATCGGTGCAGGCCCGGGTGCCGCGGATTTGCTGACGCTGCGCGGGCGGGATCTGATCGCCGCCTGCCCGGTGTGCCTATATGCGGGGTCGCTCGTGCCTGAGGCTGTGTTGGACCATTGCCCGCCGGGGACGCGGATCATTAACACGGCACCCTTGGACCTTGATGCGATCATCGCTGAGATTGCTGATGCCCATGCCGCCGGGCAGGATGTGGCGCGGTTGCATTCGGGGGATTTGTCGCTTTGGTCTGCCATGGGCGAACAATTGCGACGTCTCAAGGCGCTGGATATCCCCTTTAGCGTGACGCCGGGCGTGCCGTCTTTTGCCGCCGCCGCCGCAAGTCTGGGGCAGGAGTTGACGCTGCCGGGGCTGTCCCAATCACTGGTTCTGACCCGAACGCAGGGCCGGGCGTCGTCCATGCCAGAACGTGAGACGCTGGCGAATTTTGGTGCGACAGGGGCCACGCTGGCGCTGCATCTGTCGATCGGGAACCTTGCCAAAGTGGTTGAGGAACTGACCCCGCATTATGGTGCGGCGTGCCCGGTCGCTGTGGTTTTTCGCGCGAGTTGGCCCGATGAACGTGTGTTGCGCGCCACGCTCGCCACGGTGCAGGCCCAGCTTGATCCGGACATTTCACGCACCGCCTTGATTTTGGTCGGCCCGGCCATCGGCGGTGAGGATTTCGCGGAAAGCCGGTTATACGCCGCTGATTATGACAGACGTTACAGACCACAATCGGCACAAAGCCCGTGGTCGGGATGGAGACATGGCGATGACTGACGTACCCCCCGGCCTGCTGATTTCCGCGCCCTCCTCGGGGACGGGGAAAACAACCGTGATGCTGGGCCTGTTGCGCGCCTTGCGTGATGACGGATTGACGGTGCAGCCCTATAAATCCGGGCCTGATTACATTGATCCGGCGTTTCACCGTGCAGCCAGCGGGCGGCCCTCGTTCAACCTTGATACCTGGGCGATGGACCCCGCGCTGCTGAATGGGATCGCGGCTGAGATGATGGACGCGGATATCTGTATCGCGGAGGGGTCCATGGGGCTGTATGATGGGGTCGCCACAAAAGGCCAGACCGGCTTTGGCTCCAGCGCGGAGACGGCGATGCGGATGGGCTGGCCGGTGATTTTGGTCGTCGATGTGGGCGGTCAGGCGCAATCGGCGGCGGCCACGGCACTGGGGTTCAAAGCCTATGCGCCGGATTTGCCCTTTGCGGGCGTGATCCTGAACCGCGTGGCCAGCCCGCGTCACGAACGGCTTGCGCGCCTTGGCATGGACAAGGCTGGCATCCCGGTTTTGGGCGTTTTGCCCCGCCGGGGAGATCTGAGCCTGCCGGAACGTCACCTTGGCCTTATTCAGGCGGTTGAACATCCCGATCTGGAAACCGCGATTGCGGGATATGCCGAATTCCTGCGTGCGCATGTCGATCTGTCGGCGATCCGTGCGGCGGCGGCGGGTGCTGTGCAGAAATCAGGCGGCGGGCTGCCGCGCCCGCCCGCACAGCGCATTGCGCTTGCGCAAGATGCCGCCTTTTCGTTCACCTACCCGCATCTGCTGAAGGGCTGGCGCGCTGCGGGGGCCGAGATCCTACCGTTTTCGCCGCTGGCCGATGAGGCACCTGATACGAGCGCTGATCTGGTATGGTTGCCCGGCGGGTATCCGGAATTGCACGCAGGGCAATTGGCTGCGGCGTCGCAATTTCTCGCTGGTTTGCGCGCCCATGCAGAGACGCGCCCGGTACATGGGGAATGCGGTGGATACATGGCGCTTGGCACCGCATTGATCGACAAGGAGGGCAACACCCATGCGATGGCCGGGTTGCTTGGCCTTGTGACCTCTTATGAGAAAAGGAAATTCCACCTTGGCTATCGTCGTGCCGTTCTGGGGGCGGCGATGCCCGGTTTTGCCACCGGTCAGGCGCTGCGCGGGCATGAGTTTCATTATTCGACCATTCTGGAGCAACCGGATGCGGCGCTGGCGGATGTGTTCGATGCCGATGGCAACCCGGTGCCTGAAACCGGGTCGTTGCGCGGCAATGTGACGGGGACATTTTTTCACCTCATTACGCCAGAGGCAGCATGAGCGGTTTTGTCTCTTTCGTCGGCTCCGGGCCGGGCGATCCGGAGTTGCTGACCCTCAAGGCGGTGGACCGGCTCAAGCGCGCGGATGCCGTTCTGTTTGATGATTTATCCTCTGGCCCGATTTTGACCCATGCCAGGCAGGGCGCCGATCTGGTGGGTGTGGGTAAACGGGCGGGCCGCCCGTCACCCCGTCAACAGCACGTCAGCCGTTTGCTGGTCGAATACGCCGAGGCAGGCGGGCGTATCGTGCGGCTGAAATCGGGCGACAGCGGTCTGTTTGGCCGCCTCGAAGAAGAACTCGTGGCGCTGCGCGCCGCCGGCATTGAATACGAGATCATTCCCGGCGTGCCATCCGCCATTGCCGCTGCTGCTGCCTGCGGCATCCCGCTGACACGCCGGTTCACCGCGCGTCGTGTCCAGTTTGTGACAGGGCATGACGCATCGGGGGATTTGCCGGATGATCTGGACCTCACAGCACTTGCCGATAAAACCGCCTGCACGGTCGTCTTTATGGGCAAACGGACCTTTCCAAGACTGGCGCAGGCCCTGATGGCGCGGGGTCTGCCCCCCGAAACGCCTGCGATCCTCGCCGAGGCGGTAGGCACGCAGGAGCAGACAATCACCCGAACCACCGTTGCGGCACTGGTTGCCGCATTGACGTCAGAGGTCGGATCAAAACCGGCGCTGATTTTCTATGGACCTCTGGCAGAAGGGTAGCGCGCGCTATGATCTCTGATCTGTGGCTTATCGGGATTGGCACCGGCGCGATGTCGCATATCACGCTGGAAGGCCGGCAGGCGATCCGCGACGCAGCCGTGATCCTCTTGCCGCGCAAAGGGGCGGGCAAGGATGACCTCGCCACGGTGCGTCTGAAAATCATCGAAGCAGCAGGCGCGCAGGCAAAGGTCGTGCCGTTCGAGATGCCGGTGCGCGATGAAACACTGCCCTATCAGGAACGTGTGGCGCTGTGGCATGATCAGATCGCGCTGGCGTGGCAGGGCGCTTTGGCAGAAACAGAAATCACAGGTCCGGTTGCCCTGTTGGTCTGGGGCGATCCCGGATTATACGACAGCACCCTGCGCATTGCCGAGCGCCTGTCGCCGCGCCCGACGATCCGGGTTGTGCCGGGGGTCACGGCTTTGCAGGCTTTGACGGCCGCACACGCCATCCCCTTCAACACCATCGATGGATCGGTCTGCGTCACCACGGGCCAGCAACTGCGCACCCATGGCCTGCCGGGCAATGCAGAGACTGCCGTTGTGATGCTGGATGGTAAATGCAGTTTCATGGCGCTGGATGATCCGGACCTCATGATCTGGTGGGGGGCTTTTCTGGGCATGCCCGAACAGATAACCATCAAGGGGCGTCTGCGCGCTGTCGGCACGCAGATCGTGGAAAAACGCGCCAAGGCCCGCGCGGATCATGGCTGGATCATGGATACGTATTTGCTGCGCAAAGGCGACGGATGAGGCTGTGAAATGCCTTTTGCGGACAGGTTGATTTGATAGGATGCCAGAAAAGGGCAAGCGGTGAAACTGACACAGACACATCGACAAGCGTTGCAGGATATCCTGACGTGGCGTCGTGATGTCCGGCATTTTCGCAACGATCCCGTCGCGCCGGAGGTGCTGGGACGCCTGCGCGCCAGCATGGACAGCGCGCCATCGGTCGGAAATTCGCGCCCCTGGCGTATTCTTCAGATCGAAGACATTGCCTTGCGCGCCCGGATCATCGCGAATTTCGAAGCGAGCAATGCCGAGGCCGCGCAGCTTTACTCCGGCAGCGATCAGCAGGCCTATCTGGCGCTGAAACTGGCAGGGCTGCGCGATGCACCCGTTCATCTGGCTGTGTTTACCGATACCGCACCGGAAGAGGGCAAAGGCTTGGGGCGGCAAAGCATGCCGGAGATGTTGTCCTATTCAACCGCGATGGCGATCCACACATTGTGGCTGGCGGCACGGGCCGAGAATATTGGCGTCGGTTGGGTGTCGATCCTTGATCCGGATGATGTGTGCGCCACATTGGGCGTCCCGCCAGAGTGGTCGCTGACCGGATACCTGTGCCTGGGGTATGCAGAAACGGAGTCAGACACGCCCCTTTTGCATCAGACAGGATGGCAGGAGGATACCGCGACGCAGTGGATTATTCGCTAGCGGGCTGCATCTGACAGGGCAGGGGCGATTTGGCAATGATTGTTTCCAGTGGTAAAACCGTTGGGTCCCAGAAAAGGTGCACCCCAATGTCAGACAATTCGAAGATCAACACCATCGCAGCAGCCCTGCAGGACGTGCCGGAGGTTCAAGCCCTGTTTCTAAGTGGCAGTCACGGGAACGGCATGGCCGATGCCTATAGCGATCTGGACTTCGTTTTGGTGTGCGAGAATGGCGCAACAGATGCGATTGCCGCCGCATGGCGCGAAGCGGTGTCGCAGACCGGAACGATTGTTTTGTGGTGGGATCGCAAGAACATACCCGTTCTCATCAATGCGATCACCGAAGACTGGATGCGCATTGACCTGATCATTCTCAAGCCTGAGCAGCTGGCTTCGCATTATCAGAACACACTGAAGGTCGTTTTCGATCCCGAGCGACTATACGATCAATTGACGCCGCAAGCGCCTTCGAGGGTGCGAGACCCGGATAAATTCCTGCGTCAGGTGGAGGATTTTATTAGAATACTCGGGCTTTTGCCTTTGGCTGAGGGTCGCAAGGAATATATCAACGGTGTCTTGGGCGTCTATCACCTCAGGCAGTTACTGGTTGATTTGCTAGTGGAAGAAACCAACGCGCCCCACCGTGGCGGCATCCTGCATCTCAATCGGCTGTTGACGGATGCTCAGCAAGAGCTTCTGATCTCGCTGCCGCCGCCTTTGCCCACCCGTGAGGGCATGATCGCGGCGCATCTTGCCTATGCTGGTGCTTTTCTGCCGCGCGCCCGGCGACAAGCCGCAGAACTGGGTGTCGTGTGGCCCGACCGGTTTGAAGAGGCGACATGGAAACGGCTCAAGCAGACGCTGTCCTTGGAGCGCCCTTACGATCCGCAAGTAGCTGTTTGAACGCATGGTGGTCAGGCCGGACCAAAATAGGCGTGCAGAGTGACAAGTTTTAGCAGTCATCCACATTTGGCTAACGGGTGACGTCGCTCCGATTGGGCAGGGTGGTCAAGCCCATCTGGGCTAGGGTGAGGCTGGTCTCATCCGCCAGCAGGTTCCAATATTGTTCAAGCCCATCGCGCCCGCCCGCCGCAATCGCAAATTGCATCCCGCGCCCAAAGAAGACAAAATCGGCGCCCATTTGATAGGCTTTGACGACGTCCTCACCCGACCGCATCCCGGTGTCATAAAACAGGGGGTACTGCGGGCCGATCGCGTCGCGTATTCGTTTGAGCGCAAGAATGGGGGGCGGCGCGCTGTCAAGCTGGCGCCCGCCATGGGTTGAGACCTGAATGGCATCAACGCCCTGCGCTTTCAGCTGCAAGGCATCGTCAACATCCGTCACACCCTTGGCCACCAGATGGCCATCCCAACTGTCGCGCAGGCGCTTGAGGAAATCCCAATCTGCGGCTGCGCGGCTTTCGGTGCGATCAAAGGTAAACTCCGGTGTCTGGAAGTTTGCCAGATCGGGCGCGCCTGCCATGAGGCTGGAGAGGGACCAGCGTGGATGCAGGGCAAAGTCGATGAATTGCATCGGACCGATCCTGAACGGCATCTTGAACCCACGCCGCAATTCGCGCGGACGTCGCCCCACTTCGGGCACATCCAGCGTCATGATCAGCGTTTTGTATCCGGCGGTTTTGGCACGCTCCACCAGTTTGGCCGTGCCGCTGCCATCCCCGGAAAAGTAGAGCTGAAACCAGGCGTGTCCCTGCGCCTCTTCGATCATCGTTTCCAGTGAGGTGGACGCAACGGTCGAGACACCGACAGGCACCTGATGTTTCGCAGCAATGCGCGCCAGCATCACATCTGCGCCGGGACCTGACAGATTGCACATGCCCATCGGGCTGATGCCAAAGGGAGCTTGGCCCGCGTGCTCAAACACCTGCACACCGATGTCGCGACGCGCAACGTTGCGCAGCACGCGCGGCTGCAATTCGACGTCTCGCAGGGCGGCGAGGTTGCGCGCTTCGGCCACGCCATTGCCCGCCGCCCCGTCAATGTAGTCAAAGACCATCCAAGGCAGACGCCGCCGCGCGATGCGGCGGGCGTCGTCATAGCTGTGGATGGTCGCTCCCATCAGATCAGGCCTGAACCGCCTTCATGAAGCGGTCGCGAATAACGACCGGGTCCATGGTGATCACAGGCAGTTTGATGTTGCCGCTGTCGCATTTCACGACGATGATCGTCATCTGCTTGCTGTCGATGGCTTTTTGCAGAACCTCGCCGGTGTCTTTGTCCTGACACTCGATCACGTTTTCACAGCCACAGGCCGATGCCACTGCCGCCAGCGACGTTTTCTTGCCCGCGTAAGTCGGTTGATCCCCGGTGGAACCGTAAGATCCATTGTCGATGATCATCAGGATATAGTTGTCCGCGACGTTGTTGGCGATAGTAGGCAGAGTGCCCATATTGGTCAGAACAGAGCCGTCCCCGTCAATGGAGATCACGGTTTTGTCCTGTGCCATGGCAAGGCCAAGCCCGATGGAAGACGACAAACCCATGGTGCCGAGCATGTAGAAATTGGTCGGCTGGTCGTCGATCATATGCAGTTCCTGGCTGGGCAGACCGATGTTGCAGACAACGAGGTGATCCCGAAGGATGGGCGCGATTTCGCGCAGGATTTCAGAACGGATCATTGGTCGCCATAGCCTCCCCAGAAGGACGCATCCGTCAGGATCGCCACAGGTTTGTTGCACATGAATGTGTATTTCAGAATCTCAGGCAGTTCGGCTGCATCGGATTCCTTATGGAAGTGGAACGTGGGGATCAGCATCTGGTTCAACAGCGCCTTGGTGTGCACCGCCATCTCGACCTGACAGGCCACGGGTTCGCGCAACTCGCCCCGATAGGAGATCAACATGGGCAGCGGCATCCGGTAGTATTGCGTCAGCGTGGCCAGCGTGTTGATCGTGACCCCAATCGCGGTGTTCTGCATGATGATGGCAGGTTTCTTGCCCCCCATGAAAGCCCCCGCGCACAACCCCATGCCTTCGTCTTCCTTATTGGACGGGACGTGGTGGATTTCGGGTCGTGCCTCGACTTCGTCGATGACGCCGGCAAGCTGTTTGCACGGAACTGTGGTAATGAATTCAACGCCTTCTGCGATGAAATCGTCCACAATTTTGGAACTGATGGACACGTATGTGGCCTCCTCGAATTCAGATTGAAGTGAAAGTCGTATTTTTTAGAAAGGCAGGAGCCAGTTCAGCGCAGCACAACGACAGAGCAATGCGCCTGCTGTACAATCCTCGCCGCAGTAGAGCCGAGAAAGAAATCGCTCAACCCCGGTTTATGAGACCCCAGAATGATGCAATCGGCGTTTTGTTCCTTTGCATATTGCGCGATCGACCGGCCGGTATGGCCGTTGATCAAGACAGCCTTGGCGCTGGGAATACCCTGCACGCGTTCCAACAGCCGTTTTTCAGCATTCGCCCGTTCACGTTCCACGATATCGTCGGTGACATAGGCGTTCGTGGTGCCCGATGGCAACTCGTGGACATGCAGTGCAATGATTTCGCCGCCGTCATCCAGCAGCAGTTTCGCCTTGGCCAGCGCGGTTTCGCTTATTCCGTGGTCAAGAGCGAGGCAGACGATGATCTTCTTGTACATGGTGTGTCCTTTTTCGGTTGCAGGCGGCGGGTTAGTCGGCGTGTTCGGGGATCAGGACGATTTTGGGCGATGCGACCTTACCGTTGCGTATATCGTTAAACGCGCTTTGACCCCGCGCCAAGGGGCGTGTCTCGATCCAGTCAAGAGGCCCGAGCCGCCCGTCGAAAATGGCCTCAGCCGTGTCGCGGAAATCCTGCGCCGTATAGGTGTATGTACCAATAAAGGTGATTTCCTGCAAAGTCATCCGGCGCACATCAAGACCGCCTTCACCGCTCCCGAGGCCGATATGCCCGATCACCCCGCCCGGACGGGCCATCATACAGGCAGCAGCACGGGTGGCCGCATAGCCCACACCGTCAATCACAAGGTCAACGCTGCCCGCTTCGGGCGCGGCAGGTTCATCCGGCGCGCAAACCTCAAAACCTGCAACATCAGCAAGACGCGCGCGGCGCAGCTCATTCGGCTCAATCACCGTGATATCCCGCGCGCCCTGTGCTGCAAGCGCCAAGGCAGCGCCAACGCCGATTGCGCCCCCGCCGATCACTGCGCACCGCGTATCCGTAAGGTCGCTGCCCACGACAGCACGCGTGAGCCGGGCGGCGTGCCAACCACAGGCGATAGGTTCGGCCAATGCTGCTTTTTCAAGGTCGACGTGATCTGGCACCGTCACAAGATTACGCTCGGGCACGCAGACGTATTCTGCGAAAGCGCCCTCGCGTGGCAGCATGGATATGATCTGCCGGTTGGTGCAAAGGTTCTCGCGGCCTGCGTTGCAATCGTCGCAGGACAGGCAGGTGACCAACGGATTGAGGGTGACGCGTCGCCCGTCCATCGGTCCGCCAACCACGACACCGGCTGCTTCGTGTCCAAGTGTCAGTGGGGCAGGGCGGCGTTCATCATGACCGAGAAAGGCATGCATGTCCGACCCGCAAATCCCCGATGCCTCGATGCGCACCAGATGTTCGTCCGCGTTGGGGGTTGGCAAAGGGCGGTCCTGATAGGTCAATTGCGCAATGTCAGTATAGACTAATGCCTTCATTTTGCTGTAAAACCTCCGTCAACGAAAAGGGTCTGGCCGGTTACATAGTCAGACGCGGGCGCGCAGAAAAACATCAGCGGACCATCAAGGTCGACAGGTTCGCCGTTGCGTCCGATGCAGGTCTGATCCGCGTTGCGCTGCGCCAGTTCGGGATTGGCAAATACCGGCCCCGTCAGTTCCGTGCGGAAAAAACCGGGTGCCACGGCGTTCGCGGTGATGCCGTGGCCTGACCATGCCTCGGCCATGGCGCGGGTCATCTGTTCCACCCCGCCTTTGGACGCGCCATAGCTGATACCATTGGGAAAGGCACGCTGCGATTGCAGAGAGGCGAAATTGATGATCCGGCCCCACCCGTTTTGTCTCATCGCTGGGACAAGCGCTTGGGCGAGAAAAAAGGGTGCCGCAAGATTGAGGTTCAGGGTCACATCCCACCCTGCATCGGTCACCTCATCTGCATGCTGACGTGTATTGATTCCAGCGGCATTGATCAGGATATCCACCGCGCCAAATGGTACACCGACCTTTGTGGCCACATCTTTCAAGGCATCCCTGTCTGCCAGATCGGCTATGACGCAGGCGGTCTGCCCCTCTGTCTCACGATGCCAGGCGTCCAATTCCTTTGCGCGACGCGCGACGCCGACGACTTTGGCGCCTGCCTGTGCCAGCATCGTGGCGGCTTGTCGGCCCAAACCACTGCTGGCACCTGTCACGCAGACCACCTTGCCGCTGACATCAAAGAGCGCGCTCACCTGAATTAATCCACTGCTGAGAGGTCAAAGTTCTCGTTCGGAAAGTACTTGTGCAGACGCGCATCCGCGGCGCGCGCGTGCCCTTCCATCCCCTCCAGACGAGAAATCCGCGCCGTGGCTTCGGCCACCGGGCGCGCGCCATCCCGGGTGGAGCGCTGCCAAGTTACGATTTTCATGTACTTATGCACTGACAAACCGCCAGTGTATTTTGCGGATCGCGATGTGGGCAGCACGTGGTTGGTCCCGGATGCCTTGTCACCAAATGAAACGGTTGTCTCTTCGCCCAGAAAGAGCGAGCCGTAGCACTGCAGCCGGTCCAGCCACCACGGCAGGTCTTCGGCCTGTACAGTCAGGTGTTCGGGGGCGTAATCGTCTGAGCAGTCGGCCATTTCCTCGCGGTTGGCACAGACGATCACCTCGGCATAGTCACGCCATGCGGCAAACGCGTTATCCCGGTTCAGTTCTGGCAGGTCGTCGATAAGACCCGGTACCAATTCCATGACCTTTTCAGCCAACGCACGGGTATCTGTTACGAGCCAAACCGGAGAGTTATATCCGTGCTCTGCCTGGCTGACGAGATCTGTCGCGACCATGAAGGGGTCGGCAGAGGCATCTGCCAGCACAAGACTGTCGGTTGGCCCTGCAATCATATCAATGCCGACACGGCCAAACAAAATGCGCTTGGCTTCGGCGACAAACTGGTTGCCCGGACCGACCAGAATATCCGCTTTTGGCAAATCAAAGAGGCCAAAGGTCATGGCGGCGACCCCCTGAACCCCACCCATGGACAGGATTTTGTCGGCACCGCAGAGGTTGGCGGCATAGACGATCGCGGGATTGATCCCGACATCGGGTCGCGGCGGCGAACATGCGGTGATATGCTGGCAGCCTGCGACCTTTGCGGTGGTGACGGTCATGATCGCACTTGCAATGTGGCTGTAACGCCCGCCGGGAACATAGCATCCGGCAGCCCGCACGGGGATGGCCTTTTGGCCAGCGATTAACCCGGGAACGATTTCAAGTTCCACATCCTTCATCGTGGATTTTTGCACCTCAGCGAAGCGGCGCACGTTGTCATGTGCAAACGCGATATCGTCTTTCAGTTTCTGGCTGACCTTGGCGCTGGCGGCGTCGATCTCTTCTGCGGTCAGGATGACATTGCCGGTGTATTTATCGAACTTTTCAGCATAGCGCATCGCCGCGGCATCTCCGCCGGCCTCTATGTCGCTCAGAATATTCTGAACGGTCTCGCGCACGTCCCCCGCATCTGTCATCGCGGTCTTTTCAGCTTTTTTCAGATATTCACGAGCCATTTCGCGCCTCCAGCGTGTCACATATGTTTGGTGGATCAATGTTGGGGTTGCCCACCAATAGAATCCCTTGGTATGCAGATGTGTAAGCGCTTGCATGGCCCAATGCAAGCGCTTACATCAACCAGGTCCGTACTCTGGACCCTAAGCGTCAGGCGATGGTGAGATGGTCAAATCTACAGCACCCACTCTGGAAGATGTGGCCAAAATGGCCGGGGTCTCGACTGCGAGCATTTCGCGGGCGTTGAACGATCCTGACAAAGTTGCAGCAAGTACACGGGAGAAGATTGAAAAGGCGATTGAAACTCTTGGATATACGCCAAACTTTGGCGGTCGTGCGCTCGCGTCAAGCCGAACGAACACTGTTGGTGCCGTAATCCCTTCGATGGCCAACGCGATGTTTGCAAGCGGCCTTCAGGCTTTTCAGGAGGCTCTGGCGGTTGATGGTGTCACTCTGCTGGTTGCAACGACGGGGTTCGACTCTGAACAGGAATTCCGCCAGATTAAATCACTGGTCGGGCAGGGGGCCGATGGGCTGATGCTGATCGGGAATGACCGGCCCGACAAGACGTGGGATTTTATCGACAAACGAAGAGTGGCGCATGTGGTCTCGTGGTGTAACGTCAGCCGTGAGGGGCAGTTTTTCGCGGGGTTTGATAACGCGACAGCGGCGGGTGACGCAGCAGAACGTGCAATGCGCCTTGGGCATCGGCGTATCGCTGTCATCAGTGGCCAGACGGCCAGCAACGATCGTGCCAAGGCGCGACGCGATGGTGTCTATGCCGCTGTGGCGCGATTTGGCGATGGCGCGCGTATCACCCATGAGGTCGAAGCACCCTATTTGATCGACGATGCTGCTGCAGCGTTTGATCAGATCATGGCGCAGGCGGAAAAGCCGACCGTGGTTTTATGTGCGAATGATGCGCTGGCCGCCGGTGCGATGATGCGCGCACGTGAGATTGGCATGTCGCTACCGGATGAGATGTCTTTCGTTGGCTTTGACGATGTGGGGCTGGCGCGTGTGGTCACACCGGCGCTGACAACGGTGCGTGTGCCCCAGATCGAAATGGGTCGCGCGGCAGCGCAATTCCTATTGGCCAAGATTGCCGGGGAGACTGATCTGTCTTCCACGACCTTCGCGACTGAATTCATTCAACGCGAGTCACTGAAACCACCGCGCCTGCCTTGACATCCAAGGCTTTGCGCTTTCTGTTCCTGCGAATTAGAAGGAGAGTTTGACTATGATGAGAACGCGTGCGGCGGTTGCGGTTGCGGCTGGGCAG